>CALFOZ010000096.1 GCA_937919205.1 uncultured Planctomycetia bacterium
TTCCACCGGCGTAGGGACCGCGGCGCACTGGCTCAAGTTGATCAATAATTTGAATGGCGCGAATTTTTGGCGCGCCAGAAACAGTTCCAACTGGAAGCGTGGCGCGCAGTGCATCCCATGCGTTGAATTTATTTTCAAGCGTGCCGGTGACCGTTGATGACAAATGCATCACATGGCTGTAGCGCTCCACATCCATGCAACGATCAATATGAACGGAGCCTGGCTCGCACACGCAGCCAAGATCATTGCGACCAAGGTCGACCAACATGACATGCTCCGCTCGCTCTTTCTCGTCGGCTAACAATTCTATTTCAAGTTGCTTGTCTAATTCTGGCGTGGCGCCGCGCGCACGCGTGCCCGCAAGCGGTCGATTCACCACAATGCGATCCCGCACTCGGCAAAGAATTTCCGGGCTTGAAGCCGCCAAAATACAGCCAGAAGCCTGCAAATACACTTGATATGGACTGGGGTTCACAATGCGAAGCGCGCGGTACAACTCAAATGGATCGATGCGTGTTTCACGCTCAAGCCGCTGGGAAAGCACAATCTGAAACGCGTCGCCGTCTGCGATGGCTTGCTTGGCCTTCACAACTGCGCTTTCAAATTCCGCGCGAGTCATGGAACTGCGCGCAGGATGCTTGGGCTGTGAATGAAGATCCATGTGAATTTCACCGGTTGCCAACGCGGGTCGCTGTTGAAGCAAATCCGCTTTCAATTGCTCTAGCGCAATATCGGCCGATGCTTGCGCCGCGGATTCACTGCCATGCTCATCCAATGATTGCGCCACCACGCAATCAAGCGTTCGCGTGAAGTGGTCAAACACAACCACTTGTCGATACAAACCCATGTGCATATCAGGAAGATTGCGGTCGTCTTTTGGCGCGTTGTGAAAACTTAACGCCTTGGGTTCAAGCCAACGCACGGCGTCAAAGGAAAGAAATCCCACCCAGCCGCCGTGAAACGCGCCAGGTAGAGCGCCTTTGGAAAAAGGTTTCCACGCCGCGGCGATGTCGCGCGGCACTTGCAACGGATCGGCGCATTCAAAGCGTTTCTCGCTCTTGCCGTCGCGAAATATTTCAACTGTTGTTTCTTTGGCAACAACTTCTTGCACGGGCCGCGCGCCCAACATTGAATAGCGACCAACGCTTCCGCCTTGCTCCACGCTTTCAAGCAGAAAGCTTGGAGCGTTGCGATCGTCCGGCGCCACAAGCCTTCGATACGCGAGCACGGGCGTGAGTTGATCCGATGGAATTCGCCGACATTGAATCAGAAGATTTCCTGCGGACATGTGCATGAGATTAGCGGGACTTGCTTTCAAGCGAGAGTCGACGCGCCGCCGTAAGCGCGATGGCCATGGCGTCGCTTGCATCGTTGGGACCCTTGAGCGTGCGCAATCCGCATTGCGCCATGACCGCGCGGCGAACTTGCTCCTTGGTGGCGTTGCCATTGCCGGTGACGGAGCGCTTCACTTCTTTGGGCGCGAATTCCGTGATGGACAAGTTTTTTTCAGCGAGCGTGGCCAGCAACACTCCGCGCGCGTGCCCCATGATGATCGCGGTTTGCGCGTGCTTGACATGGCTAAACAGCGTCTCAACCGCGGCATGATCCGGCTTTAAATCAGCTAAAACCTCCAGTAATTCCGTGCGAATTTGCAATAAGCGCGCGTGCAGAGGACCCGTTGTGGCGATGCGCAACACCCCCGCTTCCACCAACGTTGGCTCGCCACCGCGCGCGTTTATTTTTACGCACGCATAACCAGTGCGCCGCAGACCAGGATCAATTCCAAGAATTCGCATGGCGACATGCTACGGCGTGATCGCCTTCAAGATCAGAACCACGTCGCTGGCTTCGGGGGGAATGCGCGCGGTGTTGGCTTGCCAACGCGGCGTTGCAATGTCCGCTTGATCTGGAATCACTTTCGCGTAGGCGACAAGTTCATCACCAAAAGTGACAAGCCCCACAATACTGCCCGTGACATCCGCCGTGTAGCGCTGTCCGCCGCGGCCGTCTGGTTCAAAGTGGCTCCCCGCGAATACAAAGATGGATTTGAATTGATCTTGATGGCGCGCGTCCTCTATCCACTCGCCCAAATCGTGGCGGTGCGTCACGCCGTCACTGACATATTCAACGCGCACACTCACCAAGTCACCCGCGGGCGGCTCAAGTTTCAAATCGTTGGCCGTGGACGTATCGCGGCTCCATATTCCAGGGTGCCCCGCGTGAGCCCCCACGGCCAACAACGCCGCGTGAATATGCGACGCGGCCACATTGACAACAATCAACGACTCATGCTCGCGCGTTCCCTTGCAACACACCAATTGCTCTAGAAAACCTTGACGAATGGCTACTTTGCCATGGACCATAACTTCGCCAGAAATTTGATTAATTGAAAGTCCGTTGGCTAGATGTACTTCAACCGCACTGGCGATGGG
>CALFOZ010000097.1 GCA_937919205.1 uncultured Planctomycetia bacterium
TTTGCGAGCGCACCAAGTGTGGGATGGTCCTGGTGGATTGCTCGAGCAATATCGCCCTGTGATTCTTGAGAAACTGAAGCGCTTTGGAATGCAGGACATTGAGAGCCACATTGTGGTTGAGAAAAATCTCACGCCAAGTTTAATTGAACGCATGTACAACGCGCAGGGCGGCGCCATTTATGGATTGGCCAGCCACGGCCGCTTGCATGGCGGCTTCAAGCCGCGCAACCGAAGCCGCGTGTTGCGCAATTTATATATGGCAGGTGGAAGCACCAATCCTGGTCCGGGCGTTCCCATGGTTCTTATGAGCGGAGTGACCGCCGCGCGCGCGGTGTGCGAGGATTGTGGCGTGGCAATTCCAGCCATGCCAACCACCAATCCGTCAGCAACTTCAGCGCAAGAAATGGCCGCCGCGTTGTGAGTGGCGACATTCTTGTGGATGCCTGGAGCGAGCGCTACGCCAACATGGTGTGTTGGTACGCCAAGCGCTTGATTGCAAAAAAATTCTACGCGGTGCGGTTGCTCGCGGGAAATCAACCGGCCTTTGATGCGCTGTCACGTGAAGAGAACGCCAGCATGTTGATTATGAATCATTGCAGTTGGTGGGACCCAATGGTCATGTTGGCTCTGCGACATTTGTATTTTAAGAACCGCGCCAACATCACGCCCATGGATCGCACGCAACTAGAGCGCTTTGCATTTTTGCGCAAGTGTGGATTATTTGGAATTGATCCCGACAGCGCCGAGTCACTGACGCAGATGACGGAGTATGTGCAACAACGCTTGGGCGAAT
Source organism: uncultured Planctomycetia bacterium (assembly GCA_937919205.1). Classification (GTDB taxonomy): domain Bacteria; phylum Planctomycetota; class Phycisphaerae; order Phycisphaerales; family SM1A02; genus SYAC01. Next base: position 794 of record CALFOZ010000097.1, read on the forward strand.
TGCAGAGGCCCACCATTTCGCTGACGCCACAAGGACGATTTGTGGATGTGCGCAATGAAGTTCGTCCGCGTCCGGGCGCCTCGGCCATCTTGGCTAAAAATCCCAGCATGCGCGTGTGGAGAATTTCATGTGAGTATGGTTTTTGGCAGGATCAACGCCCTGAAATATTTCTAAGCGTGGCCGAAATTGCGCCGCCCCAAACGCCCTCCACCGCAAGTTGGCAACGGCAACTTGGCGAGGTCATGGAGTCGCATCAGCGGATTCTTGCGGAGGCGGTGAAATCGCGCCAGCCCAAATTATTTGAAGCCATTCTTGGCGACCGCGGAAATAAAATCCATCCCTTGTATGACTTGTGGTTGAAGGCGCGCGGAAAAAATCCTGGCATTGATATAAAGCATCGGCTTGCGCCAGCCAATCAACGGCGCTAAAAACACAACATGAAATGGCGCGTGCAACATGCTGTTTGAAGCTCTGGCGATTGGATCGCTGTCCTGCGCCGCGTTGCCGCTGGGCATGACGTGCGTGAACTTGGCGTTGTTCAAAGCGCCTAAAGGTGGCGCCAACTTTCTAACGAATAAAAAAATAAATAATACGAAAGACAACTCGATACAAAACGTGCCACACAACGGCCCGCAAGTATCCGTGTGCGTTCCAGCGCGCAACGAGGCCGCCAACATTCAAGCGTGCGTGCAAAGCATTCTTGCAAGCGAACATGTTGCTGTTGAAGTGTTGGTGTACGACGACCAAAGCCAAGATGAAACTCCCGCGATCATCGCCTCCATGTCCGCGCGCGACGCGCGTTGTCGAAGCGTTCCCACTGCGTCAATGGAAGCGGGTTGGAATGGAAAGCAGTGGGGTTGCGAGCAAATGGGCAACGCATCCAGCGCGCAGTGGTTGCTGTTCACCGATGCCGATGTGCGATTTGCGCCGCAAGCCGTTGCGCTTGGTTTGCAATTTGCGCAAGACACCGACAGCGATTTAGTGAGCACATTTCCCCGGCAAATTTGCGCTTCCTTGGGTGAGGCCATGGTTGTGCCATTGATCCATTTTGTGTTGCTGGGCTATTTACCCATGGGGTTGATGCGAAGCGACACTCGAGAAAGTTTGGGCGCGGGTTGCGGGCAATATCTGCTGGTGAAGCGTGCGGCATGGCTTCGCTCCGGCGGTCACCGCGCATTTAAAAACAGCATGCATGATGGCATTCAATTGCCGCGCGCCGTGCGCGCCGTTGGCGGGCGCACTGATTTGTTTGACGCGACAGATTTCTTGAGCGTGCGTATGTACAACGGCTTCGCCGCGACATGGAAAGGTTTCACCAAGAACGCATTTGAAGGTCTGGGTTCCATGACCACACTGCTTGTGTTCACAACACTGCATGTGTTGGGCCATGTTGTTCCCGCGGCGCTGTTGATCGCGTGCTTGTTTGGATTGCAACTTCCCACAAGCGCGTTAGTTTGCTTGGTGGCGGCGTTGCTTGTGGGCATTCTCACGCGCGCTCTGCTTGCGATTCGATTTCATCAGCCGAAGATTGGCGTTGCGCTACATCCAGCAACCATGTTGTTGATGACCGTGATTCAATGGCGCAGTTGGTGGCTGGCAAAAACCGGTCGTCGCGCGTGGCGTGGGCGCGTCTCAGGCGTGTGAAGATGCCGCGACTGGCTCAATCACTTCCACTTTTTTAGTTTCAGGCCGCGAAGTTTGAATCACAACCATGTCGTGATAGGAGCCGCCGCGCACCATGAGTTGTTCATGCGAGCCAACCTCCGCCACCAAGCCGTTCTTCAGCACAACAATTTTGTGCGCGTTGCGGATGGTTGAAAGCCGATGCGCGATCACGAATGAAGTTCGATTGCGCATAAGGTTGACCAAGCCTTCTTGGATAAACAATTCACTTTCAACATCCAGATTGCTGGTGGCCTCGTCCAAAATCAGAACGCGTGGATCCGCCAGCACCGCGCGCGCGATGGCAAGTCGTTGGCGTTGACCGCCCGAAAGCCGCACGCCACGCTCGCCAATGCGCGTGAGATATTGCTTGGGCATTTCGCTGATGAACCCATGGCTACACGCCAACATTGCGGCTTGCTCGATTTCTTGCTGTGTGGCGTGCTTGCGTCCGTAAGAAATATTGTCGGCGATGGTTCCATCGAAAAGAAAAACATCTTGCTCAACAATGCCAAGCAAGCTACGCCAATCATGCAGGCGGTAATCGCGCAAGTCCGTGCCGTCGATCAAGATGCGCCCCGCGGTTGGATCAAAGAAGCGCGCGATGAGATTGCACAGCGTGGTCTTACCCGCGCCGCTTGCGCCAACAAATGCCACAGTTTCGCCTGGCAGAACATCAAACGTAACGCCGTTGATCACGGGCGTCTTTGATTTGGGGTAACTAAATTGCACATCCTCAAGACGAATCGCGCCGATCATGCGCGCCCGGTCAAGCCGCAGGGCGTTGGGTCGATCGGGCAACTCCGTAGTTTCGTTCAGCACATCAAGCGTGCGGTCGTAGCCCGCGAGATTGGTTTGAAAATTAGTCGCGCTACTGGCAAGCGCCTCAAGCGGACCAAGCAACATGGCTAAATAAGTGAGAAACAAAACCAAATCGCCCGGTGTGAGCGTGCCATCAATTACTTGACGACCACCAAACCACAAGAGCAACGCGCTGGCGGTTGGAATAAGCAGAGCCCACGCTAATTCAATTCCTCTGCTCCACCACCAAGTTAAAATTTCTTGACGGGCCATGAGATGGCTACCACGCAAAAATCTTGACGCCTCGCTTTGCTCGCGCGCGAAGGCGCGCACCACGCGCATTCCACCAAAGGCCTCCGTGGCGTGCGAGTCGACATCTGTGCGTTGCTGTCGAATGTCGCGATACAGCGGACGAATACGCCCAATCCAAGTCCAATGGCTCAGCCACACAACTGGCAGAAGCATGGTTGCGCCAAGGAGCAATCGATAATCGGTGATGGCAAGGATGGTGAGTATGCCAAGCAGTTGCACAATGGCGCGGAACGGGTTGTACAACATGTTGAACACAAGTTCAGCAACTCCGCCGGCGTCCTCGCGCAACAGACTTGCCACGCCACCCGATTTCATTTGCCACACACGGTGCAGTGGCAAATGAACGGCGTGCTCAAATGTTTTGCGGCGAATGTGCGCCTGTAATCGCTTGGTAATGCGCGTGGCTTGCCAACGCCCCGCGATGCTGAATGTGGTTCCAATCAAACTCACCACCAAAATGCTGGCGGCGATCCAACCCAGCAATGTGGTGCGATCACTGGTGATGTTGGCGGGAAGAATTCGATCGACCCATTGTGGAAGTGGCGAACCAATAAAAACATTGTCGATGGCGAGCTTGGTGGCCGCGGGCGGAATAAGCGTAAGTGCGGCGCCAAGCGCGACGGTGCACAGCGTGAACAACATGGGCGCGCGGTGCGGACGCAATTCGCCTAGAAAAGATTTGAATAGTTGTCCAAAGGTTCGGTTGCGCCGCAGACTGCGCTCGGATCCATACCATGAAATAGCCATGGGCTCCAACTTGGCTTTCTTCTTGCGCTCGCGAAGCGCGGCGAGATATTCACGGTACAAACGGCGACTGCCGCGGCGTAGGGACATGAATTGATAGTAGCCCAAGTAAGCGTGGCATTCGTACACTGCGCGGATGAATAATTTGCGACTTCCGTTGATTGCGTGCGCCGTGTTCGCGTATCTCTGTTCTGCAACCGCGCCACCAGTAGTTCCAGCTCCCACAACAACCGTGACCCAGACCGCGCCCGCGCAAAAAGACGGCGCCAAGAGCAAGTCTGCTTCAACATCGGCTTCCACCAAATCGAAGAAGCCCAAGCGCGAAGCGGGCTTGATCTTTGGAATTGCAAAGCCGCCGGCAAAAGCTCCAGGCACAATTCGTCTGGGCGCGTACAACATTGAAAATTTCTTTGACGGTGTTGACGATCCAAATTTGTCCGGCGAATACGACGACATAAATATGAAAACCAGCGAGGACCGTTGCAAATCCCTGGCCAAAGCCATCCACGATTTGGACGCCGATGTGCTTGGTCTTGAAGAAGTTGAAGGCGAGGACGCCCTGCGTTGGTTTCGCGACACATATCTGAAGGACATGGGCTACGAATATTTGGCCAGCAAAGAAGTGGGCTATTACCGCGGGGTGGAGCAATCCCTGCTGAGTCGATTTCCAATCAAGGATGTTCAAGTGTGGACCAACGAAGATTTGGCTCCCATGGAAAAATATATTCCCAAGGATGCCGACAAGCGCAAGAAGGAAGGTTGGGGCGACGACCCGAAGGTGAAGGAGCCGTTGAAATTTCAACGCAGTCCATTGAAGGTCACGATTCAATTGCCCGACGACACCACGCTGATCGTGTATGTGCTACACCACAAAGCTGGCGGAAAAGCGACGGTGCATCATCGCGAGTTGGAGTCACTGCGCATCAATGAGATGCTCAAGGAGGATCTGGCCAAGAACGCCGACGCTCTGGTGGCCGTGGTGGGGGATTTCAACGCCACTCCCATGGAAAAAGCGGCAAAGTTGTATCGCGACAAGGCGTTCGCCGGATTTGTAAGCGCCTACGAGTTTCGTCCCGAGGCTGGACAAGCCAAGGAAAAGAAATCCGCCGCGCAAGATGATGCCGACTCCGACGCTGGCTCTGACGAATCCGCTGACGCGAGCGCGCCAAATTCACAAGAGAAATCCCCCGACTCCGCCGCGGATAAAAAAGCCGCCAAGAATCTTTATCTCACGCACATCACCAATCGAACCATTGACTACATATTGCTTTCGCCAGCGCTGGTGAAGTTGGCCGTTCCAAAGTCATTCTTTGTGTTTGGAACGTTGATGCCAGGCTCCGATTATAACTATAAAAAAGATGAGCCTCCGTCGGGGTACGCCAGCGATCACTGTCCGATCGCGCTAGATTTAAAAGTGGTCGCCAGCAATACCACCAAGCCAAAGACAGATGCGCCCGCGCCGCCAGCCGCCAAAGAAGTTGCGAAGTGATTGCATTTCAAGTGCAACCATCTCAAGAATCTAAAAATGTCGCCTCGTTTCGCCAACTCGATTGAATGGAAAGAACGCGCTGGCGCCCACTTGATGTGACACAAACCAAAGCGAATCAAATCCGCCAAGCGTTGCGTCGCCTTACGGCATCATTGTGCTGAGTGAATCGCCGCGCAACTCAAGCAAACGGATCGCCTCCACCACATCTTTGTCGCCGCGGCCGGACACATTGATCACCACGATCTCATTGGCGGGGCGAGTCCGCGCGTATTCAATGGCCGAATGCACGGCGTGGGCGGTTTCAAGCGCGGGAATAATTCCTTCCTCTTGCGAGAGAATGCGAAACGCATCAAGCGCTTGATTATCCGTGGCGCTGACATATTGAACGCGCCCCGAATCTTTCCACCAACTGTGTTCGGGACCAACCCCGGGGTAATCAAGGCCCGCGCTACATGAATGCACATCGGCGGTTTGGCCAGCGGCGTCTTGCAACACATAGGAAAGCGATCCATGCAGAACGCCCGGACTTCCATGCGCCAATGGCGCCGCGTGGTCGCCGGCTTTCGCGCCGCGGCCGCCGGCTTCAACGCCAATCAAACGCACGGACGCGTCTTGCACAAATGGATAAAAAATTCCCGCGGCGTTGCTACCGCCACCCACGCACGCGATCACCGCGTCTGGAAGCCGACCCGTGGCGGTCAAACATTGCGCGCGGCACTCGCGGCCCATCACGCTTTGAAAGTCGCGCACCATCATTGGAAATGGGTGCGGACCAACCACGCTACCAATGATGTAGTGCGTGTCGCCAACGCTACCCATCCAATCGCGCATGGCTTCGTTGGTGGCGTCTTTCAATGTGCGGCTACCAGTTTCCACCGAATGCACGGTGGCGCCAAGCAGGCGCATGCGAAAAACATTCAGACCTTGGCGGCGAATATCTTCCGCGCCCATATACACTTCGCACTTCAAACCAAGACGCGCGCACGCCGTTGCCGTGGCCACGCCATGTTGACCCGCGCCTGTTTCCGCGATGATGCGCGTGCGGCCCATGCGAAGCGCCAACAACGCCTGGCCCATTGTGTTGTTGATCTTGTGCGCGCCGGTGTGCGCCAAGTCCTCGCGCTTCAACCATAGTTGCGCGCCACCCGCACGCTTGGTGAGTTGCGGCGCCAACGCGAAGGGAGTTTCACGGCCCACAAAGTCGCGCAACAATTCATCCAGTTGCGCGGTGAAAGCCGGATCGGCGCGCGCCTGCGCGTAGGCCAATTCCAATTGCTCAAGCGCGGGCACCAATGTCTCGGGCACATAGCGGCCGCCATAAGGACCAAAGCGACCAAGCGTGTTTGGAACAGTTGAAAGCGCGCGTGTCATGGGATGATTCTAGCTCGCTCGTATCAGTGCAGGGTTGGTGATTGTGGGGCCAGCGCATCCGGCGATTTATTTCGCCGCATTTTTCTGCTTAAGGTGGCGATTGGTCCATACACCGTGTACGTGGTGAAGCAAATCGCCAGCGCCACCTGCAACCACCAGATGGCCATGATGATTGGTATGACAATTTGCACCAGCACGGAGAATGGTTTTCGCCCGCGCAGGCCGCGGTTGATGACATGCGGATAGCGGATGGTGCTCACCATGGCCAGCGCGCACAGCAGGGTGATGGCGGGAATAAGCAAACTGGAAGTGGCCTCGATGCGCGGTGGCAACATGCCGCCATATCGCTTGACCAACAAATGTTGGTGCAACAAAATTAAACTAGCCACGCAACCCGCCGCGCCAGGCGAGGGCAGGCCGCGAAACCACATGTGCGCCGTCACATCATCATTGACTGTTTCAGAATTAAAGCGCGCCAGGCGAAGCGCCGTGCAACAGATGTACACCGCGGCGATGGTCCAAGTGGCCTTGGCGTAAAAGTTGTCGGCGTCGGGGCCAAGAATATTTGTTCCGTGTTCCGCGCCGTAGTAATGGCTGACCAATCGCAACATCATGAAGGCGGGAGCCACGCCAAAGGTCACCATGTCGCATAGCGAATCAAGTTGCGCGCCCAGGTCGCTGGTGCTACGGGTTAATCTGGCCACGCCGCCATCAAGCGCGTCAAAGAACATGCCAAAGAAAATCAACGTGCCCGCGACGGTGAGCGTGCTCCAACCAAAAAATTCGCTGGCCTCCACTGGCTTGGCGGCGTAATGAATCGCCGCGAAGCCGCACAGCAAATTTCCCAGCGTTAACAGCGTGGGTAGAACCTTGATGCCGCGCGCGACGCGCGTGTCGCGCAATCGCCTCCGCGTTTTATTTCTTTTAATTTTTGGTTGCGTTTCAAGCATTGGAATTTTTTTGTCGCTCATTCATTGACTGCCCACGGCGGGCGCGGCACTATGAGTTGGTTGAATTGAACTTGAAATGTGGGGCACGAATGCCAAAAGAGTAACGCCTTTCATGGAAGTTTCCTTGCCTTGCAGGTCGGCAGATTCCCCCAGCAGAAATCCCCCCGCGGTTGGCGGCAGGGCCGCTTGAGTGCCCGGACCGCGGCCACTTTGAAATGGTCCTTGGTTGGCGGTTAACACAATAAGCACTTCATCGCGTTGCAAACACGTTTCAATGCCGGTGTTCATGATGGGTATCCCTGGCGGTCGATCGGCGCGGCCAAACATGCCTTGTTGCTCCTTGGATACATCTAGAAGCGACGTCGCGATTTCAAGTTGGAAACATCCCCCCGATTCGGTGGGAGTGGTCCAACCTCGCGCGGTCATTTGCACAAGTTGCGAGGAAATGATCCGCGTTGCGCCGTTGACCACAAGCGCTTGTCCTGAAGGAATGGTGCGTTGTAAAACTTCACGCCAATGTGGCAACGTTCCGTAGGTGGTGCGGATATCGATGGTGCTTGATCCAAGTTTCTCACGAATCTGGGGCAAATCTTTCTCATCAATAATCGCGCTGAAAAATCCCTCTTGTAGCAATGATTCCGTCGCAAGGGGATTCATCACCTGACGTTTTTGAAATCCAATCAGAATGCCCTCCAATGTGGATGTGTCTTTGGTGGTGGTCCAGCGCATCACCTCCAATCCGTCGGAGTCTTGGCGGGTTGAACTTTTGTCACCAGCAGATCGGGACTGTTCGCTGGCGCAATGTTGCAGACCCAATGCCAACACGGCAAGCGCAATCGCACCAATGCGTTGAGCGCGCCGCGGAAGTTGCGTCATGGAGATGTTGCGCCAGTTTCGGGAAAGTGATTGATTCGATCAATCATGCGCCGCAGTAATCCGAAGGCGCGCTTTGAATAATGAAATTTCAGGCGCGGTAAATCGTGGTGTTCATTCTCACCGTCCAAGACACCAGTTTGCGTGATGTGGCCGCTCTTGATCAAGGGTCGGAACTCCGTGTCTAGTTGCGCAACTTGCTCCGGCAACAGTTGGCGCTTAAGACGGATCACCAGTTGGTCGCCCACATAGCGGCTACTGTGATAGCGGTGATAAAATCGCAAGATGCGCGCGACGGCGTCGTCGGGACTGGATGCGAATTCGTAAAGGCCAGGATCTTCGGCGCTGATCCATCCTTGCGCCAAAAGATTTTCCACCACGCCATATTCCCATTGGCGCCAATATCCACGTGGCTTGCCATCCTTATCCGCGCCTTCCACAAGAACAATCGGAACGATGGGGCTCTTGCCAGTTTGAATCAGCGTGAGCACCTCAAAAATTTCATCCATGGTTCCAAAGCCGCCAGGGAAAACCGCGACGGCATCCGAATGGCTCACGAACATAAGCTTGCGCGTGAAAAAGTATTTGAAAGAGATCAACTTGTCGTCGCCCGCGATGATGTCGTTGGCGTTGGTTTCAAATGGAAGGCGAATGGACAATCCGAAACTGGATTCGCGGCTTGGTCCCTCGTGTCCGGCCTTCATAATTCCATCGCCCGCGCCGGTGATCGCCATCCAATGTTCAGCCGCCATGGATTGTCCGAATGAACGCGCCGCGATGTAGTCGGGGTGGTCCTCCGGAGTGCGCGCACTTCCAAAGATGCTCACTTTTTGCACGCCGCGGAAGCGGTTGAACACGCGGTAGGAGCGGCGGATTTCCTTCACCGCGTTTTCGATCAATTTGATTTGTGAAACATCGCAACCATCTGATAATAATTTCAGCCCAGTGGCCAGAAGTTCCTCGACATGGCGGCGGCGACGCGCGCTTGCTTCGCCAGCGTGGTCATGGTGGGTTGCCGAGGCTTCCGTGACAAGCGCGGCGATACGGGTGCGAATGCCTATGTCCAGTTCAGAAGATTCACTCATGGTGTTGCAGACTTTGTTGATGAAGGTGTGAAGTTGCCACTGTTTTCCAGTGATGGATTGTCTCCCAAACCAGGAATTGGTGTGGCGGATATTTTTGGATCAGATATGGATCCCTCCACATCAACCGCAAGCAATAAATCAGTGGCGGCGCCAAATACATCGCTCGCAATAGGAATGGTTCCGCGGTTTTTAAATCTCATACTGACCTTCCATGTATCCAAGTCCAATGAACCGGATCCAAGGAGTTGCAGTGTAGGGCAAGTGAGATCAAATTTCTCAAAGCGAATCTTGTTGTCGCGAAGATAAAAATCGATTTTGGCTTGATCCAATGTTTGCGAAAGTGGGGGCATAAATTGGGTGACTTGAAGAAGTTGCAGTGCCAAAGGAAGATCTCCTAGCTTGGCGTTGAAGCCGTGTATTTTTCCACGACCCTCGCGCGGGCGATCACCATCAATTTCGCCGCCAAGGCTAAGCATGCCGTTGAACACGCCGTCGCTGGGCTGTTCAGTTGTTTTGGCGGTCCTGCCCGCGATGTTTTGCGCCAGATTGCTTCCGGCCACCCCAATATTCACTTGCCATGGGCGCGTCCCTTCGCCCTTTACAAACGCGTCAAGCCAAACGCGGCCGCCGTATAAATCACCATTCAAATTTGGAATGGAAAAATTGCCGTTGGTGGAATTGGTGAGCAGTGTTCCGTGGATTTGTGTCACGGCGCGGTTTTGAATGAAAAGTTTTCCATCTTCAAAGTCCAAGCGCATGCCGTTGATGGGACCGCCAATGTCACTGCTGAGCTTCAGGTGGGAATAGATGCCAAGCAGTTGCGGTCCGACACTCAGTTGCGCGTCGTTGATCGACAGGTCGGCGCAAAAATCCGCGCCCGCATAGTTGGGCGGCATGGTGAATTTTCCATTGGTGATTTCAAAGGGGCCATCGCTTTGAAAATTATTTTTCTTAAGGCGCTGTTGCAAAGTGTTTGGCAACACCTTGAAGAACACTGGATCGGCGAATAGAAACCGCGCATCAAGCGCGATCGAATCGCTGGTGTTCTTGTTGGTCTCGCCAAAATTCACTTGGCCATTGGCGGTCAATGAGCCAACGTTCGCGTTCATGTCATTGAATTCAAGACGCATGTCGTGGACTTGTATTGAATCATCGATCAATTCAAAGTAGCCGCATGGAATTTTAATCGTGGCCAAACCCGGATCAAGATCAAAGATGACACGGCTTGGATCAATCAGCACGCGCCGGCGAGTGGATTGGCCCTGTTTCTCAAGCAAATGAACATCCGCGTTGATGGTGCCCTTGGGATTGCAGTCGCCCCAGGTCAACATGGAATTATCGCGGGTGTCCGCGGGTAGAAAGCCAAAGATCCAGCGACCAATTGGAACATTTTTAGCCGTGGCTTGAAACCAACGCTCCCGTGAATCAAGCGTGGCGAATCCGCGCGCGTCAACCTCTCCATCGCCACTGAATCCCGTCATGGAAATAAGCGATGTGGCTTTATCTGTGACATTCACTTGAGCTTTGACATTTTGAAGATCAAATCCGTCGGGCAGAATTTGATCCGCGTCATTGTCCTTCGCACTTGCGCGCGGCGTGATCGAACCTTTATCCAGGAAAAGATCAAAATCCCATGTGGTGCTTTCGTCGGCAAGCGCGCCAATCTTTCCCTCGCCATTCAGTGCGCCTTGCAGATTGATTTGTTGCAACATGCGCGCGGCGGGAGACAAATTAGCGCCAGGCCAGCCAGCGATTGGCGGTGCGTTCTTTTTTGTTTCAAATGGAATCGCGGCGAGCAAGAGTGGATTCACGCTGTCTTTGTCGAATGTGATTGTGAGATCTGGAAAAACTTTTCTATCCTCGCCATCGCGTGGAATGTGAACGACGCCACCAATGGTGACGTTGGCATTTGATTTTGTGGTGAGTTTCCATTTCTCAACAGGAAGGCGGATTGCCGTGTCCTCCAGGATAATTTTTCCTGTGTTCACATGCACCGGATATGGAAAGCGCGAGCAGATCACGTTTGCATCGCGCAATACGACCGCGCCGGTGGTCATGACATTGGCGCCGCCTTTGACCGCTCGCTCCACGCGCAAATCCACATCACAGCGGCCCATAAATTGAAACTCATTGGGCTTCAACAGTCCGGCGGCAATAAGATTTTTGTGCGCGGCGTGGTCGTATAAAAGCTCGAATACTTTCTTTGGTCCAAACAAGAATGACTTCTTCAGGGCCTCGTCAACGGGTAAATCTTGCGCGGTAATCCGCAGATCAACTCCAGCGTCGTCGCCCGGCTCGGTCACGCTTCCTGTGATGTTCACAATCGCGCCGCCACTGCCTTTGCCTCGCAGTGACACAATTGAAACCGTGTCGTTGTTCAACTTTATTTCCGCATTGACATCGCTGAGCAAATAAGGAAAGAGAAAGTAGCCTCCGGAAGCGCCGCGGATGTTCAGCGTTCCCTTGGTGGTGAGTGCTTGCGGTGTTGTTGTGCCATCGGCGTTCATTTTAGAGCCGGCGCGCATGATGTTGACGACAAGATCGATATCCCAAGTCTTGGCCAACAAATTGCCCAGCACTTGCACCGCGGATTTGGGCAACTCCACGCCATCAAAGTCCTTTTCATTGTCCGGTGTCAATGCAAATTTTTTAATTTTCACCGTGGCTTCAACGCCGCTTCTTTGGAAGACTTCTTTGAACCACTCTTGCGTGTCGTCAGTGAACGCCGTCGGCTCCTGGGGCGGCAATGTAATTGTCAGGTCAAGCTCGATTGGCACCGCCAAACTGCGGGGCGTGGTGCTGTCGAGTTTGCCAATGAAATTTTCAAATTTCAATATATTTTTCTCAAATTCAATGGTGCCGCTCTCCACTTGCATTCGTGGAAAACCCGTCTGGAGTCGTGGCGGATCCTTCACATCGCTGGCGGTTTTAATATTGTCCGGAAGCGGCGGAAGTTTTTTGGGTTCGTAGCGCACCCATTCAGTTTGATCTCCAGGAATTTGAATGGTGGCCTGCACGTTGTTCAATGTCAGAGTGGCGCGGTCTATGGGGCGTTCTGGGTTGCCGCCCAAGCGAATCTGTGTAATTGATCCCGTCAAATTGATTTGCTTCCACACATTTTCCACGGAGTATGGAAGCATTGGCAACAGTGATTCCACAAACGAAAGGCCGGTGATGGACATGCTGTATTCGAATGTGGTTTGATTGAAACTTCCCACTAGTTTCAGGTCGCTTCTGTTGGGGTTTTCAGAGGGATTTTTCTCTGGAATTTCCGTCAGATCAAATTCAAACTCCGTTTTTGAATTGCCGGTGGGCGTCATCGAGCCTTCGAATGAATGGCGTCCCTCAAGGTTCACTTTTTCATTCGCGTCCACCGTGAATCTGGCAACTTCAAGCTGGTCCAGGCTCGCTCGGAGCACTTCAACGGGCGAACCACCGGAGCCTGGACGTGGTTGAATCGCCATCAAATTAAATATGCCGTGGGCGTTGGCGCGTTCGGCGATATTTATCACCGCCGCATTGACATGGATCTCTTGCAACACAATTTTTCCGCGCAACAATTGCCACGGTTGAAATTGAATCATGACATGATCAACCCTGAGCAATTGAGCGGTTTGGCCCGGCCACGTGGGCGCAAGCACCTCCAATGATTCAACCGTGAGATGTCCCCAGCCATCCCAACGCGCGTTTTTGACCACGCACACGGCGCCACTTTCCCTGGAAACAATCGCCGCAATTAACAAATTTAAAGACGCGGTGAAGCGTAGAAGGCACCACATTCCGATCGCCAAGCTCAAAACAAAAATTGAAATCCCGCGCCGCCTATTCCAAATCATTTGGACTAAGGTGAGAATTCGGTTGGTGAGACTGTTGCGATCGAACACTTTTTTATTCTACGACATTCGCCAATTCCACCACGCCTCGTATCCTGTTGCTAAGTATGGTTGATTCAGCCTCCACAGTCTTTGGATTTTCATCGAGCATCATTTGGCTCGCGATGATTGTTATCGCCTGCGGTGTGCTGGGTTTTGCGATGGTGCTACTGCTGAAAAATGCGCTTCGACGGCGATTGCCAGGTTTGACAAACGGCGCAGAGCGCCCCACCAAAGTGCATGACGCTTGGGCCGAATCCGCCAAGCGAATGGATGGGCGTTCATGAGGCCGTTGGCCATGGTTGTGGGCGGTTCGCGGCGGGTGGGTCGCGGGGTGGCTCTAGAGTTGGCGCGTTCTGGATTTGATTTAATTGTGACGTATCACACGGACATTCGCGGCGCGCGTGAAACGGAATCCATGGCGATCGCCTTGGGCGCGAAAGTTGATCTGCACAAGATGGATTTGAATCACTCCAACATCGCGCTTGATGGCGTGCGCGGGCTTGGGTTGGAAAAACTTGACGCGTTGATCGTGTCCGCGGCCGTGTGGGAAAAAGATTGCAACACCGGCGCTGATATGGATCAAGCCGAGCGATGTATGCGCGTCAACGCACGCACGCCGATCGAGTTGGCTCGAACTCTTGCGCCCGCGTTGAATCAATCTTCGCTACAAGGTGGAGCGTGCGTGATTGCATTTGGCGACATTCATGTTGACTTTCGGCCCTTGAAAGATTTCAAAAATTATTTGGCCAGCAAGCGCGCCTTGCATAGTGGGTTTCAAGCGCTGGCTCTTGAACTGGCCCCCAAGATCCGCGTGAATGTGATCGTGGCTGGCGTAATCGATTGGCCCGAATCCATGCCACAAGTCGAACGAGACGCGTATGTGGCGCGCGTTCCTTTGGGGCGAGTGGGCACCCCGCATGACGCGGCCGCGCTAGTTCGATTTCTAACACTTGAGGCTCCGTTCATAACGGGCGCCGCCATCCCGCTTGATGGCGGAAGATCGCTTGGGAATGAAGTTGGTTGAATTGATTTCAAGCGCAACCCATTCAAATAAAAAGTTCAAAATGAAAAACGATGGCGTGGCCGACTGATCGCAGTGCTACGCACGGCGCAATATTTTTCTATGGTTGTCGCGGTCGGCGCGCCAGAATTTCTTCACGCACCAATTCAAAATACGCCTGTGGCGGATTGGCTTGCCGTGCTTTTTCCAGAAATATTAAAGCAGTTTCATCTTGTCCAGCGCGCGACCAACTTCGCGCCGCTTCAAGTAGTGGTAGCGGTTGCATCAAGGTCATCGCCGCCAATTGCTCCCACACTTCGGCGCTTTGGGCGTGCTTGCCAGCGTCCGTGAGGCAGTTGGCGCACAGTTCACAGGTCGCGCGATCAGCGCTTCCAATTGAAACCGCGCCAAGTAACATTTCAGCCGCCTCGCTGGGTTGACCAACGCTTCGAAGCAACGCCGCGGAGCGAAAGCGAATCGTTGAATCATGATCGGCAAGTCCGCGCGCGCGTTGCATGTGTTGGATCGATGGTTGCGCCTCGCCATGTTGAGCCAATGCCTCCGCCAATCCCATTTCAATTTCGGCGGAGTCGGGTTGCAATTTCAAAGCCATTTGCAAAAGTTCGATGGCGGTGAATGGTTTGGCGCTTGCATTCCACATCATGGCCTCCATGTACAGATGCTGTGGATTTCCCGGCTCAAGTTGGCGCGCTTTTTGGTGCATGCGAATCGCCTCCTCTATGTTTCCAGCGCCGTAGGCGGCCATGCCCGCGGCCGATTGCAACCCTGGACTTGTGGGCCGTTGCGCCGCGGCCGTTGCGTACGCCAAGGCGGTTTCTTTTTTCAATTCCACGGTTGGATTGGCGTTGCACTGGCTCAACAACGCGCGCGCCAACGCCTCGCTTGCCAATGGATCCTGCGGGGCTTGGCTTGCAAGGGCGCGCGCCACCAGGGTGGCATTCTCAAATTGTTTGGCATCGATCAGGCGATCCATGGCGGCGATGTTGTCGCGCACTTGAGCGGCTGAAATCGTTGGGGCAGGCATTTGATCTTTGCATGACGTGAAAAAACATATTGAAATCAAAAGCAAAGTTGCAAGCGCATGTGGGCGGTAGTATTGATTTGCCATGTCGCAAGTCCAAAAAGAAGTGATCGCAAACTCCGCCACTGAAATTGACTCCAGTGGACTTGCGAAATCCTACCGCCCCGGTGACCACGAGAGTGCGATGGCGACGCGATGGCGCGAGGCCGGTTGTTTCAAGGCTAATCCCCACTCCAAGGCCCAGCCCTTCACCATGTTTATTCCGCCGCCCAATGTCACGGCGGCTCTGCACTTGGGCCACGCGTTGAACAATACGTTGCAAGACACGCTTGCACGCCACGCGCGCATGCGCGGCATGGATGTGTTGTGGATGCCCGGCACGGATCACGCGGGCATTGCCACGCAAACCGTGGTTGAGCGGCGCTTGGCCTTGCAAGGAAAAAAGCGCGTGGATTTTTCGCGCGATGAATTTGTGGCGCAAGTGCAAGCGTGGAAAGATGAATATGAGCGCGTCATTCTGGAGCAACTTGTGGCCATGGGTTGCTCATGCGACTTTGATCGCACGCGTTTCACCATGGACCCGGTGTGCGCGGCGGGCGTGCGCGCGGGATTTTTTAGGCTCTTTCAAGATGGTTTGATTGAGCGCGGTCGCCGCCTTGTAAATTGGGATCCCAAGACCAAGACGGCCATTGCCGATGACGAAGTGGTGATGCGCGACGTGGATGGAAAGATGTGGTATTTGAAGTATCCGCTGAGCGATGGCTCAGGCACGATCACCGTGGCCACCACGCGCCCCGAGACCATGCTTGGCGACACCGCAGTTGCCATGAATCCCAAAGATCCGCGCGCGGCCAGTTTGCGCGGCAAGAAAATTCGCTTGCCCATTGTTGGACGTGAAATTCCAATCGTCGAGGATGACTATGTTGTCATGTCGCTTGCCATGGGCGGCGACGCCAGCGACGCAAAGGCAGAGGTGGCCACAGGATTTTTGAAAGTCACGCCCGCGCATGACCCGAATGATTTTGATATTGGTCGGCGCCACAATTTGGCGGTGATCAATGTGCTTGGTCCCGACGGCGCGATTTCCGATCGCCACGGTTGGCAGGATGTGTCCGCGGATGCGAAAGCGTTTGTTGGTCTGTCGCGCGAAGACGCGCGCAAGGCGATTGTGAATTGGTTCAAGGTCAACGGTCTTCTGGAAAATGAGCGGCCATGGAAACACGCCGTGGGTCACAGCGATCGCAGTGGCGTGGCGATTGAGCCGTGGCTCAGCGATCAATGGTTTGTGCGCGTGACGGATGAGCGTTTGCGCGGCGCGGCGTTGAAAGCCATGGCGCCCGATCAATTTGAGGGCGTGTCGCCCGCGGGTAAAGCGCCTGGCGATGGTGAAATCCGCTTCTTTCCGCCACGCTACGCCAAGACATTTCAAAGTTGGCATGAGTCACTGCGCGACTGGTGCATCAGTCGGCAACTGTGGTGGGGGCACCGCATTCCAGTGTGGACGCGTGACGCCAAGGATGAGGCGTTGACGCAATCCACTTCACTGCGTGGCGCGGAAATGGTCGCGGTGAATTCTAAATGGTCCGCGCTGGGCGCGGCGCATCGCATGCGCAAGCGCGACGATGGCAGTGTTGAGGAATCAGTGTGCTTGCCGCTAGAGCTTGATCATGTGGCGGCACAATTGGTCGCGGTGGGTTTTGCGCAGGATCAAGATGTTCTTGACACATGGTTCAGTTCCGCGCTTTGGCCGCTCAGTACGCTTGGGTGGCCGCATCCAGAAAAGTATCCAGACATGAAGGGCATGCTTGAGCGTTACAACCCAAGTAGCGTGCTCAGCACGGCGCGCGACATCATCACGTTGTGGGTGAGCCGCATGACCATGTTCAACCGATATTTTCTGGGCGGAAAAGTTCCGTTCAAGCATGTCTACATTCATCCAGTGATTCAAGATGGATTTGGCCAGCGCATGAGCAAAAGTTTGGGCAATGGTCTTGACCCGCGCGATGTGATTCACAGCCACGGCGCCGACGCACTGCGATACACCCTGCTGGATTTGACCACCGACACGCAAGATGTGCGCGTGCAAATTGACATGATTGACCCGGAGAGTGGCGAAACATTCGAGCCTGAATTCATGCGCGCTCCCAGCGGCCACATGGTGGCGGCGCCCATTCAGAAAAGCCCAAAAACTCCTTCAAAGACAATGGTTTCCACCTACGGCGCGGCCAGCGGTTTGGCCACGCCCAGCGCCGAGCAACCCTTGGCGCGCAACACCTCGGGTCGTTTCGACATGGGCCGCAATGTGGCTACCAAATTGTGGAACGCCTCGCGCTTCGCGTTAATGAACACGCCTCAGCCCGCGCGCGAGGTTGATGCCGCAACGCGTCCGCTTCTTGATCGCTGGATGTTGTCGCGCGTGGCCGGCGCATTGGCGCGCGCCGATCGCGCGCTGTCTGAATATAGATTCAGCGATTTTGCCGCGGCTGGCTACGACTTGTTGTGGCGCGACTTTTGCGATTGGTTCTTGGAGGCCGCCAAGCCAACCGCCAAGAATGATCCCGCGCAACAATGCGTCATGGCGTGTTCACTGAGCTCCATTGTTCGTATGTTCCATCCAGCCATGCCGCATATCAGCGAGGCGTTGTGGAGCGCGGTGAACAAGCACGCGGCGTGCGCGGTGCGTGGACTTGACATGAAGTCGACAGATCTGTTGGCCACATCGTCGTGGCCAGTCGCGCATGCGTCATTGATTGACGCCAACGCCGAGGCGGAATTCGCGCGCGCCCAAGCATTGGTTGAAGCCATTCGAAATGCGCGCGGAGAGCGGCAAGTGAATCCAAAGAAGCGCATCAAGTTGTTGGCCAGCGCCAAGGCTTCGCAAGTGGTCGCGCTCGCGGGTGGCGTTGTGGAAACACTTGCCGGCGTGGACGGCGTCTTGCCACTTACGCACGCGCGTTCTTCCACCGCCGCGTCCATGACCTTTGAAGGCGAAGAGTGCTGGCTTGATGGCCTGGTGGATGCGCTTGATATTGGCGCGGAACGCGCGCGTTTGAGCAAATTGCTGGCGGAGCGTCAGCGCGCCGTGGCTGGCTACAAGGGTAAATTGTCCAACGCCGGATATATGGCCAAGGCGCCGCCAACCGTGGTGCAAGAAACCCAGAAGATGTTGCTTGACGCGCAAGCGGAAGTGGAAACGGTGGAGCGCTCACTACGCGAGCTGGCCTGACAATTTTTTATGCTTACTTTTTATGCTTGCTGAACCCTTGGTGCGTACAGTTAAAAGTTGTTGAAATCATCGATGAAAAAAAAATCCATCATCCTTGCGCTGGCCACGGAACTGTGCGCTCTGTTGTGCGCGCTTGGATGCACTAGCGCCGTCAGCTTAAGGACGCAACCGCTATCGAGCGAGCTTGATGTGCATCCAACTGCGATCGCCGATTCCAAGCCAACTACATTTATTGAGGGGCCTTGGAAAGATGGTGGAGACAATGGAGTCGTGGTGCGCACGCCGCATTATGTTCTGCGGCTTTCTCTGCGCGAGGAACCCTTTCGAGATCGAATGCCCGATTTCATGGAGACGTGCTTCACGGCCTACGCCAGCGCGCTTGGAACAATTCCTGCTCCCGTTGAACCGCTGGAGATGTATGTTTTTGGCGAGCGTGGTTTGTGGGAAAAATGGACGCGCAAAAAATTAGGTCGCGACGCGGAAATTTATATTGGTCTTGGCAAGGGTGGCTACACCACCGATTCCGTCAGCGTGCTCTATGACATCGGCCGCTTCGACACGCAGACCATCGCGGCGCACGAGGGTTGGCATCAATTCAGCCAGCAGACCCTGCAACATCCGCTCCCCACGTGGATGGAGGAGGGCATCGCGTGCTACATGGAAGGCACGCGCTTGTCGCGTGATGGTGGACCATCCACATTTCGTCCGTGGCGAAACTTTGAGCGTTGGTCTGAATTGCGCGAGGCCGCGCGCGCCGAAGATTTGATTCCAGTTTCTGAATTGCTGGATGGCACGCCGCAGGAATTTTTACAAAATGGAAAAAATTCCTTGCTGACCTACTACGCGCAAGTGTGGGCGTTGGTGCACTTTCTGCGCGAGGGAGAAAATGGAAAGTACCGGGACCAATTTTCACAGCTTATACAAGACTCCATCACTGGCAAACTTGCGGGCAGGTTGGCCTTGAGCAAGGCGATTGTTGGCAAGACCATGCGCCATCGCGCGATTGAATTGCGCACTGGAAACGCGGTGATTCTGGAATATTTTAATACCGATTTTCCTAGGTTTGTTGAGGAATTCGGCAATTTTGTGCAGGCCATCACATCGCGCGGCGCGGGTGACAAAATCTATCGAGGAGAATTTCCACTGAAGCCCGCCCCGATTGCAACGCCAGTTCCGGTCGTGGCTCCAAGCGCGGATCAATCCGAATTGAAAAATAAAAGCCGCTAATGTTGTGCGGCTAGAAAAGGTGGGGAGGGGATTCGAACCCCTGAGACCCTTGCGGGCCTATCCGATTTCAAGTCGGATACGTTCAACCGCTCTGCCACCCCACCAAGGTGCGGGCGAATACTACTCGCCGATTCAATTACGCGGCAGTCAATGCGCGAATCGCCGCCCATGCCAGCAATAGGCAAGCGATCATAGACCCGCACGCCACCGCGGTGGAGAAGACCAGCCATAGGTGAAGTCTTCCCTGGATTTTTCCAATGGACTCGTCGCGGTCGCGAAGTCGATCCAGCAATCCCACCAACGCGTCCGAGTTTCTTCGTTGTCCGCTGGAAAGATCACCCACGCCTTGGGCCAAAGTGGCCACGGCTTCGGCGATCCTCTGCGACGCTTGGTGGTTCAAGTCCAGTTGTTGTTGCACCAAACTAAAGGTGTCGGTTTGCTGGCCCACGCCTTGGGCGATGCGCTCCAAAATAGATTCGATGGATTGATCGCGTTGGCGCGATTGCACCAACGCCGTGGCGATGGCCTCGCCCAATCTAGATTGCTGACGCGCGATTTCTGGAAGCGCTTGCAGAGACTCGGGCAAGCGTTGCAGGAGCGGCATTATATTTTCGCGCTCGCGTTCATCGTTGTGCAAGCGCTCCGCAAGTTCGGTAATGGCCGTCGCCACCGCCGCGGCGTCTGGCACGCGGCGCGTTTGCACTTGCTCTGGCACCTCGCGGGGACCGAGCAGAAGTTGACCCATGGAACGGAAAAGATTCATTTCAGTGTGAGAGTGTAGCGAGAGGTCGCCGCGAAATGGGTGCTACTCTGCGTTCATGCGACGAGCACCATGGCTCATGTTGATGGCGCTTCTGGTGGCGGCATGCCACGATGAAGATGCGCTTCAAACGCTGGCGAATTCAAGCAATACCACGCCGCTTATCGCCAGTTTCTCGCCTGCCTTAAGCGCCACCGTTGTGGCGCTTGGATGGGAAAAAGCCTTGGTTGGGCGCACGCCGTGGTGCAATTCAACCGCGCCCATTGTTGGGTCATTGAACGATGTGGATTTAGAAACGCTCATGCGCACCAAGGCAACTTTAATTTTGATTCAGAAAACAAAAGCGGGTGCGCCGCCCCAAATCGAGCAAGTTGCGCTCGCGAAAGATTGGCGTTTGGAATTTATTCCCGCCACAAGTTTGGATGACATTCGGCATTTGCCTGTCGCGGTTGAGAAAGCGGTCGGTCAACCTGCGCCAATCAGTCCCACACTTTTGGTTGATGCGCTTGAACAACAATTGACCCCGTGCGCGGCGGCGCAAAAACTTTCGCCAGCCATCTTGCTGTACTCCGAAGAACCTGTTGGAGCGTTTGGCTCCGACACCTATCTTGCGCAAGCGTGGGTCGCCATGGGTGGAACGCTGGCGTTGACCAACAAAGGCAATCCAAATTTGTCAATGGAGGAGTTGTTCGCCACACAGCCCAAATCAATCATTGTCATTGTGGGTGCCGTTGGCGATATAGACCATGCGCAATCGCATGATGTGTTGGGTGACGCATGCGCCAAGCGAGGCGTGTCATTGCTCGCGCTTTACGCTCCGCAATTGTTATTGCCAGGACCTGAATTTACTACTGGATTGAAGTTGTTTCGAGTCGAAATACAGAAGTTTTGCGTGGCCCAAGCTCAGGACATTCAAGCGCCAGTCACCACGCAAGTGGGCGCTCTTGAAGTGACAGCCGAAAAAAATTCTCAAGGCGCGAATAAACCATGACAGCGCGCCGCCAACAACTGGGTTGGATTTGTCTATCGTTTTTATTGGTGGCGTCCATTGCGTGTCGATTTCTTGTTGGACGCAACGGCGCTGGTCAGTGGACATTTGCGTGGCCAACTTCGGATTCAATGGAGTGGCGCGTTGGCGCTCTGATCAGCGCGCTTCTGGCGGGAGCCGCGTTGTCGCTCAGTGGAATCTTTTTGCAAACGCTCCTGCGCAATCCGTTGGCGTCGCCATTTGTGCTTGGACTTTCCGCGGGAAGCCAAGCGTGCGTGGCGGGAGCGTATTGGATTGCCGCCATTGGTGGACCATGGTTGCTCATGGGCGGCGCCATTTTTCCAGCGACCGTGGGCGCGTTGTCGGCGCTTGGCGTCACGTTGTACTTTGGCCGCGGCAAAGGTGGGGGCATCGATCCAATTTCGCTGGTGCTTTCGGGCGTGATTGTAGGAACAGTCACCGCGGCATTGGCCTCGCTGATTGAGTGGTTGCTTCCACTTGAAATGCGTCCCGCGCTCGCTGGTTGGGCTCTTGGGCGCGTGCCCGAGGTTCCGGATATTTCGGTGGCGGTGATCTGCGCAATCGCTGTATGTATAGGCATATTCATGGGTATTCGCAGTGGCGCCACTTTGGACGCCATGGGTCTAAGCGAGGATGAAAGCGCGTCGATTGGAATTCATGTGGCGCGCGTGCGTTTGTATTTGGTTCTTGGTTCAAGCGTTCTTGCGGCGGCGGCCACCGCGCTGTGCGGGCCACTTGCCTTTGTTGGATTGATCGGTCCACACATGGCGCGAAGTTGTGTTGGACCAAGACACCGCAATGCCGTGCTTGCGGCGGCGATTTCTGGAAGCACATTGCTTATCGCCGCCGACGCTGTGCGCCACTTCGCTCCGGCAAGCACGGGGCGCTTGCCGATTGGAGTGGTCTGCGCTCTCGCGGGTGGACCATTCTTTCTGATCTTGTTGCGCCGTGGCGCCGCGAAAGCGTGGATGCGATGACTTTACAATTTGAAAGCGCGGTGATTCAGAATGGCGAGTTTGTGTTGGGTCCAATCGATCTACAATTTCGCCCCGCGGCGGTGACGGTGGTGGTCGGTCCCAATGGCGGTGGCAAGAGCACGTTGTTGCGCGCCGCCGCTGGTCTGTTGCCAGCGCACAAGGGTCGCGCGTTTCTACATGACACACAACAACAACAACTTAAAGACGCGCGCGCGCAATCTGTGAACGAACCATCCGCTACCGCGATTTTTACGGATCAAGAACTAATGCGCATCGCGCCCGCTCGTCGCGCAACCCTGCTTTCATATGTGCCCCAGCGGCCAGAATCTGTGGCTGGTTTTTCAGTGCGAACATCCGTGGAATTAGGGCGAGTGTCCATGCGCGCCAACGCGCCGCAAGTGCAGTTGGCCATGGAACGCACTGGAATTGCCGCGCTGGCCGATGAACTTGTGGGACATCTTTCAGAAGGCCAGCGACATCGAGTTGCATTCGCGCGCGCGCTGGCTCAGCGAACGGCTGACACGCGATTATTGATCGTGGACGAGCCCACATCCGCGCTTGATCCAAGTTGGACGCGGACATTGGCCGCGCAGTTGCGCCACTGCGCCAGCGAGGGCTTGTCCGTGATTGTGGCCACGCATGATTTCGCCTTCGCCGGCGCAGTAGCCGATGATATTGTCGCGCTCGCGCAAGGAAAAATCGCCGCCACGGGCCGCGCCCAGGACATACTTGCTCCGCACATTTTGCAACCCATCTTCAATGTGCCGTTTCGTATGGTGGAACATCTTGCGGCGAATCCGCTGTGTCTTCCAATGTGGAGCGACGCCATCAACGCCAGTTGAGTGGCTATCATCACATCATGTCCAACACGCTCATTATTCTTGTAGTGCTTGGCGTGATCAACTTCTTGATCAAGAAATTCGCCAGCAAGCCTAAGGAGCCTCAAGCAGGGCAGACGCCTCAAATGCCGCGCATGCAACAGGCGTCAACACGCAGGAATGATGAAACGAGTGACGCGCGTGCCATGCCGGTTGCCTCCAAATCATCCTTGCAAAGTTCTTTGGAACATGCCGCGCGAAGATTTGCTGAGCAAGCGCGCGCCCTGGGTTTGGTTGATGAACAAGGAAATTATATTTCGTCCAGCGAACCTGCACAGCCGGTCGTTGCCAATCCCAAGCCGCTCAAAGTTGCTCGTGTCAGTCAAAAGCCAATCGGGGTCACGGACTTCGCGCCCAAAGATTCAGCATTCAAGCGCATTAGAACAGTGCAAGCCGCGGTTTCGTCCGTGGTTGCAAACGCAGATTCTTCTGTGTCACCAATTATTTCCAAAAGCGCTATAAGGCAATCGCCAACCCGACCCATCAGCGCAATCGACGCCCTGGTTGCAAGCCGACTGAGCCAACGAATTTCTTTGGATTCGCATGGCCAAACCGCACAACCAAAGCGAATTTGGAATGCCAAGAGCATGCGCCAGGGCATGGTGATGGCTGAAATACTTTCGCCACCAGTGGCTTTGCGGGCGTGATCTAACCACTTTATTTACAAAAGATTGCATGAAGGCGGCATGATCCCTGCATGTTGCGATTGTTTTCGCTACAATTACCCAATTCACCCCATTTGGACTTTGAAGGAATACGCCAATGATTGATATGCGAAAACTGAAAGAATTGATTCGTTTAATGACCAGCAACGAGTTGTTGGAATTGGATTTACGCGACAAAGATGAGCAGGTCACCATTCGCCGACCCAACATCCATAGCGCTCCCCAAATTTTAAATGCGCCCGCCGGTCTTGCCCCTGTTGCTGTGGCGGCGCCTGCTGTTGCTGTGGCGGCCCCTGCGCCTGCATCTTCTAGCCCCGCCAAGTCCGCCGCTTTGATTGATGAGAGCGCCGGCCTAGTCAAGATTGAAAGTCCAATGGTTGGAACTTTCTATGCCTCGGCCTCGCCTGACAAACCATCCTTTGTGACCATTGGCGCAAGTGTTGGTGCAAATTCGGTTGTGTGCTTGATTGAAGCCATGAAGATCTTCAACGAGATCAATTCCGGCGTGACCGGCACCATAGAAAAGATTCTTGTCAAAAGCGGAGATCCTGTTGAGTTTGGCCAAGCGATTTTCCTAGTTCGCCCCTCATAAGTTGCGCGCAGAAATCACCTTGTTCTTAGATTGTCCAACATCAATTTCATCCATTCATATTCATCCATCCAAATTCATCCATCATGTTTAAAAGAATTTTAATCGCCAATCGAGGAGAAATCGCGTTGCGGGTCATTCGCGCGTGCCGCGAGTTAGGCATAAGTCCCGTGTGCGTCTACAGCGTGGCGGACCGTGATGGTCCGTGGATTGAGCAAGCCGACGAGGCCGTGTGTATTGGTCCAGCCGCCAGCAAGGAAAGTTACTTGCGCATCGAGCGCTTGATCGCGGCCGCGGAGGTCACGGGTGCCGACGCCATTCATCCGGGCTATGGATTCCTTTCGGAGAACGCCTCATTCGCGGGAGTCTGTCGCGATTGCAATATCACTTTCATTGGACCAAGTCCAGAAGCCATGACGTTGCTGGGCGACAAAGTGAATTGCAAGCGCCTGGCGCGCCAATCTGGAACGCCTGTATTTCCCGGCACAGAAGGTGGAATTGAGGATCTTGAGGAGGCCGTGAAAGTGGCCAACGAGATTGGCTATCCAGTCATCATCAAGGCCAGCGCCGGTGGTGGTGGGCGCGGAATGCGCGTGGCCCGAAGCGAGGCGGAGTTGCGTGAAAATGTTGATAAGGCGCGCCAAGAAGCGCTTGCCGCATTTGGAAACGGAACGGTCTATGTTGAAAAATATCTGGAGAACGCTCGCCACTTTGAAGTGCAAACCATCGGCGACAATCATGGCAACGCCGTGCATTTGTTCGAGCGCGATTGCTCGAGTCAGCGGCGCCATCAGAAATTAGTCGAGGAGGCGCCAAGCCCTGGCGTGGATCCAGCCAAGCGCATGAAGGTGTGTGAAAGCGCCGCCACGCTTATTCGCACCGCCAACTATTGCGGCGCGGCCACGGTTGAATTTCTTATGGACAAGAAGCAGGACTTCTACATGCTTGAAGTGAACACGCGCGTGCAAGTTGAGCACCCGGTCACGGAAATGATCACCGGCGTGGACATTGTGCAAACGCAAATCCGCGTGGCCGCTGGCGAGCCACTGTCGATCAAGCAACAAGACATCAAGGTCAATGGCCACGCTATTGAAGTGCGTATTAACGCGGAGGACCCCGATAAAAATTTCATGCCGCAAGCGGGGCTGATTGAAACATTTGTCGCGCCTGGCGGTCCAGGTGTGCGCCTTGATAGCCACGCCCGCGCGGGCTACCGCATTCCGCCCAACTACGATTCAATGATTGGCAAGTTGATTGTGCATGGGCCAACGCGTTCAGCGGCCATCGCGCGCATGCGCCAAGCCTTGAATGAATTCAAGATTGGTCCACTGCGCACCACCATCTCGCTACACAAGCGCATCATGGATAACACCGAATTTCAGAACGCGGATTTTGATATTCACTGGGTGGAGCGTTGGTTGAAAGCCAACGCATCTGAATCAGTTCAAGCGTGAACGCGCGCATGTTCTAGAAGCCCCATCCATAGGCACTGGGCAAGCGTGGAACAGGTTCGTTCTTGCCCGCACAACTTTCAAACGCACGCGCCTCAATTGCGGAGCGTGCCAACACAATTACTCTGTGCTTCTGCCTTCAACTTTCAGCTTGGCGGTGCCAAGCACGCCGGCGGTGGACACTGGCTTGTTTGGATCCCGCAGGATCACCATTGAAATTTCAATGCCAAATGGAAGTCGATACATCACTTCGATGTATCCACTATTTTGCGCGCGTAAAAATTGCTTCACCGTGAAACCGTCCTTGGGCGGCTCCAGATAAATTTCCCACTCCTCGGTGTCGCTGTTCACCCAGATATATCCAAAGGGCTCGTACAGATTTCCATTTGTATCCACCAAGATGGGAACACCAGCAAAGCCAATTTTCGAGGCGATTTTACGGGTCTTGTCGGTGTTGTAAAGATCAGTGATCGTGTCGGCAGATATTTTCAGCTTGGCGATTTTTCCGGTTGAGCCTTGAAAGATTCCGCGAATGTCGGTCTTGGCATCCTTGCTTTTTTTCACGTGCGTGGCGGCACCGGTAAAGATGGTCCCGTCTTGTTCTTGCAATGTTCCAGGCAAGGCATTCTTGCTCAGCATCAAACCATTGATCGTCGGGTCAAGCCTAAGTTCATCTTCCGAAATTTGAGGCGCAGTCTCATCGGCGGCGATTTGAATTTTTTCGCCCGCATTTTCCACGGCGCGCCCCAGGGCAAGCGGGTCCACATTGGGCTTGGGCAATTCAATGCGCAGACCCTTGATGGAGATCATGGTGGGCTTGGCGCTGTTCTTAGAAATTTGAAATGGTTTGGATGGAAATACTAGGCATATGCCGCCTTCGCTTGTCGCATTTTCAAGCGTGGCGTAACTGGAGTCGGTGTTGAATTGATAGCGCACCATGGAGCGGCCATCGTCACTTCTCTTTTCTTGACTGAACTCAATTGGAAATTCCGCGATCGCTCCTCCATCAAATGGAGCGATCAGCCTGGCCTGCGATGCGGACAAACTGAATGAACCGCCAACATCGAATGATTCCGGCTTGAAAGAAAGCAACACTGCGTATGCGCCCTCGGCGCCGCCGCGCAGTGGATATTTGGGGTCGTAATAAAATCCAGACACCGTGAAGCCATTGGGCGAAAGCGACGAGTTGCCGCGACCACCGCTGAGCGAATCTCGATACAAGCTTCCGCCATCTTGGGCGATTCCTGGTCGATACGAGGCAAGCGTGGCATTGCCAAGCAGGGGCGAAAAACTTCCACTGGAAAGCATGTTGAAAAATCCTTGCGTGAATCCCATCACAAGGGCTGGTGGAGAATTTGGTTCTTCTTGGCGTGGCCGTCCTTGTGAGTCGGCGGATCGTTGCCAGCCTGTGTAGCCCAAAAGTTCCTTGGATGTGGTGAGGTGTCCAACTGCGA
>CALFOZ010000098.1 GCA_937919205.1 uncultured Planctomycetia bacterium
CTGCACAATTGTTCCTCCAACTTGATTCTGGTTTATTGATGCTGGCATACCAGAGCAATCAAATGGAGATATTGATGAAAATGGTTCGCTTGGAGGGGCAGTTTGTAGAAACCCAAATGCAAATGAAGTTGCGAGGCCAGTGAAGCCCCAAGGACGAATACCGTCGCCATTTCCAATATCCGTGTATTTGAGAATGCCCAAGGTTCCTGCAAATCCACGAACGCCAGGCCCGCGTAACGTGAAGCAAGCATCGTAATACACAGAGTCATCAAATGCATATTGCGATGCGCTTGGGGCGCCAGTATAAGAAACCGCATAACACCCCTGGCTCGCTAGATCAACTTGCGGCATGCCTGGTCCGACAATGCCACCGTTATACGGAGTGGGTAGGTTTAATTGAGGGCAGTAAATATTTGCTAAGGTTGCACACGTTGCATCCCAGCCTCTAAAACTTGTTCCATCTGCGCCACTACAAATATCAAATCCCACGGATGCAAGGTATTCTGGGCAATTCACGTCGCGGCAACCGTATTGACACGCGATGCTGGTGGTAATTCCAGTTGGCGGTGTTGTACACAAGCCATTCGCTCCGCCGCCTTGATTGCAACCACTAGAAGTGCAATCCCAGTTCGCCGCTGAGCCGACTAAATTGACGGTGTAGCCCAGGCAAGGTTCAGTAAGAGGAGGTGAGAATGGAGCAGGATATGTTTGAGTTTTGATTGAGGGGTTGTATCCAGACCAGCGCGAGGGACGGTTGCAAGAAATTGCTCCGAGTCCACCAGATAATGAAGCCGCCGTTGTGTACGTTGTAGCGGTGGTTGGACCAAGCACAAATACTGGCGGCGGCGGGGAACAGATAACAATTCCACCAGTTGATGTGGTTGTCGTTTGGCAGTTCAGGCCAACATCGGCGCCTTCTGAGCCATTGCCATTTTGCAAACTTAAATCCCTATCGGGGCAACCACTTTGAGCTGGAATAGGCATGTAATCCACTTGGGCAAATTCCACGCAATCAAGATCATTAAATGCCTCGGCCGCGGCTGTCAATGCGGAAGGGGCGACGGTGATAAAGATATATCCCGCCAAATCTGGTTGCGCTTTCTTGGAGCGAGCGGCGGCTTTTTCTTCCAGGGCGGCAAGCGCAGAATTGGATTTCTGAATCATTGGCGCAACCGTGCCGCCAAAGCGATCAATCAACGCCAAGGCGGATGCGATGGGGCTTGCGGGAAGTTGAGTTGCGTGATCAATTTCAGTTGGTTTTTTACCGGTTTTTGTGGTTGTTAAAGCTTGAGTGGTTTCTGAATTTGTATTGTTGGTGGCGGCGATTGTTAAGCCACCAGGACCAGAGATGCAACGCACTTTGAGTTGATCAAGAAACTTCACAGCAATTCGGCCTGAGCGAATTCCGCGGTTTGGTCCGCCAGCCGAAAGCACAGCGTCCATGGAATTGGGTCCGGTGGTTTTAAGTTTGTTGGTAAGTACGCGGGGCTGAAGAGTTGCGGTGGTTTCAGCAAGCGCTGGGTTGGTGTTGCTTTGATTGACCGCGCCGCCACTGGTTGCAATCTTGCTGGCTTGCTTTGCGGTTGGAGTGATCAGATCCGCGCTTGGAGTGCCGGTGGGTGCAGAGACTTTTTTGTTTGTGTTGGTAGCTACTACCGCACCCACGCCGGAGGCTTGTTGCGTTGCAAGAGTGCATGTGATGACAAGAACAAAGAGGGCGAATGAGCTGGTCAGGCGGAACATTTGGAAGGGATCTCCGTGAAAGTAATTGTCGAACACGCAACAACGCGAGTAATAAATATATTCCGTGCAATAGTAACCAAGAGTTCCTACATCCTCAAGGATTTTTTCAGATCAATTAAACGAAATCCGCTGAATTTTCAGGGATTTACCTTACTGCAACTTGCGCCACACATAGGCCTGCGAACATGTCTGCCTTGAGTTGCTTTGTATTGTATTTTGGGCACTAGACGATTGATTTTTGAACGCGGCTACCAATGTCGTGGCGGAAAAACGCGCCTTCAAAGTGTATTTTTGCCGCGGCTTGGGTGGCCAAACGGCTGGCTTGGGCAACATCGGCCGCCACCGCGGTCACGCCAATAACTCGACCGCCGGAAGTGATGGGCACGGCCGCATTTCCGGGAGCTGTGCCGGCATGGAAGCAGATCACTTTTTCCTGAGCGCCGCCAAGGCTTTGCGCAGAATCAATTCCAGAAATCGGGTGGCCGATCTGTGGCTTGACTGGGTAGCCCGCGGCGCACACCACCACACAGCAACTGGCGCCGCTATCAAATGAGATATTGGCTTGATCAAGTTGGCCAGATGCGGTGAGCCACAGCGACTCAAGAAGATCGCCGCGCCAACGCGCCATGAGCGATTGTGTTTCTGGATCGCCAAAGCGGCAATTAAATTCGAGCACCTTGGGTCCGCCATGGGTTAAAATAATTCCCGCGAAGAGCACGCCGCGAAATTCAATCTCCTCGCGGCGCAGGGCGTCAAGCGTGGGCACAAAGACATCGCGTTCGATCATGCGCAGAACATCATTGGTGGCCAGTGGTGTTGGTGAGTACGCGCCCATGCCGCCAGTGTTGGGACCAATGTCGCCGTCGCCCAGTTGCTTGTGGTCTTGGCATGCGTCAAGCATCCAAATTGTTTTTCCATCCACCAGCGCCAACACGCTGATTTCTTGGCCATGTAGGCGCTCTTCAATAACGATGGTGGCGCCAGCGTCGCCGTACACTTTTGCGTCAAGCGCGGCGGTGGCCGCGGCGATGGCTTGCGCTTTGTTGTCGCACACAGTGACGCCTTTGCCGGCGCATAAACCCGTGGCTTTCACAACAAGTGGATCCTCGCGGCTGTTGATGTAGTTCAGCGCGCCGTCGAGTTGGGTGAATGAGCGACCCTCCGCCATGGGAACGCCAGCGGAACGAAGAACTTGTTTGCACCAGGCTTTGTCCCATTCCAATTTAGATGCGGACTTGGTTGGACCCAACACAAGTCGATTGGGCGGGTCGTGGTATTCATCCGCGAAACCAGCGGCGAGCAAAGTTTCTGGACCGACCACCACAAGATGGATGGATTCTTTTTCTAGAAATCGCTTGAAGTGAAATTTATTTTTTGGATCAAGGCTTTGCGGACAAACTTCGCCCAGTTGACGCAGTCCAACATTGGCTTTGGGATCAACCCACAATTTTCCAATGCGCGGACTTTGCTTCAGCTTCCACGCCAAGGCGTGCTCGCGCCCGCCGGTGCCGGCGATGAACACGTTGCACTTGGCGGGCAACGGCAGGGGATGATTCTTTGGTTTACTCATGGGCGGATATCAAAGAGAAGGGCTAGCGAAGCGAGTTTAGCGACCAACGGCTTGATCGTCAGCAGTTGGGTATGATTTCCTCTCTTTCAAACAGAGACCTCATATGCATAATCGATTCGCAGTATTTATTGTTCTTGTATTAAATGTGTTGGTGTTGGCGCAAGAACCACCCACGGATGCGCCAAATGCGCCGCCGAAATCACCAGTGACCAAGCCTGCGGCAAAGCCCGCGGCAAAGCCCGCGGGCAAACCCTCAGCAAAGCCAGACGCCAAACCAGTCGCTCAACCCGCGGCCAATCTTGCAGACAAGACAGAAGACACTTCTGCGACTTCTTCCAAACAGACGGCTGAAACAAATGACACGGCTGTAACAAAACCAACTTCCGCGGCGCCAGGAAAAAGTGTGGCCGCATTGGCTGAACTGAATATGTTTTGGAAGGGCGTGAGCGAGAAAAATCGAAGCGCCAATTTCATTTTCAACGCTTGGATTACAGCAACCGCGATGCCGGGTGACAGCGTGCCAATGCCGGAAAATATTTGGCCGGGCATGGAGGGATTTGACAATTGGAAGAAATGGGCGCAAGCGAATCCGGCTTTACGCGAGGCGATTCTGAAAGCGCAAAATTCTTTTGTGTTGGGCATTCCATATGGAGATGGCGAACAAGGTCTTGATGCAAAGTGGAAGGCCAAGGGAATTTGGGCTCGGCCTGGATCCGCGCCAGGCGAGGCGGCGTTTGCGTATCTCAACGCGGTTCGTGGATTGACGGCTTTCACGGTGATTTCCATGTATTTAGATGCGGATGCGAAACAATTTGATTCGGCGTTTGATTTATCGCTTGCCATGTTGCGCGTGTTGCGTCAAGTGAGCGAGCAACGCATGGAGGCTGAAAAATTATTTGGAATGAAAATGATGTCGCGGTTGTTGGAGTCCAACCGCGTGTTCATGGCCGCGAATCTTGACACCCTTCCGGTGGCGACATTGCAACGCGTGGCCATGAAGGGCTATCCCCAGATCAAGCCTGGCGACAACGAGCGCTTAAAGAGATTGGAATTGCCCGAGGGCGACCGCTTGATTTTGACCGAGTCCATGCAGAAGGCGTTCAACGCATCGGGGCAACCGAATGATGAGTATTTCGCCGATCAATTTGGAGCGGCGCAATCGATCAACTCGCCACTAACGCGCTTTGGGGCCACGGCGCGTTGGCGTGAGCTCAGCAAGGTGCACGGAAGTTTGGAGGCCAGTCGGGAAAAATTGCTTGCGATTTATGATGATTGGTGGCGACGATGGCGGATGCGTTTTTATGATCCGATTTTGGATGTGCCCACGCAATTTTCCAAGCTGAACCAAAGCAAGTACGCGGTGGTGACGCTGTTTGTGGAAAATTTACAGCAGTTGTTCGACGAGCGATTGCGCTTGATCGCCGAGATCGATGGCACCGCGATGTCCGCGGCCATCTGTGGATTTTATCTTGACAGCGCCAAGCAGTGGCCGCGGAATTTGTCGTCGGCGTTTCCAATTTATGGAATTCACAGGATGAACTTTGATCCGTTCGCCAAGGATTATGGAAATTTAAGTTATCGAGATTTGGGTGACAAATCGCAGGCGCTTGGAACGCAATGGGGACAGGTTTCTGTCAGCAACGCGGTGTTGTGGTCGGTTGGTCCTGATCATGAGGACGACGGATTTGATCAACATGATCCCGCCGATGGGACTGGTGATTTGGTGTTGTGGCCGCCGCCAAGATTCTTGGCGCGTCAAGCGGGATTGCTGAAATAACAGGCGTTTGTAATTAGAAATGGAGCAATGATGAGCGAGTCGAATGTTGAAAAAGTTGTGATTATTGGAAGTGGTCCCGCGGGTTGGACCGCGGCCATATACGCCGCGCGCGCCAACTTGGCGCCACTGTGCGTTGTGGGCGTGCCACGCAGTGATCCGGCGCCCGTGTTGCCAGGTGGACAGTTGATGCTCACCACCGAAGTGGAGAATTACCCCGGCTTTCCAGATGGAATTCAAGGACCAGAAATGATGCAAAAGTTTCGCGAGCAGGCGGAGCGATTTGGCACGCGGATTTCCGAAGCCGATGTTGTGAAGTGTGATTTTTCCAAACGCCCGTTCAAGTTGGAGCTAAGCGAAGGCGCGCCGGTGTTGGCGCACAGCGTGATCTTGTCCACCGGCGCCACGGCGAATTGGATCGGCTTGAAAAATGAATTGCGTCTTGCCATGAGCGGTGGTGGCGTGAGCGCGTGCGCGGTGTGCGACGGCGCTTTGCCTGCGTATCGCAACCAGCCAATCGCAGTTGTTGGCGGCGGTGACAGTGCGATGGAGGAGGCGAGTTACTTGCTCAAGTTTGCAAGCCATGTGCACATGATCATTCGCCGCGATTCACTTCGCGCCAGCAAGGTCATGCAAGCAAGGTTGTTGGGTAATCCCAAAGTCACTATGCACTGGTTCACGGTGGTGGCGGATGTGTTGGGCGAAGAAAAAATAGAGGCATTGCTTTTGGAGGATGTGCGCACCAAGGAACGGCGTAATTTGCCTGTAAAAGGCTTGTTTTTGGCCATTGGGCATTCGCCAGCCACCAAGTTCTTGCAAGGCACCAATGTGGAACTTGATGAGAAGGGCTATGTGAAGTTGCATAACCGCGATAGCCGAACAAACATTGAAGGCGTGTTCGCGGCGGGTGATATCGCCGACGCGCATTATCGACAAGCCATAACCGCCGCGGGCATGGGTTGCGCGGCGGCGCTTGATTGTGAGCGTTGGCTTGCGACTCAAGGCGTGCACTAATTTCATTGGACGATTTATTGGATGAAATAGAAAAGACGCGCGGAGAAATTTCCGCGCGTCTTTTTATTTGCACATGAATGTCCAAAATTATGCCGGCGCTTTTTGCGTGACAGCGCGGCGCACATGCAACTCCTTTAGTTGCTCGTCGTCCACTGGACCAGGCGCGTCGATCATCAAGTCGCCGCCGGATTGCGTTTTTGGGAATGCGATCACGTCGCGAATGTTGTTGGTGCCACACAAGTGCATCACTAGGCGGTCAAGACCAAACGCCATGCCGCCGTGGGGCGGCGCCCCGTGACGAAGCGCGCTAAGCAAGAATCCAAACTTGCGGTCCGCGTCTTCTTGCGTGAGGCCGATGAGTTTGAACACTTTCTCTTGCACATCGGTTCGGTGGATACGAATTGAACCGCCGGCGATTTCACTGCCATTAAGAACCATGTCGTAGCCGGCGCTCACGCAGGCGCCAGGGTTGCTTTCTAAAAGATCAAATTGATCGGGATTTGGGCTGGTAAATGGATGATGCATGGCCACCCATCGATTGCCCTCCTCGTCAAAATCAAACATTGGGAAATCAATCACCCACAAGAAATTCCACATGCCCGCGGGGACGGCCTTGAGATCGTCTGCAACTTTCAGGCGCAGTTCACCGGCGGCCTTGACGGCAATTTCCCAGTGGTCCGCCACCATGAGAATGGTGTCGCCAGGTTGCGCGTTCAGCGCGGCTTTAAATTCAGCGGCAATCGGCTCCACAAATTTGGCGATGCCAGTTTCAAAAGTTCCAGTGGCGGAAATTTTTGTCACGGCCACGCCGCCAGCCTTGAAAGTCTTCACAAAATCGGCGTAGCTGTCGGTCATCTTGCGCGTGAGTTGACCCATCGACGCAGGCACCACGATGGCTTTCACGCATCCAGATTTTCCAAGCCGCGACTTGGCCAATGCCTCGTCAAAAACTTTGAAGCCGCACTTGCCAGCGAGCGCGCTGATGTCGTGAAGTTCAAGACCAAAGCGTGTGTCGGGTTTGTCACTGCCAAATCGATTCATGGCGTCGATCCAAGTCATGCGCGTGATAGTTGGAACATCCACGCCTAGCATTTCCTTCCACAAGCCTTGCACGAAACCGCTCATAACATCCATAACATCACTGCGGTCAACAAAGCTTAATTCAAGGTCAATTTGGCTGAATTCCGCCTGGCGATCGGCGCGTGGATCCTCGTCGCGCAAGCAACGGCAAATTTGAAAGTAGCGTTCGCAACCAGCCACCATCAAGATTTGCTTGAACAGTTGAGGGCTTTGTGGAAGCGCGTACCAGTCGCCGGGGTGCAAGCGCGATGGCACCAGAAAATCGCGCGCGCCTTCGGGCGTGCTCTTGATCAGAAGCGGTGTTTCAATTTCCGTGAAACGCTGGCCGGAAAAATACTGGCGCGTGTATTGCAGAACGCGGTGGCGCTCGCGCAAAATCTTTTGCATGGACGGACGGCGCAAATCCAAGTAGCGATACTTCAAGCGAATTTCTTCGTTGATCTTTGGCGCGTCGTGGTCATCGGGAAGGATTGGCAAATCAATCGCCTTGTTGAAGACCTCAATCTCCGCGGCAAGAAGTTCAACTTCGCCGGTGGCAAGTTTTAAATTTGGATCGCCCGCGCGTTTGCGCAACAATCCCTTGACCGCGATGCAATCCTCGCGGCGCAAACTTCGCGCGGCGGCGACAACATGTGGCGGGGCATCCTCCAAATCGCATACCACTTGGCAGAGGCCGTCGCGGTCGCGAAGATCTAAAAACACAAGTCCCTTGCCTTGATCTCGATAGGTGTTGACCCATCCGCAAAGTGTGACTGTGTTGCCAGCGTGCGTGGCGCGAGGTTCTCCGCAGGTGTGTGTTCTTTTAAGCATTGTGGGTTCCGTGTAAGGAGGCGAAGGGTACTCGAGATGCCGAATCGGGTATGGTTTGATTGTGGACTCCGTCAAAAATACGAAAGATTATTCCTCCGCGAAAGCCACAGTGCTGTTCACAGCATTTGAGCCGTCGGGCGACGCGCATGCCGCGCCAGTGATCGCGGCGTTGAAGGCCATGGCGCCTGAAATAGAAATTGTCGCATGGGGTGGACCGCAGATGGAGCGCGCCGGAGCCACCATGATCGAGCGAACCGCCGATGATGGCTCAATGGGATTGTCGGCGTTGTCCAAAATTGCCTCGGTAAGAAAAACTCAGGCCGCAATTCGACAGTGGGCGCTTGCGCGGCGCGTGAATGTGCATGTGCCAGTGGATTCGCCAGCGGCAAACTTTGCCATCGCCAAATTTATGAAGTCGCGCGGAGTGCGCGTGTGTCATTTGGTAGCGCCGCAGTTGTGGGCGTGGGGACCGTGGCGCTTGAACAAGTTGCGCCGTTGCACTGATTTAGTGCTGTGTTTGTTGCCATTTGAGCAGGAGTGGTTTCGCTCGCGGCGCGTGCCGGCGAAATTTATTGGGCACCCAGTGATCAATCGAATTTTGGATCAGGCGCAAATAGACGCGCAATCAAACGAGTTGCCCAAGGGGTCGCCCAAAGTGCTTTTACTTCCAGGGAGCCGCAGTAGCGAGGTGAAACGCAACTTGCCGTTGCTGTTGAAAGTGTTCAGCGATATTCAGCACAATCATCGCCGCGCCATTGCGATCATGGTGACGGCCAACGACTCCTTGGCGCGCTTGGTTCGTGAGCGCATGCCAACCTTGCCGCCAGGTGTGTTGTTGATGACGGGAAAATTGGACGCCGCAATTTCGTGGAGCGAGATTGCATTGTGCGTCAGCGGAACGGTGAGTTTGGATTTACTGCGCCAAGCCAAGCCAATGGTGGGCATGTATCGCACCGGGTTGTTGTCGGTGCTTGGCGGCAACATCATGTTGTCCATGCCAAATCGATTGCTGCCAAATATATTGGCCGGCAAGCGAGTGGTGCCCGAGTTTGTGCCATGCCTTGGTCGCGCCGGGCCCATCAGCGCGGCGGTGGAGGAGTTGTTGGTTGATCAATCTCGGCTGCGTGAAACCGCCAATGCATTGCGCGCTCTATTGCCCGCATTTCAGGGAAAAAGACCTGATATTGAGGCGGCCGAAGCCATCATTGCTTTCGTATCTGGTCGCAGTCCGATGGACAACAGGTGAAGTGATGCGGATGTTGCCTGGAATGTGAATTTGCATCGGAGCAAACTGCGCAGAAAATTCACAGAGGCTCTATTATCAAACTTCATTCGCACACTTGAACAGGAACCCATCATGTTGAAAAATATCGCAGTAGTATGTCTTCTCGCATTCGCAGTCACGCCAGCTATGGCCCAAGGCGAAAAGCCCGAGAAGGTATTGAAAATTATTTCTAGTTTGCCACGCACTGGCAGTGCCAACGCGCAGACCACCACAATGGTGAATGGAATTCAATTGGCCATTGATGAGGTCAATGGAAAAGTTGGCGACTACACCATTGTGTACGAAGACATGGATGACGCCAGTCCACAGCGCGGCAATTGGGATCCAGCTGTTGAGGCGCAGAACGCCAATAAGGCGGTGCGTGATGAGAGTGTGATTGCGTACATCGGAACTTTTAATTCCGGAGCGAGCAAGATCAGCATGCCCGTGTTGAATAAGGCGGGTCTGCTCATGATTAGTCCCGCGGCCACATATCCCGGGCTGACCAAGCCAGGAAAAGGCGAGGCGAATGAGCCAAAGATTTACCGACCCACTGGCAAGATTAATTTTTTCCGCGTGGTGCCCGCGGATGATTTGCAAGGATTTGTCGCGGCGGAATGGGCCAAAGACATGGGCGTGAAGAAGGTCTACATACTTGATGACCGCGAGCTGTACGGCAAAGGAATTGCAAATGTGTTCGAGAATCACGCCAAGGAACTTGGCATTGAAGTGCTTGGTCGCGAAGGCATTGATCCAAAGGCCTCCAACTTTAAGTCGCTGGCCACCAAGATCAAAGCCGCGGCGCCCGACATGGTGTATTTCGGCGGCACCACCCAAAATAGCGCTGGGCAAATTGCCAAAGATTTACACACGGCAAACGCAACTCCAAAGTTCATGGTGCCCGATGGTTGCTTTGAGAAAGCATTCATTGAAGCCGCTGGCGCGGAGAATGTGAATGGGAGTGCGTACATCACCTTTGGTGGATTGCCCGCGGACAAACTCACGGGTCGTGGCGCAGAATTTCGCGCGAACTACAAGAAAAAATATAATTTGAAAGAGAACGAGGAGCCCGAGGGCTACGCCGTGTACGGTTACGAGGCGTGCAAGGTGTTGCTTGACGCAATTCCAAGGGCCAAGACCAAGGATCGAGCGGGCATTTTGCAGGCTGTTTCAGAGACCAAAAACTACAATGGCGCCCTTGGAATTTGGAGTTTTGACGAGAACGGCGACACCACCAACACCACCATGAGTGGCAACACAGTTGAGAACGGCGAGTTTAAATTTGTCAAGGTTCTTGGCAAGTAAATTCTTGAGGCGCTTTCAAAAGTGAATCCAGCAACGTACGGTTCAACTTGTGAAACGCTTGTCGCCATGATTATGTCCCAAGCAGTTGTCAGTGAATCAGTCGCTCCAGTGGCAATGGGTTGGGGCGATGTTCTATCTCAGCAACTCATCACCGGCGTCTCCAACGGCATGATCATTGCGATGATCGCCATTGGATACACCATGGTGTATGGAATTATTGAGCTGATTAATTTTGCGCATGGAGATTTGTGCACGCTTGGATCTTTCTTGGCGCTCACAATGGTTGGGGCGCTGGGCATGGAGGCGTGGGCTGGCATGGGCGGAACTGCGGCGGTTGTCACGTTGCTGATCAGCTCTGCGGTTTTTTGCGGCGCGCTGAACTGGACCATTGATCGCGTGGCGTACCGACCG
This sequence comes from uncultured Planctomycetia bacterium, assembly GCA_937919205.1. GTDB lineage: Bacteria > Planctomycetota > Phycisphaerae > Phycisphaerales > SM1A02 > SYAC01. The sequence goes on from CALFOZ010000098.1 coordinate 10,972, forward strand.
TTGCGCGGCAAACCAAAGCTTGCGCTGTTGGTAAGCGCCATTGGATGTTCGTTTATTTTAGTGAATATTGCCTTGTTTTGGGGCGGTTTACCTATGGAAGTCTTTGGCGGTGGCAATCAGGCCGCGGCCCCAAAAGATTTTCCATCGCTCATCTCAAATGAAAATTTACTTGGCGCGCAATCCGCCATCACCGTCACATGGCGCGACTTGTTTGTGGTGATTGTCACGGTGCCGTTGATGATTGGCTTGACATGGTTGGTGAAGTCCACGCGCCTTGGAAAAGCCATGCGCGCAGTTGCGCAGAATCCAATAGCCGCCGCGCTGATGGGCATTGATGTGAACCGTGTCATTGGCTCAACATTTCTTATTGGCGGCGCGCTTGGCGGTTTCGCCAGCGTGATCTACGCGCTCTACAACAATACGATTTCATTTCAGATGGGCTATCGCACCGGCATGGACGCCTTCACCGCGGCGGTGCTTGGTGGCATTGGAAGTTTGCCTGGCGCGGTGGTGGGCGGAATAGTGATTGGCTTGGTGCGCGCGCTCAGCGACGGCTACATTGAAGCGCGCTGGACAAACTCAGTGGTGTTTGGAATTCTTATTCTCACACTTGTGTTTCGGCCCAGCGGAATTTTGGGCGCCAAGCTTCGGGAGAAAGTTTGATGAGCGCGACGCCAATGTGGAAAAAATTATTGCGCGTTGATGTTGCTTTGCTGATCTTGGCTTGCTTGTTGCCACTTGTGGATCAACGTTGGCGCTTGGACATGGTCGATCCAATGCGCGGCGTCATGGTGTTCGCAATTCTGGCGCTTGGCCTGAACATTGTCACCGGTTTCACTGGTCTTTTACACTTGGGAATGGCTGCTTTTATGGCCATTGGCGCCTACGCATTCGCCATTAGCAGTTGCGACATTTATCCCTTTCAACTGAATTTCTGGTGGGCCATTCTATTCACCGCGATTGTTGGCGCGTTCGCCGGCGTGTTGCTTGGCGCGCCAACGCTTGGTTTGCGCGGCGACTACTTGGCCATTGTCACGCTGGGCTTTGGAGAGATCACGCAAGACGTTTTGAAAAATTTAGATGTCATCACCAAAGGAACGCAAGGCATCAATCCGTTGCCGTCGCCACATGTTCCTTGGTGGACAGCGACAGGATTTGGAATGCTTGAATTCACAAGCGAGCAGGAGCTTCCGTGGTACTGGTTATTTCTTGCGTTTGTGGTGGTGGCGGTTGTGGTGTGTAGAAATTTAGAACGCAGTCGCACGGGTCGCTCATGGCTTGCGGTGCGTGAGGATGAACTCGCCGCTCGATGTATGGGCATCGCGCCAGTGCCAGTAAAAATGATCGCCTTTGCAACAGGCGCCGCGCTGGCCGCCGTGTCGGGTGGACTTTGGGTGAGCATGTATTCAAGCACGGGCGAACCAGGTAACTACGATTTCCAAGTGAGCATCTTGGCGCTGTGCATTGTGATTGTTGGTGGAATGGGTTCGATCAACGGAGTGTTGATTGGTTCCATCGCCATGCTTGGTATTGCCAACATCGCACTGCCCAAGATTGCCAGCGTCATGCAAAGCGCGGGGTGGGTGAATTCCGGAAGCGTGTTTGGCAGTCCAAACAACTGGAAATACCTTGTATTTGGCTTGGTTTTAGTGGTGATGATGCGCGTGCGCCCGGATGGTTTACTGCCCGCGAAGTTGTCCATTGTGAATGCCAAAAAGAAAAACAACATGGAGCCAACTCCATGAGTGTGGCGCACGCAATTGAAAATCCAATTCTGGAAGTGGACGGCGTCACCATGCGCTTTGGCGGATTGGTGGCCAACGATTGCGTCTCATTTCAGGTGAAGCGCGGCGAAGTGTTCGCGCTGATTGGCCCCAACGGCGCCGGCAAGTCCACGCTCTTTAACGCCATCACGGGCGTGCACCAGGCGACCAAGGGGCGCGTGCGATTTGAAGGCAAGGAAATTAGACGTGATTGGAGCGGAACTATTTTCGCGCGCATGATGCTTAGCGCAATGGTTCTTGCGTTTCTGGTCACGCTGTCCATCCGCGCCACCACGCTGTGGAAAGACGTCATTGTGGCCAATTATATTTACGACGAACAATTTCCAGTCGCGCAGGCGTTGGGCTGTATTGGACCCAGTTTGGCAAGTATTGGATTCTGGGGATTGGCGTTGCCAATGCTAATTGGTTTTGTGGTGGGCGCGGGCGGCTATCTCACGCTGTGGTCGCGCGCGCGGCGCACGCCGGATTTGATCGCGCGCGCAGGCATGGGAAGGACATTTCAAAACATCCGCCTGTTTGGCGAGTTAAGCGTGATTGAAAATGTTTTGGTTGGCATGCACGCCAAATTGCACTGCGGCTTTCTTACAAATATGTTTCGTTTGCCGGGCTTTTATAAGGAAAATGACGTGGCCCAGGCCAAGGCCTTGCAGTTACTGCGCTTTGTCGGACTAGAGGCGCGCGCCGGCGAGGCCGCCAGAAATTTGCCATACGGCTTACAGCGGCGCTTGGAAATTGCGCGCGCGCTTGCGGGCGAGCCGCGCATTTTGTTGTTGGATGAACCCGCGGCGGGCATGAATCCAACTGAAACTGGAACGCTGATGGAACTCATCCGCCGCATTCGCGACTCTGGCGTGACCGTGTTGTTGATCGAGCACCACATGCGCGTTGTGATGGGGGTCAGCGATCGAATTTGCGTGCTGAACTTTGGAAAGCAAATCGCGCAGGGCACGCCGGAACACATTCGCAACGACCCGGCGTGTATTGAGGCTTACTTGGGCAAGGAGGAAATAGGGTGAGCAACAATTCCCCGCCAGTTCTTCTTAGTGTGCGCGGCGTGAGCGCCGGCTACGGTCCATCGGATGTGCTTCACACCGTGTCGCTGGAAGTTCGCGAGCGCGAAATTGTCACACTGATTGGTGCCAATGGCGCTGGAAAAAGCACGACTTTAATGACAATCTCGCGCATTCAAAAATTGCGCGCGGGCGTGATTGAATTTGCGGGCCACAACTTGGCCAGCACGCCGCCCGATCAAGTTGTGGGCATGGGCCTGGCACAAGTGCCCGAGGGCCGCCGGATTTTCCCACGGCTCACGGTGCGCGAAAATTTGGAAATGGGAGGATTTCTTCGACACGACCAAGCGGCAATGAACCGCGACTTGGAGCGCGTGTACGCGCTGTTTCCAATTCTGAAGGAGCGCGATCGTCAACAGGGTGGAACATTGTCTGGCGGCGAGCAACAAATGTTGGCCATCGGTCGCGCGCTGATGAGCGAGCCGCGCATGTTGATGATGGACGAGCCAAGCATGGGCATCGCGCCAATTTTGGTCGTGCGCATTTTTCAAGCCATCAAACAATTGCGCGATGAAGGCATGACTATTTTATTGGTGGAACAAAATGCGCGTGCCGCACTGCGTCTTGCAGACCGCGGCTATGTCATGGAGACTGGCTCCATTACTTTGTCGGGCTTGGGCCGCGAGTTGCTGGATGATCGGCGGGTGCAAGAGGCCTACTTGGGCGAGTAATGGAATTACTGCACGCGCGTGACTGGCGTGGGCGACGCGAGTGACCATCATTTCGCGCTCCGCAATGCATCTTTAAAATGTGCGAAATGTCCGCTTGAAACACTGTTTTGTCCATGGGCGTGGGGCAGTTACCATCTGTGTTGGAGAATTTTCTGTCCGATGCGTGAATACAAAATACGAAATGATTTGGAGCGCGCCGTCATTGATGGCTTCGCGCTTCCGCTTGGAATTGCGCCCATTAATTTGCCAAGTCCAACCCAAGGCTACACGCTTGAGTTTCACGAAGGCGACGATGGCGACCCCGACACATTCTCATTTCACATTGTCACCAGCCACGACCGCATGCTGGGTCTTGTGCGCGAGGCGTTGGGTTTGCTACCCGAACAAGTTACGCCAATCATGGAAGTTGGAAGCCGCGACGCCTATCGCAGTGTGGATGTGTTCATGGGCCGCGAGTTGATTTCGTTCGAGTCCTTCTTGGAAATTTGGGAGGGCTTTGAGCCCGTCATCATGGAGGACGCCAGCATTGGTGTGGGCGCCAACGCGGAGGAGCCATTTGTTGAGGTGTTCCTTGATTCGTGGAAAGGTTTGTTGATTCATGTCGCGGTTGACAACAAGGAAACCGTGGAGCGCATGTTGCGCCGCCATTCACTGCATGAAGTGGAGGAGACCTGGCCCGATTCCTTGGATGAAGTGTTGTCTCCACCGTCGCATGTGCGCGATGTCTTGGCGATAGAGGACGATCAAAGTCCTGACTTGGACGAGGTGCTATTGCAAGTGCGCGAATGTTGGGGCCTGGAACTTGATGTTGATCCAGACACCAATGTGGACGACGCGGGTCGCGAACTTGGTAGCACGTTGTGGCATTCCATTGCCGTGTGTCTGGACCTGAACAGCGACGAGTCAAGCGATCATCCTTCCGGTGGCTACATCACATTTTGGATAACAGCCAAAAACACGGCGGAAGTTGAGCAATTGGCGCGCGAGCGTTTGCAACAAGAGAACCGATGGTTGCTACAAAGTTTTTACACGCTTGACCGCGTGGCCTTTGATGAGCGGCCGGAAAGCTTGGATCATTTGCCAATGAAGGGCAGAAAATCCGAAGTGCATTTGGTTGAGGAAGATCCCTGGGGCTAAGTGTGGCCCGCGTTGTTGGTTTTGCCTCATGGCGCGTTGAGTGAACGCAATTCCAACGCCGCCGCGTGCGTAGCGCGTTTGCTTACATATACAGTGAATACTGCTTGATGTACGCCAGTACGTGCGGATCAATGTGGGTTTGAT
>CALFOZ010000099.1 GCA_937919205.1 uncultured Planctomycetia bacterium
GGATGAAAAATCCATTCCCTCGCAGACATCATCGCGAATGGCGCGCGCCAACTCCGCAACACGGGGCGCGCCGCCTGTTCAGCAAACGTGTCCAGCGATTCTTTCAAGGTAACGCCAGTGCGAAGCATGACCGCAATTTGCGAGCAAAATGAAACCGTGTCGTCTTTGCGAAACGCGTTTTCCAGACGGCGCTTCTGCGTTTTTGCGCTCACGGCCTCGCCAACGGAAGCGCCCGCGTCGCCAAGTTGAACTTCTAAAATAGCAAGACCTTGTCGGCGGAGTTCGCGCACCGCGTCGGCGTGCGTGAGCGCCTCGAGCACGCCGCGCGCCATTTCGCCGCCCGCCTTGCGCGCCTTGTAATTCCATTTGTGTAAAATATTTTCTTTGGACTCAATGGCGGCAAGCATCGTGCACCTCCTCTGGCGTGGTCAGACCGGCAAGTACTTTCTGCATTCCGTCGTCCCACAATGATTCAAATCCTTGCTCGCGCAAAAGATTTCGAATGAGCGCGGGGTCGCACGTACCACACAGCAAGTCGTTCATTTTTTCATCTGGCACCATGAGTTCATACAAACCAAGTCGACCCTTCAGGCCAGTTTCGCGGCACTTGCGGCAACCCGCGCCCTTCATTGGCGTGCCTGTTTGATAAGCGTAAATACCCATGGCGGTTTTTTGTGATTCGTCCAGTTCGCGCGCAACAGCGCAACTTGAACAGACGCGACGCACAAGTCGCTGTGCCAACACGCCGCGCAGACTTGCGGCGATAAGAAAATTCTCAACGCCAAGATTGCCCAGACGCGTGATGGCGCTTGGCGCGTCATTGGTATGCAGTGTGCTTAACACAACGTGTCCAGTGAGCGCGGCCTGCACGGCGATTTGCGCGGTTTCACTATCGCGAATTTCACCAACCATGATTACGTCGGGATCTTGTCGCAGTAAAGAACGCAGAGCGCTTGCGAAAGTGAATCCAGCCTTAGAATTAATTTGCGCCTGATGCACGCCTTCAATGTTTGATTCAACGGGATCTTCAACTGTGCTCACGTTAATGGTGGTGCGATCAAAATTATTTAACACGCTATACAGCGTTGTGCTTTTACCAGAGCCGGTTGGACCAGTGACCAAAATAATTCCATAAGGTTGCTCAATGACCTTCTGAAATTTATCTAGCATGGTGGGGCGAAAGCCAAGTTTTTCCAGTCCCAACTGCGCGCCACTGCTGTCCACAACGCGCATCACTATCTTCTCGCCAAACTTTCCTGGAAGGGTGCTCACGCGCAAATCAATTGGCCTTCCATTCACGCGCACGCTAATTTCGCCGTCTTGCGGAATGCGACGCTCGCTAATGTCCATGTGCGCCATGATTTTAATTCGGCTGGAAATTGCGGCGTTCATGCGCCATGGTGGCGACATGCGCTGGCTGAGCACACCGTCAATTCGAAAGCGCACACGCATTTTTCCATCGTCAGGTTCAATGTGAATGTCGCTGGCACCTTCTTCCACCGCGGAGCAAATGGCAAAGTTGACCAACTTCACCACGGGGCCCATGTCATCGCCGTCGGTGCCACCCATCATTTCATCGATTTGTTTTTCTTGAAGCGTGAAGTTGCCATCCTTGCTGTCGTCCAACATTTCATTGACAATTTCTTGCGCCTTCTCTTGCACGGCGCCTTCGCCGCCAACATCAGTAAGCATGGCATCAATTCGTTCGGCGGGACTGGCCACAAACCGCACGCGTTTACCACACTCTCGCTGGGCAAGTTCACGCACGTGGTCATTTTGTGGATCAGCCGTGGCAACAACCAGAGTGTCTTGCTCGAGGCGCAGGGGAACAATGCGATGCTCGCGGCGCATTGCTACGGGCAATAATTTCATTACGGCCGCATCAGCTACTGCTCTTGGCTGGGCAACAAATTCCATTTCCAAACTTCGCGCCACGGCCTTGAGCATGGTTGTTTCGTTCACCAAATTCATTTGCAACAATACTTCGCCCAACAACAACCGCTCAGTATTGGCGGCTTGTTGGCGCATTGCATTGCGCAATTGCTCCAAGGTGATGGCACCATCTTCAATTAACACCTGGCCAATGCGTGGAAGCGAGCGCATTTCCGCAGGAATTGGTGAATGCAAAATCTCAGGCATTTGTTCTGGTTGTTTCATTTCAAACCTTCAGGGGGATTTGTTTTTGCTTGACCCGCCGCGCCAAAGCACACTTCAATCATGCGGCTGTCGTACTCCACCGTGACGGAACGATCAGCGATTGCGCGCACGCTTGCATATGTTCCATCGGGTAGCGCAATGGCGTCGCCAATACGAACTGTTTGATCGCCAAACACCGCCAACTCACCGCGAATGACGGCCTTGAGCATGAGTCCAGGCAAGAGTCCAGGCATTTTTGTCTGCGCAACAACTGGCGCGTACGCCACCTTGGTGGGTTCGGGTTCTGGCGCACCAACGGCCCTGAAAGGATCACGGGATGGTGTGGAGTCCAATGTCATTTCAATGAGTTGGGTAGTTGCTAGAGCTTCCGCACCCACCAACGAAACGGCTGACACGCGCGGCTCACTGTTTTGATTTTGGTTTGCCGCTGTATTTGTTGACGGAATTTCAATTGAAGCCCGCGGTAATACTTGCGAACCTCTTGGCGCGAATTTTAAACCCAATCCAACAACCGCAATGGTAAGCACGCCCAAAAGTACGGCGAACTGCTTGGGTTTCACACCAAGCTTTTCGGTGAGCAAATTCCATTGAAGCTGGAGTGAATTCATTTTGTCCCGCTCCTTACACCGCGCGCAGAATTGCTGGGCACTGGCGCATCAATCGCGTGCTCGCTGAAATATTCATCAATAGCAAACGAGGCGTCGATGACGGAAATATCTTGCGGAGCTTTTGGATTGCAAGCAAACTCAATGGATCTCACCGTGACAAGTGATTTTAAATTTTCTATGGTCCGCACCGCGCCAAATAGTGAATCAAATGTTCCGGTCATCTGCACATCCACGGTGCGGCGCATAGTTTTTGCGCCTTGCATGCCTGGAATATCCATTGAAGTTAATTTTCCAGACTTGGATTGGTGTGTGTACACGCCCTTGTTGTCCGCCGTGCGCGCAACACTGGTCAACAACCCGCCTTTGTCTGGGGTATTTGGAAGCACCTTCCCGCGTTGACTTAGTTCCATGCGCAGACGCTCCACATCACGCTGGATTTCAATCAAACCATCTTGGCGCGCCGCAGATTCATTCGCCACCGCGCGATAGCCGCTTGCCTCTTGTTTCCAATTTCCAGCGTGCCAATAATTTGGAACAATAAATAAACCCAACAACGCAATCGCAATTGTCAGCGGAATCCACGCGGTTAATACTTCAACACCATGTCGTTGATTATTCAATTTACACCCGCCTTGGCTACACGCATGGTTCCGGGTTTACATACTTGCACACACAGTGGAACCTGCAGTGAAACCGTGAAGTCCTCAACACGCTTGCCCATGAATTCGCCAGCTTTGTTTTCCGAAACGGTCACTCCGCGAAACGCGTTTGTACCCGCCAAATTTTGTTCAAATTCAACCAGGTCCTTGTTGGTCGCGGCCATTCCGTTTAACACCACAACCATTTGCTTTGGCGTGTCGGTAGTTTCAAGACGCATGCCAGTCAGCGTGACATGCTCTGGCAACATGTTGGTAATAGTTGCCACCACGGACGAAGCTGAAATGGCTGGCATAAGTCCATCGGTCACGCGCAGGGCGCGCGACAAAGTGGATTGCTCTTTTGCAAGACCATCCAATATTTCATCAACGCCAGGCGCGTTGGCAACAAGCATGGCGCCCACCGCGCGCTCAGAATCAGCAATACGCGCGCTGTTCCAACTGTGGGCACTTACGCCCACACTGAACACCAATAACAAAATTCCAAGCAGGGCAACGCGGCGCTTGGCGCGAACAGCGTTCACGGCGCGGCGCGACTCACTTGGTAAAAAATCCATGACTGGAAGGATCATGCCGCCCTCGCTGAAGAAATATTTTTAAAATCTAAACTGGCGGCGCCCAACGCGGCCGCCCATGTATCGCTTGTAAGTTTTTCGGCGCCTGTGCTCCAGCCCGCACTGTTTAGCGACACGCTTTCTAGCCCACACACGCCCTTAAATGTTTCCAACAATTCATGATCACTTGATGGCGCGCCGGTGACCAACATGCGCGTTGGCAAGCTCGATTCAACACAGGCTTGGCGCATGCATCGCAGTGTTTCCTCAGCCAATGAACTCCAACGCCACGCACCTTCCGACGCAACTGGTTCTAGTGCCAGGGAATTATCATTTATGTTGGTGGCTACTTCTGTAGATGGTGCGGCAACTGCCCAATCGCCTTGCATGGCACGAACAGATTGAAGTTGTCCATCTTTCATTAGAAGTAGAACTGCCTGCTTGGGTTCAATGTGCATGAATGCAATTAGGCCAATATTAAATCCATCATGTCGCAGTTCCGCACCGTGAAGCGCGGCGCACGCCGCGTTCTCAATACTGCATGGCGAAAGACCAGCGGCCATGACGGCTTGTGTTGCGTTGCGAATAATGAGCAGGGGAACCGCCATCAACAACAGCGCGCAACGACCAGCGGTTTTGCAGAAAAGCGGCGCGTGTTGAATCATGACATCAGCGGCGTTCATGCCAAATCGATCAGTGGCCTCAAAGCGCGCGCTTGCGGCCAATTCATTTTCACTCATGCTACTGGGCAACTGCGCCATGTCCATGCGAAACAAATGTGATGCAATGGTGACTCGACATTTACAGCCGGTTAATCCAGCCTCTGAAACCTTGGCGCTGAATTCACGTAGCGCCGAATCATCCATCGATCGATCAAGCGGGGCTGGTGGCAATTCAAACGCAACTCGTCGCGTCCATGTTCCATCCACTGCTTGTTCAATGGCAATGCAACGTAACGCATCCGCCGCAAAATCCACCGCAATGGCCGTTGTTTGTTTGGTCAGAATGTTTTGAAAGTGTCGCATGAACATGCTCCCTAATCGTCTTAATTTGAATGCCAATTCAATCAGCCTTTAACAAAACAGAGGAACCAGATTCCCGGATTCCTTTGCTTACTCCGCCTTAAACAAAACAGAGGAACCCCATTTCGGAGTTCCTCTGTTCTTTTTATTTAAAACCAAGGTCGTTTCCGACCCTGTTGTGTCACTCCAGAATTATGGAGTTGGAGTGAACCTGCTTGTGGACGCAGTCCATGTCCAGCCTTTGGCGCTGTTGACTTGGTTCGCGAGATCATCGGCACTGCAATAATTTGCAGTCACCAACGGAGCAAGAGTGGTTGGAGTGTAAGAGGTTCCATCGGTCAAGGCGATACTTACTCCACCTGGCTTGAATTGATTAAAGCGCGTCACCATGGTGGTGATTTGCGAAGCGCGAGCAGAAGCTGCGCTTGTGTTTGCATCAGTTAACGCACCGACTACGCCTGGAATAACCAGAGCGGCCAACACGCCAAGAATTACAACAACAATAAGAATTTCAATCAGGGTGAATCCACGACGCATAATTCGTTTCGAGCTGTTCTTAAATGTATTTGTGTTCTCAGTCATCATGGCTAGTGTCCTTTCAAAGAGGTGTTTTCAATCCAAATTACTCCGACAATTGAACGTCAAATACAATTTGACGATCTGCAAATTTTCCTGAGAATTATTTCTCAGATAATCAATCAATCGACCAGTAACCAAGGCGGCTTTAATTGGATTATTCAAAATGTTTCTTTTTTAAAACTTCAGGTTGATCTATAGATGGTGTATTGGATGGTCGAAGCAGGTATCGCATGATTTCACAGCTTCGAACAATTTCGTTTACGCGCGCCACGAAAGGTTTCACCTTAATCGAAGCTCTTGTGTCCATAGTTATTGTGGCCATGGTGGCCAGCGCGGCGGCGGTGGGCATGGGTGTATCGATTGCAACCCAGGAAGACGCGCGCTTGGCGCAACTTGCCACGCAGGCGGCCCAGCAACAAGTTTCATTTCTAATGGAGAAGCCATTCGCGAGCATGGTGGACTATGCAGGCACGGAAGCGCTTGGACAAATGAAGGCGCCATTAGATGCCGGCGCCACCGATCGCAGTAAGGTGTTAACTGGCGAGTGGGCCAAATTAATTCGTGTCACCACACTCACCAGCGAGCCCACAACATTTACGCAGTACAACAGTTTTGTGGTTGACGGAATGCGCATTGATGTGCAAGTGAAGGGACCAGACGGAACCGTGTATGCAACCATTCGCAGGCACCGCACCAACGAGGCCGCACTATGAAGCGCCGTGGCTTCACTCTTATAGAAGTATTAATTGCGTCTGTTATTACCACCGTAGTCGCGGGCTCTGTCATGGGAACTATTCGCGCGATCACTGAATGTACGCAGGCCCTGGATATTTCTGCGCAAGCTATGGCGCGCGTGGCCCGCGCCGACGCGCGCATTGCTGACCACGCAAATCGCGCGCGCATGATCTTGGATCAATCCGCGCTGGAAATTCTTTTGTGGCTTCCAACTGAACCATTTACTTCCAGCGCAACCAACACCAGTGACTACGACTCCATTCAAGCCAACGAACTGGCTTGGTATGTCATGAACACATCTGCGGGAACACTTTCACTTGTGTACACCACCAATCGAAATGATCTCACTAAGTATTCGCTCAGCACCAACTGGGCAAATTTGCGAACCTCTCTCACTTCACAGGGCGCGCTGACAAGCATTGCGGTGCTGGAAGGACTGACAAAAGACCCAAATTCATCGCGTGAAAGTGGTTTTCGCGTGCAAGACAACGACGCATGCAGTGTGCGCAGATTTTCATTTGATGGATATATGCGTGATGACCTTGGCGGCCTGAATGTGCAATTCAGTGGTCGGTTGTTGAACGCTCAAAACCATCCGGATTGCCAATGAAACACATTGCAAACCATACCCATTCATTTCTTGGCGCGCCCAATGTCGCTCCTTATTTTGCATCCAGTGTTTGTGTACGCCGCCAACATATTCGCAATCATCAACGCAAGGGTGCCGCCATGGTGTTGGCCATCTTTGCATTGCTTGTGGTTGGCACAACAACTCTTGCGTTTACAGCCAGTCGGCAAACCGCATTTCTTTCTAGTCGCAACGCGGTGAATTCAATTCGCGTGCGCGAGCTGGCCGACAGCGGCCTAGATATAGCCAAGGCTATTTTGCGCAGTGACGCAACTTCTTGGCGCACGAATCATTCCAGCGGAAAGTTGTTCAACAACTACGCGCTTGACGGTGGCACCATTACTGTTTCGCTGATCGACATTCTCAAGCGCGAGTCCGGCGCGTCCGCCGCCATGTGTGTTCCAATTTCCACAACAACCGATGTTGAAATTACTGTCACCGCAAATTTGGACGGCGCCACATGGACTTCTGTTTCTAACATGAGCATTCCAGAAGTGGTGAAAGGCCAGTACGCCATATTCGCCAACAAATTGCTGTGGATTTACGGCGCAAACAATCAAGTTGGCAGGTGGAATCGTTCGCCATTGGCAAGCGAAAAGCGGCGCGTGAATATTGGAACGCAAGCCGACTTTGCGTTTGCAAACTTTAGCGGCGTGTGGATTGACAGCGATGTTCAATTTGAATCTGAGGTGTTGCCACTTGATGCCACCGATCCACGCACGCTGAAAAGCACGTGGGTGTATTACCCGTACAACGGCGGAACAAATACTTCTAGTAGTACATTTCCAATCAACGGACCAGGCCGCGATAAAGTTGCCGCGGTTCGCATGAGCGCCGACGAATCCATTCGCATGGCGGCCGCGCCCGCACCAGTTGCCGCAATACCCGCGCAAGCCGCAATTTCTGGTGGCGACAGTATTACAAGCGGCACGCGCACCCTTGGACCATTTCGTGTGGGCACGCCAACGGGTTCAACCAACAACAATCTCACCACCAACAATTGCACTCTGTTGTTGACCGCGGGCACGTATGAAATTTATGGAAGCTGGAATGCGCTCAACGCCACTATTCGCATTCAGGGTGCGGTGAAAATTGTGGTGTCGCCAAAGTGGTCTTGGTCCAACTGGTTTCCAAGCGGAATCAACTGGACCAACACCACGGTTGAACTCACCACCGACGCCGACTTGGAGGTGAACAACGGCTACAGCCTGACCATGAATAAATGTTGGATTGGCAGTTATTACCAATGCGTGAACGAGCCCGATCCCGTGAAGGCTGTGGGCGATCCGCATATGAAAGCCTTTCAGGGAAAGACTTTTCAGAAAACGGCGTGCGACGAGTTTGTTCCAGATGAACCGCGCTATATGCAACCATGGCATGTACGCATTTACCCTATTAAAAGCACGCTTAGCGCGTTGTTTGTGTGGAACTTGACCGACACCAGCGTGGTTGGAAGTTTGTTCTTGCCTAACAACACCGTGCGCTTTAATGGCAATTCGCAAATGTATGGACGTATTGCCGCCGACAGCGTTTTTATTGATGGCACAAGCCGCTTTCGATACGACCACGCGCTTGATGACATTGTTGGATTGACCGAAGGCCGCGCGCCGAATCGCGGCGGTGATCCAGAAGAAATATTTCCTATTCGTCCAATTCGTTGGGGCGCCGACAAGGGGACGGGTCCATGAGTGACACAACATGCACAACACGCTTTTATTATTGCTTGGTCACGCGTCAAGTTGCACAACGCGCCGCGCGCCAAAAATTATTACGCGCCACGCCTTGCCGACGCGGCCAAACGCTTATTGAAATATTAATTGTGGCCGCAATTATGG
>CALFOZ010000100.1 GCA_937919205.1 uncultured Planctomycetia bacterium
CGCATGGCGCCGAGTTTCATGGCCAACTTGATCGCGCGCGGTGCGAATTTGTAGTGCGCAAGGGCACGCACAAAAACTTGGATTCATACTCGGCGTTTTTAGAGAATGACAAAATCACACAGACCGAGTTACACGTGTATTTACAGCAACGCGAACTGACTTCATTGTTTCTTGTGGGCCTGGCCACGGATTATTGCGTGGCGTTTACCGCTATCGACGCGCGCAAACTTGGCTACCAAACCACTTTGTTGCAATCGGCATGCAGAGCGATTGATATGAACGGTTCGTTGGAGCGCGCGTGTGAGCGCATGGACAAGGTCGGTGTAAGTCGTCAGTAGGGGGGCGATTGGTTACGCATTGAAATTTATGCGCTTCTTGTGTTTATGCTTGCGGCGTAGCCGGCACAAAAAACTACGAAAGTTTTAGTAACCCATCCGCGCGTACAACTTAAAGTTTATGCGCCGCTAGGCGCTCATAGTGGGGCCGCGCCGCGTCGGCAATGCGGCGCACGTTGTCACTCATATATTTTATTTCAACCGTGGCGCGCGGCGGACCAAATTCCGTGGAGCGTTCAACTGCGTCATACCACACTGGCGCCCACACACCGTCACTGTTGCGCTTGCCGGCGGGCCAACGCAACATGCGTTCGCTAAAGTCAATGCCAAGCGCCGCGCACAATTTAGAAAGTGTCGCGCGCGGATTGGCCAACACATCGGCACTATCAATCACGGGCGGCGCCGCGCCAAGTCGATCACACTCGCGCTCAAATAATTCGCGTTGACGCTCCACACCAATATCTGCCAGCGTCACATTTTCGCGCTTCACCGTGTAACTAGCCAGCACCGCCTCGGGCGCGCGAATTAAAAACGCGTTGCGACAATCAGCGGTCCAGTCAAGGCCAAAGTCTGGCAACATGTGGTGCGTCATATGTTTCTGATACCACACCGCCGCGCCACCTGGAGTTGGTCCGCTTAACTCACCAACCACGGCGCGCCAGTCCGTTGGTTGCGACGCAAGAACTTCATCACGCATTGGATGGTCCACGCCCGTCTGCAGTAAATACGCCGCGTAAAACGGCTCATCCACAACCGCGGTGTCGGCTCGATTTTCAAAGGCGCGCATCATGGCCGTAGAAATATTGCGCGGCCCCGACCACATGGCAATGCGAACACTCATCGCGCGGCTTCCGCGTTTTTTAATTCTTCATACAAACCGCGCAGGCGACTTGTCATTGGTCCAGGCAACGTGAGCGGCAGGGCACGTCCATCAATTTCGCGCACTGGTGTCAAGCCGCCAAAAGTTCCAGTGACAAACGCCTCGTCCGCGCCGCGCGCATCATCAACGGAAAAATTATCCAAGCGAATTGGAATGTTGTTGTCGCGGCACAGTTGAAGAACGTTGGCGCGCGTCACGCCAAGAAAGCAGAACTCGCCAGTGGAGGTGCGAACCTGGCCGTCTTTTACCCAGAAAAAATTGGTGGCGTTGCAACTTGAAACAAATCCTTGCGGGTCAAGCATCAGCGCCTCGTCCGCGCCCACCGCAATCGCTTGGTTCAGCGCCAAAATTAAATTCAATCTGCTGTGCGAGTTCAAACGCATGTCAAACATGTGCGCCGGCGTGCACAGAATTGTGCTTGTAGCAAGCGACAATCCGCGCGTGACCACGGCGGGGCTAGGAACTTTCCACTCCGCAAGTATGACAATGGTGGGAATACCCAGCGCGTTGCGCGGGTCCTGATTCGCCCCAGTTTTTTCGCCACGCGTCACCATCAATCGCAAGTGCACGCCATCTTCCATGCCGTTGGCGCGTAGCAATGTTTCAAGCGCGTCCATCACGCCTTGGCGCGTCAATCCAATATCAAGATTGATGGCTTTGGCGCCGGCGAATAATCGGTCCAGATGCGCGTCTAGAAAAACCAACTTGCCTTTGTGCAGGCGCAGGCCTTCCCACACGCCGTCGCCAACCACAAAGCCCGCGTCAAACACAGACACTTTGGCGTTGGCGCGCGTGACCAAATTTCCCTGCAACCAAATGCGGGCGTTGGCGTTGCGCGGATCAGCGGCGAAGTCTTGGCTACCAGCCATGGGTCACACTCCTTCTTGCACGGGCTTTGCGCGGGGCGATATTTGCATACGCGCGTCATCGTAACGCCATGCGTGCGTGGTGCGCCGCAGACAGGCGACATATATAAATGCGCGCCTTGTGTTTATGCTTGCGGCGTGGCCAGCACAAAAAAATCCAAACAAGTTTCAGCAACGCCGCGGCGCGCGCGTGTGTCCGCAAGGCCAGCGTCAATCACGCCGCCGCGCGCGCGCGTGTTCGCAAGTTCGGCTTCAATCACGCCGCCTCTCAAGCTTGCTGACATGGCGAATGTCGGACCAGCCACGCTAGGTGATTTGAAATTGCTTGGCATACAACGCGTGGCGCAACTTGCAAAGTTGCAACCAAGCGACGCGTTTGTGCTGTGGCGCAAACTCGGTCGGCTCACAGGTGGTTTGCACGACCCATGCGTGATCGATGTGTTCATGTCCGTCATTTCGCAAGCGCACGGCAATACACCTTGCCCGTGGTGGCACTTCACAAAGCAACGCAAGGCAATGATGGCGGCGCATGCAAGGCTATGACTGTGTTGTATTTGAAACTGTAATTGCGCTTTAACGCACCCACATATGCGCAAGTGCGTGGTCAATTTGCGGAGCCCATCCGCGATTAGCGGCGGGACTTGCCGGACTTGGGTGCAACACTTGCAGAACATTTGGAAGTGTGGCGGGGGCGCGCATTCCATCAATCACAAGTTGCGCGCGCTTGGCGGCGAACGCGCCAAAGCCAACAACGTGCGCTGGTTGCATGGCAGTAATGACAGCGGCCAGCGCCTCATCGCACGCGGCGGAAAGTTCGCGCGCCATTTTTGCGTTGCGACCGCCGCGCGGCAATTTGTCGGGCGTAAGGTTTGCGCCAGAAGCTGACATGAACGCCAGCGGACACCAGTTCCACATGAACGCGTGTTGAAAAAATTTCACGCGCGTGCCAAAGCGTTCGCGCGCCCAACTCCATACGCGCGCGCCGCTTACTTCACTTCGCTGGCACGCAAATCCAAGCACCGGCCGCTTTGCATGCATGTGCGCCGGCGCCGTAATTTTCGCAACGCGCGCATCAATACCAAGAAAATCTTTCACCGCCGCAACTTCGCCAAATGGAACGCCGGTCTGCGCCATGCCAAATGGGCCCGGATTCATTCCCACAAACAACACGCTCGGCGCCGGTTGCGCCATACGCAAGTACGCGCGGTGCGCTTGCCACGCGTATTCAAGCGGGTTGTATATAAATGCAACGGGCGCACCAAAGTGAACGCCGGCGCATCGGTCGCGCAATGTCGCGGCGGCGCGCTCCAGCAATTCAACGGTGGATGTGGTTGTGTTGTGTGCGATCTATAAATAGTACGGGCGGGGGATTGGTGGTGAATCCTTGAAACCGTGCGCGCCCATATTGAAATACCATTACGCCGTGGCAAAAGAAACACTTGATCCCGCATTGGTTCTACTAGAGCGCGTGCAAAATCTTTTGCGCGATAGCAGTTACACCACAACATATAAGTTTGCCTTGTTGCGCGCGCTGTGCGATCTTGCCATTGAACTACCAGACAACACATCCAACATTGCTCTGCAAACTATCGCGGAGCGTTTCATACATTTATATTGGCGCCAAGTACAGCCGTTCACGCCGCCGAATCAAGACGCTTGTTTGAATATCAAGCAAGGATCCGCCACCATTCTCAATTTGGTCCAAGGGTATGTTCGCGATTGCGATGGGCGCTTAAGCAACACAGCCCATCAGAACCGCATGCGCAGTTATTCCAAAGTTGTAGCGGCGCAACTGAAGCGTTATGTGGTGCCCTTGCTTCAGGGGAAAAATGAATTTTTATATTCTTGGAAGCCCGGTCAAGACAGCATTCAACTTTTTCCTGGCGTGCTTGCAACACTTCGCCGCTTTCACGCGTTGTTGTGCGACTTAATCGATGGCGCATGGACGCGTTGGGTGGAGCGGCGCAACATTCAAGTGCGCAACAGTGACGCATTGCGCAAGCATTTATTTGGCTTTGAGCGCGAAAATATAGAGAGCGTTCGAGAGCCACTGATCGAATTACAGCGCGGATTATGTTTTTACAGCGGTGAAAAATTAAGCAGGGGCGAGCGCGCCAATCACATCGACCACTTCATTCCATGGAGTCTGGCGCGTCACGAGTCGCTGGGCAATTTGGTGGTGTGCACGTCCAAAGTAAATTTAAAATGGAGCGACACATTAAAGCCAGCCAGGGATCGCGCTCGGTGGGAAGTTCGGAATAAAAAACACGCGCTTCGCCTTCAGGAAATTGCCAACACAAACGGTCTGCGCTGGGATCCGCGGGCTACTCTTGCCGTTGCGAAATGGGCCTACGCAAGCGCTGGTTAGTCGTCTTGCCCCGCTTTACAGCCACGCTCTCCGCACAATCATAATCCAGGCGCGGCCGCATCAACTTCATGCGCTTCCAAGAACATTGACTTGGAATACGCCGTGAAAAACTGTTGATAAAAAATTGGATCATCAACCGCGTGTAATCGGTACTGCGCGTTGGCGCGCACCAGTATTTCTGTTTTGCCGCGGGCGCGAACCGTAATAGTCATTTTCGTGGCCGCGTTATCTAATTTGGTTGCCGAAACCGTGCCTAGGTCCGCGTCGGCATTGTCAATTACAAATCCAAGATCTTGCAGAGTGGCCATAGCCACACGCAGGGCGTTGTTGGCGTTGGTGGTGTCATACGAGCGAGTTTGTATTGAGCGCAGTTTCAAAGAAACCTCCGCCTCATTTACCTTTGGCGCGGAATTGCAACCAGAAAGAATTGCCGCTGGTGTGAAAGCCATGCAAAGAACAAATGTGATGAATCGGTTCGCAAACATTATCCAACCTCCTGTGCTTCAAGGAACAGCGCCTTTGAAAGCTTGATATAAAAATCTTGATACATTTCTGGATCATCCAAACGCTCCAGTTTGCTTAGTTGCCCGCGGTCATCCCACACCAACCGTTGGAATGTCACGCGTACATCAATCGCCTTGCGATCCGCGGAGGGACAAGTCACAACCGAAGCGCGGATTTTCTGTTCTTTGTCCACCGACATGCGAACTCCAAAAATCACGGCAACCGCAATTTGTCCCGCCACTTGTCCGCCATCCACAGCACTGCGATCTTTGCTGACCACCAGAAGCCCAAGATCTTTCGCGGAATTTTCCACATTAAAGCCAAGGTCTTGTAGCAATTGGCTTGCGGCAATAATCACTTGCTTCTCGTCCGTGGTGGCGTAGCGCCTGGCTTGACGTTGACGGATTTCCGTTGCCGGTTCCTTCATCAACAGCGCATCTGGCGGAATGGTGTTACTAGCGCAACCGGTTAGACCAGCAAGTACAAAAAACAATCCCATCACAGCAAGCTGTTTTAAATTACAAAAGTTGGACGTCATATATCTTTTTTGCGCTGAATTCAGAATTAAAACTTAGATTGATGATAGGCGACATCAGTCACCTTTTTCGCCGCGTCAAACTTCACAACAATCGTCAAAGTGGACTGCGAAGATTTCACCGCGCCCGTGTTTTGATTTGTAACACCAATAATAAACCACACACCTGTTCCAGCCGAGGAAGCTTCAACACGTGTGGACATTTGGTCGTAGATCCAAACTTCGGTTCCATCGGGACCGCTTGTGACAATGTTGGGGCTACCAAGAACCGTGGCAACTTCGCCACCCGACATGCCCTTATGAATTTCTCGCTGGGCAACGCCCGCGGTCAGATTGGTTTTGTTGGTGTCCGAATCGGATGGAAGCGGTGGCGCGGTGCAACCAACACAAAATTCCAGGGATGCCACAATTAAAACAATAGTATTTAATTTCATTTTTTCCTTTTATTTTTACTTGTTTCACAAACCACAGATACCGCACCAAAAAAACATACGAAAACAAAGTCTATCATTTACTGTTCTCGATCATAGAGGTTTAATGCCCGCAGTGACACGCGCTGACATAGTGTCCTTACATCAATCCGCGGCGCGCTTCAAACTTAAAATATGCAAGCCAGCCTGAAGCAGAATTGCGGCATGGCCAATCACGGCAACGCCAATGCCAAGGGCTTGATATTGCCAACAATTATCTGGCAGTTCTGAAAGCTTATAAATGGTGTAGCCGCCAACCGGCAAGAACACAATCAGCGAAGTAAACAGCCCAGGATTGCTAGAGCGAAACCGAATGGCTTGCAGGCAATGCAGAATGCCGTTGAGCACCAGGAAATACACGGGAATTAAACCGATCAGTGGATTCACAAGAAATGCCAAAGCGATCGTCACCATGGACAGAGCCCATACCCACAATGAATTAATCCAGAAGACTTGCTTGGGCGTAAGCACAACTTTGCCCTGACCAATTTTCTCATTCAACATCAGGCAAAATCGATTGTTGTAGTGCTCCTCAAATTGGTGCACCATATACATAGGCAATGTCATGGCGATTAAGAAATACATCAGGCCCAATTTGGTCAGCAACGCCGTCAACAGCAGAATCATCATCACGCCGCAAAATAAAGCCGCTTGTGGCCACTGCCACTGCGTCACCAACCAATTCCACATTTTTTCACGCGCGTTCAATTGTGCTCCTTCTTGATTCATGAAACCTCACGACCACAATGTATAACGCAACCCTCACTGAAAGCGCTCACGGTATCACGCCGCGGTGTCAGCGGCGGCAACACATTCTCATTTGGACGCCTTCAGTTTGCGACCGCGAACATAGGTGGCGCTCACCGCTGATTCGCGCGCCAACATAATCACCGCAAACATGTGCGCATCGCGCGCCACCTTTGGATCTGGGTTTTTATACATGTGCTTCAGCGTCATGCCCATGGTTTGACACTTGGCTGGATCCAGCACCACAAAGTCCGCTTCTTTGCCAACATCAAAGTTTCCAAATCGATCTTCTTGATCAAGCGCGCGCGCGCCTGCAAGCGTGCCGGTGAACAACAACTCCGCCGGATGCAGCGCGATGGATTGATCATTGGTTGGATATGGATCCATGCCCACGGGCGTGGCCTCGGAAATGTGGGCCTTGAAACATGAATTCAAAACTTGCGGTATAAAAAATTCGTCGCCTGCGCCATAGTCGCTGCCAATGGAAATATTCACGCCAGCGGCCACGGTGCGCCGCCACGGCATTGTTCCAGAGCCCAGAAAGAATTGCGAAACAGGGCAATGCGAAATAGAGCTTCCAGTTTCCGCAAGCCGCGCAAGTTCCTTGTCGGTGCAATGCACGCAATGGGCAAGCACGCTTCGCTTGCCAAGCAAACTCTTGCCGCCAACTTGCGAGTTGGGCAAAAACTTTCCGTCATAGGTGTCCAAGTATGAGTGAACTTTGTAAACCTCTTTGGTGCTATCAATTTCGCCAGTCTTTGGGCGCGCGTTCTCATTTAAATGCGATGTGAAGTAGACGCCGCGATCGCGATACTCCTCATACAGATCGCCCAAGGCTTTTAAGGTTTGTGCAGTGACTGAAAGACTAAAGCGCGGAACGATTGCCACAAATTGCAGGGCCTCTTTGCGGGCTTCGGCAGTGAGCGGATGCCACTTCTCAATTTCGGCGCGCACCAATCGAATCGCATCCTCCTCGGATGTTTTTTGCTTGGACCAATCAGGCGCCACCGTCTCAACGCCACGACCGCACACAATGCGCAAGCCGCGCTCGCGCGCTGTTTCAAAAAGACAATCTTGCGCATGCGGATGCGCGGAGCCAAAGATCAATCCCATGGTGGTTCCCGAATTGATCATGCGGTCGCACCATTCAATCGCCGCGGTACGCGCATATTCAGGATCAGCAAGCAGTGCCTCGGAAGGAAAAATGCAATTGTTCAACCACTCAAGCAGTTGCCCGCCACCATACGAATCCCCGCAAAAAACCTGCGGATAATGCATGTGCGTGTCAACAAAGCCAGGCATGATGTAGCAACCAGCGTGATTAATAATGTGTGCGTTTGCAAACGACGCGGGCAAGTCTTTCCAATTGCCGCAATACACAATGCGACCTCGCTCATCAACGGCCATCGCACCATCGGGGTGCCACGCAAGAGCCTGTTCAGCTTGCGTCACCTTCGGCGCGCCAGCAATATGAAAGATGTGTCCTTTGTGAATGGTGATCATTGGAGTGAATGCAGGATACAGGGCGGACAATGTGCACAACCTCTATCGAGCCGCTGTTGACTTGCGCCCGAACAATAACCATGGCACAACGCACTCTTCGGTTGTGGTTAAATTGAATTCACCATGTCTCTTCACGGCAAATCAGGCACGCGCGAAAGCAGTTTGAAACTGGCTTTAGCATTTTGCGTGGCCGATTTAATCCTGATGGGCTTTGCGGCATATCGATCCAATTCCGTCACCATCATGGGTGACTTGTTGAAGGAGGCCACGGACACGCTCGCGGTGTTGGCCGCCTTCTACACCATTCGCGCAGTGCGCCGCTCCGCAAGCCATCAATTTTCATACGGCATTGGCAAGCTGGAAAATCTTGTCAGCATTTGGATTGGCGTCATCACGTTGGGTTGCGCCATCTTTGTCACTCTGCGCGCGGTGCATCACCTGAACAATCCGCAGGTTCCAGCTGGCACAGAAGCGGGCATTGCCATATTTGCTTTGTATACCGGCATTTGTTTTTATATTTGGGCGCGCACCAAACGCGCCATGGGCAAACAGTCTTCGGCCATCATGGAATCGCAGGCCAAGCTTTGGTTTTCAAAGGGGTGCTTCGACGCCATCAACGGCTCAAGTCTTTTCATTGCGCTTATGTTCAGCGACAAGTCGTGGAGCGTGTACGTGGATCCAATAGCGTCACTGCTTGGCGTGTTATTCATGTTGCACGCGGCGTGGGGCATGGCCTCATCCTCGGTGGGCGATTTACTTGACGCGACAATTGAGGAGTCCGTTCAGTTGCAAATCATGCGCCAGTTGGTGCATCACATGGATTCTTACGAGCGCATTCACCAGGTGCGCGCGCGTCGATCTGGTCCAAACATTTATGTGGAGATTTTTCTGGAGTTCAACCCAACGGATCTCATGGGCGATGTGCAGAAGCGCATCGACGCGTTGCGTAAGGATTTGCAAGCGAATCACGCGGGCATGGATATTTCAATTCGTCCCACCGCGGCCATCGCGGACTAGCCACGTTTACTTCGCGGTGCCGGCGCGCGTGTCTTGAATAATAAAAAGCGGAATCAAGCCGCTCATGTCAAGCACGTCCTTGACATTTTTTTGCAGGGCTACCAGCGTGATAGTTCCGCCAAACACCTTAGTTTTTTTAATAGCCATGATCAGCGCCTTCAGTCCAGCACTGCTAATAAAATCCATGTTCGCGCAGTCAATCACCAAATGCTTCTGGCCCGCGGCAATCTCACTAAGAAGAGTCTGCTCAACAATCATGGTTGTGTTGGCGTCAAGTTTTCCATGCAACTGAATCACGGCTTGACCCGCACTTGTTGGTGCTTCAATTTCTATGCGCATGGCGTTGAACATCCCATATTAAACCGCAAGTGTCTAGGCTTTGGTGGTGACTTGAACTTGCAGTCCCGCAAGGGCCAGCATGTCTACCAGTGCGTCAATGCTGAAGCGGTCAATCTTTCCGCGCAGAATGTCGCTGACACGCGGTTGAGAAATTGCGAACAATTTTCCAGCGGCGACCTGTGTTAATTTTCGAGATCGGATGACCCGTATCAACTCCACCATCAGTTGTGCCCGAACGCGAAGGAACGCGGCCTCATGTGTTGGAATGCCCATATCCGTAAAAACATTTCCAGATGATTTATAGAAGAGTGTGTCAGACATTTTTGCTGACGTTTTGACGGGCGTTTTTATATTGCGAGCTGCCATGTCAGTGTTCCTTTATGCCCAGGCTGGTGATCCAAGTCACGAGGATTCGTTGAAACACAATATATCCAATTCAGTATATTTATCAACCCGTAACTCGACGCGATTTAAAGCCCATGCGCCCTACGCCACGCTCACCGAAATTTGCACACCCAATGCGCGCGCCACTTTCATAATGGTTTCAAAGCGCGCATTCGATTTTGGCAACAGCGCCTTCGACAAATTTTCACGGCTCATCCCAGCCGCTTTGGCCACGCGGGACATTCCGCGCGCGCGAGCAACCTGAAAGAACGCCAATAAAATTTCATCGGTGGTGCCGTCAGCAAAGGCGTCATTCAGATACGCAGCAATAGCTTTGTTCGACTTTAAATGTTTTGCGCTGTCAAAGGTCGTCAGCAGAACTGGCACGCGCGCTTCAACAAGGGCGTCCAGGTATTGGGCAACACGCTTTTCGTTGGTGAGATAACGCGTCACGTCAAATGGAATAATTTCCGCGTCACGCGCACGCTTTGTTTTGGCAAGTACGGTTTGTTTGCGAGCGGACTTTTTCATGGATGATCTTTCATTAGTGTGGCTATGCGCCGGATTTTCAGAATGTCGAGCAGTTCGTTTGACATGGTTCACCACACCAAAGCACGCGGTTTAAAAATAAAAAAAACCTGCCCATAATGCCCGTCATCCCTAATGGGAGAGTGGTGCAGCAGGTATATTTCTGTTTACAGCATAAGGCTGTTTTAACATAAGTCAATATGTAAGTTGAAATATGTCGCATCCTTGTCGCGTTTCCCGCCGCATCAACACGCGCCACCAATGCGCGGCATATCTAGGCAATCGTGACTACCCCCGCAAGCATGTTGTGCGCGTGTCTAACTTCTGCTTGCCACTCGCCGCCACCAAATGAAAACACCAAACTCATTCGCATTGAAATTCTTGGATTTCCAGACTGCCCCAACACGCCCGAGTTTGGTCAACGCGTGCAGGCCGCGGCCAATGAAGTGGGCGGCTTTGTTCTGGTTGCGGTGAATCAACAAACCCTGCCCACAAATGATGTGCGCCGTGGCTATCCCGCGCCCACCGCGCTAGTGCATGCAAGCGATCTATTTGGTTTACCAATTCCAACTTCGCCAACCATGAGTTGTCGAACGTATGCGGGCGGTTTACCCAGCGTGAATG
>CALFOZ010000101.1 GCA_937919205.1 uncultured Planctomycetia bacterium
GGAGTTCAATATCTATCGCTGGGCGGGAGATTTCCTCACCGCGCTGGCTCAGGCACAGGGTCGCCCGGACGATACTTTTGCGGAGAGTTCGACGCCACAAAACTAACGACGTGGTCTTTAAAGCTCCGATGAGCCATTGCGTCGTAGGTTGGAAAAACTGTCCACTTTGGGAATCGATTGATCCACAATAATTTCAGGTGGTCAGAGGCCTTATCCTTTGCTTGTCGGCGGGAGGTTGATCGTGTCGGCGCACAAGAGCAGTGGCGATCTCGCGCTCGGCAACATCATCGGCGCGAATTTCTACGACATGGCATTGCTCATCTGAAAGTGCGCGTTCATCAAACTGCAGGTCGCGGTGGGATCGGCGGTGGCCAGAATGATGAGGATGCCGATCGGCAGCCCGGCGTCCTGAAACTGAATGTCGAGGGTTCGAGTCCCTTTGCCCTATTCTAGAACACTGATTAAAGGCGTTTTTATTTTTTTGCCTCGAACAAAGGTTAAGAAATTCAACTCAAAACAATTTGACTGAATGAAGTACTGTCATTTCAATCTCATGCCCACGCCCAAATTCAAATCCGTGAAGGAATATCTTGCAGCGCATGACGCCACGAAAGCCAAGACTCTGAAGTCCGTGATTGATTTTATTCTTGCGCAGTTTCCAGAACTGGAACCCAAAATTTCCTGGAACGTTCCAACCATCCATCGCAATGGAAAGTATGTGTTTGGTGTTGCGGCCTACAAGAATCATCTCACTCTGGCGCCGTGGAGCCCCACCGTCATAGAAAACTTTCACGCGCGACTAGAAAAGTACGTCGTGTTTAAAAACTGTTTTCAGATTCCAGTAGATTGGGCAATCGATAAAAAATTAGTGAAGGACTTGGTGCGCGCCCGCTTGGCTGAATTGGATTTATCTATTTAAGTTGACCATGCAAACTTCACCCACCCACTGCAACAACCCAAGCAACCAATCCGTCGAATGTCATTGCGTAGATCGCTTGTCGGATTGCACTTCATCAATCGCTTTCTGCAACTGCTCCAATCGCTGTTGCCGCGCCCCAAACAATTCAACATAGTGCGGCGGATTCTTTTGCGGCATCACCTCGAAGCGCCCCTCGCGATAAATCTGTTTAAAGATCGCATCCACCTCATCGCGATACTCGTGGTCGATGGGCCGAATTCCATCCGCCTGCATTTCCACGGGCCACTCTTTTGATTTTGGCATAAATGCAAGAATGTCCAATCGATCCAGGGACTCTCTTACGGCTGGAATCATGGACGCCACAAACGCGTCGTCGATATCGCTACTGCCTTGGTTGGCGGTGTATTGCGAATACGCAATGTAATCAACGGGCGCGCGATCAAAAATCACATCATCGCTTGACGCGCAATAGCGATGCACGCGGCTGATGTTGTAATACAACTGAATTCCATTGTGCAACTTGGTTGACTCATGGCGAAACAAAATTTCATATGGTCCGTGAAGAGACAACGCCCTGTAGGGTTCCTCTTCGCGCGTGAAGCCGGGGTGCTTGGCAACCCAGTCATTCACAACGGTGGACTTTCCTAAAGAATGACTTCCAGAAATGGCAATGCGCATGGTTGGGTGTCCTGGCTCTACTGAGCAAAAAGTCCTCGCTGAAAAGCCAGCGCCCCACCACTTTAGGTGGCGGCAAGATGTTGCGTGGCAACCTGATTCTTAAAGACAATAGCCAGCTTTGCAATAACGATCTGATAGTCGTCATAACTGACCTGCCCTTGCTTGACCCGTAATGCCTTGATCTCATTTGCGGCTGAGAACAGAGCCTCGGTCATTTGAATTGTGCTGGGCTGATAGTTGATGCGTAGGCGCGACCATAATTTCTGAAGCGTGCCGCTTTGCGCCCAATTGAGAAAATTTCCCAGCCAAACATTCAGTCCGGTCTTGTCGTGCGTATAGATCGTTTTGTAATCCTCAAAGATTTGGAACACGGAAATTGCAAACGCCACCTGATGCATGTCCTGTGATGAAGCGATCGAAAGATCTGGATACATCTCGGCCGGCATCGAACCCAACTTTTCATAGTCATTCGCCAGCCGAAAATT
This sequence comes from uncultured Planctomycetia bacterium, assembly GCA_937919205.1. Lineage (GTDB taxonomy): Bacteria > Planctomycetota > Phycisphaerae > Phycisphaerales > SM1A02 > SYAC01. The sequence continues at coordinate 2,083 of CALFOZ010000101.1, forward strand.
TGGGGTAATCCACAGATCCTTGATGATCCGAATGGTGGACAATTCCAAGTCCTTCTCGGTCGCAACCTCTTGACTGCGCGCCTGGTGATACAACGTCAAGGCCACAAACAAACCAGCGCCGCCCGTAAGCAGCATCATCAATCTATAGATGGTGGATTGTTCAATGGGTTGATTCAGCGCCTGGTCCTGACTGAGCAAGTACACAATCAGAACGCTGAGGCCGATCATTGTTAAAAGCAAATACTTTGAGAAATTCATGTGTGTCCTCCTGCTTGGATAAACAATGAAACCGACACGGACTTGAAGTGTAAGAACATGCCCCGTTTACGCAAGAGTTGCGCGCGCCGTGAAATGGCACAGCGAACACCGCGTGCTGGTCAACGGCCAAAAGACCGTTGTCTTTTAATAAGCGCGTACCGGACAAACCTAAAATGCAATCCGCAATTGCGCCGCATCAAAGATCAATGGCACAATGCAAACACACTTTCGAGTTGGTTTCCACGCACCCATCCGCTATGCTGAAACGCGAACGCCTTTCATTTGTTGAACCCCTTCAAGGATCAAACCATGTCTACCGAGTACGTCACCACCGAGCGCCAGCAAAATTTCTTGTCCAAAGTTGAAGACACCCGCCACGAGCGCAACATCATCAACGGTCTCGCGCCCTTTCTTGATGAGAAGGCGCCCGCCGACATGCTTGGTCTTTACTCTTCAAGCGAACTTGTGCAGTTGCGCGTGCTCAAGGGCACCGATCGCGATCTTGAAAAGCGCATGCCAGTGAAGATGACGCGCCACTACTTTGAACTTGCCAAGACCAGCGCGCCCATCCGCCGCATTGTGAAGGCGGATCCCGCAGAAACCATGGACCTTGCGGGCTCCGAGGACCCCGGCTTTCAAATGGACTACAGCCCTGTGGAAGGCATGTTGCACAAATACGAAATGGGTCTTCTCTATGTTGTCTCCACTTGCTCCGCGCATTGCCGCTTCTGTTACCGCGAGGAACTGATCGCGCGCAAAGAAATTACGCGTCAAGACGGCACCGTTTCCAAGAAGGGCATGGCTAATATTCCAGAGGTGACGGAGTTCATCAAGCGCTTCAACTCTGAAGTTGCGGCAAACGGTGGACGCCATCCAACGTGTGGCCGCGAAAAACTTCGCGAGGTTCTTATGTCGGGCGGCGATCCAATGGTGCTGACCAATTTAAAAATTGCGGCATGGCTGGGCGCGCTTGCGGAGGCGGGCGTTGAGTCGATTCGCATCGGCACCAAGGAAATGGCATTTTATCCTGATCGATTTGACGAAGCGTTTATGGCAATGCTTGATGGCTTCCATGAGAGCTATCCAGATGTTGGCCTGCACATTGTGGTTCACTTTGAACACCCGGACGAATTTCTTGCCAAGGACGCCGACGGCAAGTACATCCGCAATGACAAAGGATTTTTGCAGTGGGTGCCATCCACTGGTGTCGCCATGCAACGCCTTGTGTCGCGCGGCTGGTTAAGCGTTGAGAATCAAACGCCAATCATGAAGGGCATCAACGATGATCCCGACGCGCTGCGTATTTTGCAACGCGAATTCAAGCGCGCGGGCGGCGAAAATCACTACTTCTTCTGTGGTCGCGACATCATTGCCTACCGCGCCTTCAATGCGCCCATTGAGACTGTGTGGAAAGTCCTGAATGAATCGCAGAAGGGTTTGTCCGGCGTTGAAAGTCATGCGCGACTTTCCATTACCCACTACAAGGGCAAGACGGAAGTGTGCGCGGTCACCAACGAACCTATTCCTGGCCTCAAGGGCAGCGAGAACGGCGTTGTCATATTTAAAATTATGCGCAACTCTGGCGCCGCCAAAGACAAGGGCAAGATTTGCATCGTGGGTCGCAATCCAGAGGCGTTGTGGTTTGATGGTTACGCGGATCGCGTTCTCTATGACGAGGCCGGTCTCTTTGACTACTCGCGCGTGAAGAGCGCGCGCGTCACGCACGCGTCATCACCAACACCATCCTGCCGATGATCGACAAGCGCTTTGATAGCGCCCGTGAAGCGGTCGCCGATATTTTTGATGGAGCCACGATTATGATTGGTGGCTTTGGCGAAGCAGGAAGTCCAATCGAACTTATTCATGCACTGATTGATCAGGGCGCGAAGAGTTTGACCGTGGTGAGCAACAACTCGGGCACTGGTCTTGTTGGACTGGCCGCGCTTTTGCGTGCGGAGCGCGTGAGTAAGATTGTCTGCTCATTTCCAAAGACCGCCGGCTCGACCGTGTTTCCCGATTTGTATCGCGCGGGGAAAATAGAACTTGAACTTGTGCCGCAAGGAACACTGGCCGAGCGCATTCGCGCTGGCGGCGCTGGAATTGTTGCGTTTTACACGCCGACCGCGGTGGGAACGCCGCTGGCGCAAGGCAAAGAGTCGCGCGTGTTTGGCGAGCGCGAACATGTGCTGGAGCACGGCATTCGCGCCGACTTCACGCTGATCAAAGGTCACACGGCCGACACGCACGGAAATGTTTTGTATCACCGCACGGCGCGAAACTTTGCTCCCATGATGGCCACCGCCGCCACCGTCACCATTGTGCAAGCGGCGGAAGTTGTAGAAGCCGGCGCGCTTGATCCAGAGATCATCGTCACACCCGGCATCTTTGTGGACCGCGTTGTGCATGTGCCATCGCCGGCGCTTGAATCCGCGCTCAACGAAGCGGGAGCAAGTTACCCATGACCAGCGCAACGACCACGGGTTGGACGCGCGACCAAATCGCCATGCGCGTTGCGCAGGACATTGCCAATGGTTCATATGTGAATCTTGGAATTGGAATTCCTGAACTTGTCGCAAGTCATGTGCCCGCAGGTCGAACATTTATTTATCACACCGAGAACGGTTTGCTTGGCATGGGTCCATCACCCGCTACGGGTCAGGGTGATCCCGAACTCATCAACGCCGGCAAGCGCCGCGTGACCATGATGCCGGGCGCCGCGTTCTTTGATCAAGCCACAAGTTTCGCCATGATTCGCGGCGGCCATCTTGATCTTTCCGTGTTGGGCGCGCTTCAAGTTGCCGCCAACGGCGACTTGGCCAATTGGTCCACTGGCGCCGACGACGCAATTCCCGCCGTGGGCGGCGCCATGGATTTGGTCGCTGGCGTGAAGCGCGTGTTTGTAATGACAACGCACATGACCAAGGAAGGCGAGCCCAAACTTGTGCAACACTGCACCTACCCACTCACTGGCCGCGCCGTGGTCACGCGCATCTACACGGATCTGGCCGTGATTGATGTGACCCCGCGCGGATTTGCGCTTGTGGAACTGGCGCCTGGCATACCCTTTGACTTTGTGCAAGAGCGCACTGGCGCGCCGATCATTCAAAGCCACGCACTTGAAGCTAGAAAATAATCAAGGCAATTTAAAAAGAAATTCAAAAACAATTTAATAGAAAATCAAAACACAAATTCAAAAAATTAAATTAAAAAAGAAATGAACAATTCAATGAACAAGGAAATGAACAAAGCAACCAACTCCGCCAACGACGCCGCCACTCCAGCCAACAGCCGTAGCGCGCAACTTTTTGAGCGCGCCAAGAAAGTGATGCCCGGCGGTGTCAGCCGCAACACCGTGTTGTGGTCATCGGTTCCGCCCTATGTTGCGTACGGAAAAGGTTGCCGCGTCACGGACATTGACGGCGTCACGCGCATTGACTTTGCCAACAATGTCGCATCGCTTATTCACGGACACGCGTACGCGCCAGTTGTTGAAGCTGCCACCGCGCAACTTGCGCGCGGAAGCGCTTTCATGATGGCTACCGAGCAAGAAGTTTTGCATGCGGAGCACATCTGCTCGCGCAGTGATGGCTTTGACCAAATTCGATTTGTGAATTCCGGAACCGAGGCCGTCATGGCCGCGCTGAAAGCCGCGCGCGCATTCACGGGTCGCCCCAAGATTGCAAAAGTTGAAGGCGCGTACCACGGCGCCTACGACTATGTCGAAACCAGTCAAGGTTCATCGCCCGCCAACTGGGGCGCTGTTGATCATCCAAATCGCGTGCCGCTGGTGCATGGTCAGCCGCAATCCGCAATGGATGATGTGGTGATTATTCCTTTTAACGATGTCGATCGATCCATCGCTCTGCTGAATGAGCACCGCGGTGATTTGGCATGCGTGCTACTTGATCTTCTTCCGCACCGCGTGGGTTTAAAGCCCGCGTCAAAAGAGTTTGTTAACGCCATGCGCGAGTGGACCGCCAAGAACGGCGCGCTTCTTGTGCTTGATGAAGTCATTACCTTTCGCACGCACTACGGCGGCGCGCAACAGGGCTACGGTATTCATGGCGATCTCACCGCGCTGGGCAAGATGATCGGCGGCGGTTTTCCAGTGGGCGCGCTTGCTGGTCGAGCCGATGTGATGCAAGTGCTAAATCCTGGCGCGGCGAAATTGCTCTTTCCACTTTCTGGAACCTTCTCCGCAAATCCGGTCACCATGACCGCGGGCCGCGTCGCCATGGAACACTTTGATCAAAGCGCTGTTGCGCGCTTGAACGCGCTTGGCGACCGCGCGCGCGATGGCATTGCGCAAGCGATCCATCGCACCAACGCGTGCGCAAGTGTGACTGGTGGCGGAAGCATGTTCCGCTTGCACATGAAAGCATCTGTCCCTGCGAATTACCGCGAGGCATACACCAACGCCGACGAAAACCGCCGGCTCAAGATGATGCTTGAGCATCTCTTTGCCGAAGGCTTACTGTTGGTTGGAACATGCACGGGCATGTTGTCCACGCCCATGACAGAGGCGGACGTCG
>CALFOZ010000102.1 GCA_937919205.1 uncultured Planctomycetia bacterium
GATGATGAAGTCATAACGAGTTTGCATAGTGTTTCTCCTTGGGAAAGTTGCGTAGCCACATGCATGTTGCGGCGACAAATTTGAATCATTTCAAGCCAAATTGAATTAGTTTTTATTGCTCGTGATAATTGCGGATCAGTCCGCCATCCACAAAGAATGTGGAGCCTGTCATGTACGCCGCATCGTCGCTTGCTAGAAACGCAGCAAGACCAGCCACATCATTCGGCGTGCCCAAGCGTCCAAGTGGAATCTTGGACTCCAGCAACTTCATCAACTCTGGATTGTTCAACAGCGCCTTGTTGATTGGCGTTGCGATTGCGCCCGGCGCAATGTTGTTAATAGTGATGCCTAAAGGCCCAAGCTCCACGGCCAAGTTGCGGCACAACATTTTCAGCCCGCCCTTGCTGGCGCAATAGGTTGAGAAGTGGGGGAAGGCCATTTCCTCATGCACCGAACTCATGTTGATAATGCGGCCCGGTCGTTTGGTGGAGATCAAGTGGTTCACAAAATCCTGCGTGATGAAAAAAGTTCCACGCAAATTAATTTGCATCACAAAGTCGTACTCCGCCTCCGTCACATTCCAAAAATCGGCGCGCTTCTCAACGCCGGCGTTGTTCACCAGAATGTCAATCTTGCCCATTTTGGCAACGCCATCGGCAATCACGCGGCGGTCATCGGCGGTTTTGGCCAAGTCGCCAGCGATCATGTGCACCTTGCGGCCAAGTTTTGTAATAGCGTCGGCGGTTTGCTGCGCACTTTCTCCAATCGCGCGGTCGTCCACAATCACATCTGCGCCTTCTTGCGCCAATCGAATGGCAACGGCTTGTCCAATGCCTTGAGCGCTTCCGGTGACCAACGCGACCTTGCCTAATAATTTCATACGTGTTCCTTGTTTGAGTTGTGGTGAATGACGGAAGCCAAAGCCTAGCCATCAAGCAAAAAATGTGCACTCGCTTTTTGCGAAGTACGATTTACGCAATATTTACAATGATGCGGAGGCGTGTGGAAATGGAATGAATAGACAATTTAATTCAGCCGTGCTTGACACGCTTGGAGCGCTTTCCGCCCACTTTCTTTTTCTCAACTTCTTCCAAGTATTTGCGCGTTGCGGGCGGAAGAACATTCCACATTTTTATGGCGAACACCAAGCCAAGAACGGTGAACGGCAGCAGGAACATTGGCCAATAGGACCAGCTTTCCGTAGCTAAAAACCCAATCACAAATGCTTGGATGGCGCTACCCGCATAGGCGAACGCATCGGCAATACCGGTCGCAGTTGCCGCGGCCTTTCTGCCGCCAAAGTCCGCCGTGGCCGTGCCCGACATGATGGAATGCACGCCAATCACAGCCATCATGATGGCCACGGCGGAAATTCCCATCAACAGCATGCGGTACTCCAAGAACAAGCCAAGCAATAAACCATCATCGGGCGATGCCTTCGCAGAAATTGGTTGCAGGGTCAGACATGCAATCATCAACGCAGTGCAACACAGCATGATGATTTGCATGAATCCCGCGCTTGGCGCACGGCGAGAATTGAAAAACTTGTCGCTCATAAATCCAGCGACAAATCCACCAGCGATGCCAGTGATGCAACCCCAGAATCCCCAGTTCATTGTGATCTGCGGCACGCCAAGACCAGTTTCCTTGGCGAAGGTTTGATACCACTGCATGATGCCATTGCGCAAAATACCAGAGGTAAATTCGATAACACCAATGACAAGAATAATTTTGTTAGTGAAGATCTTGCGCATCAATTCCCAGTAGTGATACTTCTTGTCGTGGGCGTCATCCTGCGATGCGTCATACGTTTGAAAGTCGCTGAAACCAGCTTGATCGGGCGTGTCCTTCAGAAGGATCACATCGATCAGCGCCCACACCATCATGATGATGGCTGGAATGACAAAGATCAGCCAGAATGCGGGAATAGTGCGGCCATCAAGCGCGAACATGTAATTCAATATTTCGTGTGTCGTGGTGGCAGGAGTTGGTTGCGACAATTTCACCGCCTCGGCGATCGCGCCGCCCCAATCAAACGCAAAGTAAACGCCAAGAGAAATCAGTGTGCCAAAGATGGCGCCAAAAGTTCCGCGCTCACGCACATGGAACCAGAATGATTTCACCTTGATGGTGGACACCGCTCCGAAACTTTGGAAGAGCATGTTCAATCCATACAGAATGGAGAACGCCACCACCAAATTTACTTTCAGTGTTCCGTGAAGATAGAGATACAAAACTCCCGCCATTGCGCCGTTCATTAAACTTGACCCAATCGCGCCAATAAGAATCCCTCGCTTGCCCCCAACGCGATCGACTAGTGGGCCGATGAAAAATAATGCGAGTGCGTATACGGTGAATCCCACACCGCTAATAATTCCAAAATCTTCCTTCGTCATCAGGTCGCCAAGCGCGCCCTTGGCCACCACCAAGTTGTATCGGCCCATATATAAAAACGCATATGTCATGCCCAGCGGAAACCAATTCACAAATCGTCGCCACATGAACTTGCGCGTGTGGTGCAGTGGGTTGGTGAAGAAATACAGAACAATGATGTAGGTCAAAGCCAGGCTGACAAGGAAGAGTTGCATGATTTTTTCTTGAGTTCCTTGGCTGGGGTGTTTTGCGACTTGATGTGTCGAAATGCGCGAATGAAATTTGCAGCGCTATGTTTTGCGCGGCGAGTACGGTCTTAGTTTCGGCGCAGATCAAGCGCTTGTCAAACTGATTCAAGCGAGAGGCGGGCGCAAGTCGCACTCAATCTTTATGGTGAATTACCTTCGCGTTGTCCGCGCCAGATGCAGCGGCGCTGGGTCGACCATCATCTTTCACGTCGCCGCGCAGTGTCTCAACGGCGTGCGGCAGAATGTCGGCAATGGCCTCGAACATTTCAGAGCAACCGCGCGGCGAGCCTGGAAGCGTAATGATTAATGTTTGGTGGATGGTGCCAGCGATTCCACGTGACAGAAATGTGCGCGGCGTTTTTTGTAGGCATCGCAAGCGCGATAAATCCATCAGGCCCGCGTGTTCGCGGTGAATCACTCTGCGCAATGCTTCTGGCGTAATGTCGCGCGGCGCAAGACCGGTTCCACCTGTACTTAAGATCAAGTCAATTTTTTTCGCGGGCTCCGACCAGTGCGCGAAGAACGTGGCAAGTGCGTCAAGGTCGTCGGGCAAACATTCGCTGTGCGCAATTTCCGCTTGCAGGTGTTTCACGGCCAGCGCCGCCAATGTTGGACCGGACGTATCGGTCGTCTCGCCGCGCGAACATCGATCGCTTACTGTCAAAATCACGGCGCGGGTGGGTGTGCTCATGCGTCAACTTTAGGCTATTTCACGCTTGGTATTTGGTTAGGATGAAGGCATGCGGCTTTCCATTGCGGCAACAAACAAGCAGAGCGATGAGATCGCGCAAAGCGTGCCGATACAAATTTCGCGCGTTGATCGTGGCCAAACCAGCGAAGTATTGGACCATGTCGCGCTTGAGGAGCCGCTGGAAATTCGCCTTGATTGGCTTGATGGTGTGGAGCGTCAGCGCAAAAGCGTTTCCATAACCATGCGTACTCCGGGCAATGACAATGAACTTGCCGCCGGATTTTTATTTAGCGAAGGCGTTGTGCGTTTGCCAACGGACATAGATGACATTGTTGGTTGCGGTTCCAACAACGGCGCGCATGGTGGACAAAATATTGTCAAGGTGCGTCTTGCCGATCACGCCAAAGTGGAGTGGCCAAAGCTACAGCGCCACTTTTACGCCACCAGTAGTTGCGGCGTGTGCGGCAAGGCGTCGCTGGACGCGCTTGAAGTTCCGGGCATTTGCGCGATTGCGGATGATGGATTTCAGATTGACTCAAACTTAATTTGCACATTGCAAGATAAATTGCGCGCGCGGCAGTCGGTGTTTGATCAAACTGGCGGATTGCATGCCGCGGCGTTGTTCAATGCGGCGGGCGAGTTGCTTGCGTTGCGCGAAGATGTTGGCCGCCACAACGCCGTGGATAAATTGTTGGGCGCGCAATTTTTGGCGGGGCGCACGCCGCTTTCCAACCAACTGTTATTTCTCAGTGGCCGCGCAAGTTTTGAATTGGTGCAGAAAGCGCTCGTGGCCGGCGTGCCAATGATTGTCGCGGTGGGCGCGCCATCCAGTTTGGCGGTTGAATTGGCCAAGCGTTTCAATATCTCGCTTGTGGGATTCGCGCGTGGTGAGCGATTTAATATGTATCACGGAGCCGCGCGAATTTCTGACATCGATTGATGTGAAAGAAAATCCATGAGCAAAGAACGCAATCCTGAATTTCTTAGCCCCGAAGTTCTTGACGCCAATCTTCATGTTGGTGTGCCAGCGGAATCCGCCGGCGGTCTCACCGCGGTGAAAATTGCGCTCACCATGTCGGTGCAGCAAATGGGTTTGGCGCGCACGGCAAAAGTTTTGCGCGATGTGAATCAGAAAGATGGTTTCGATTGCCCTGGTTGCGCATGGCCCGATCCAGAAGATCATCGATCCATTGCGGAGTTCTGCGAGAACGGCGCTAAGGCCGTGGCGGAAGAGGCCACGCTGAAAAGAATCACCGCAGATTTTTTCGCGCGCTATTCCGTGGAGGAACTCTCGCGCCAAACGGATCACTGGCTTAGTCAACAAGGCCGGCTCACCCAGCCCATGTTCTTGGCCGATAGCGCGTCGCATTACACGCCAATTTCATGGCAAGACGCCTTCGCAAAAATTGGTGGTGCGCTCAAGGCTTTGCCTTCGCCCAACGACGCGGTGTTCTACACATCGGGAAGAACCAGCAACGAGGCCGCGTTTCTATATCAACTTTTCGTGCGCCGCTTCGGCACCAACAATCTTCCTGATTGCTCCAACATGTGTCACGAATCAAGTGGTCAAGCAATGTTGCGCACCATTGGCACGGGCAAGGGCACCGTGTCGCTGAAAGATTTTGACAGCGCTGATTGCATTGTTGTCATCGGGCAAAATCCTGGCACAAATCATCCGCGCATGTTGCGCACATTGCAGAATGCCGCGCGTCGCGGTTGCCAAATCATCAGCATCAATCCACTTGCGGAAACGGGTCTGAAACGCTTTCAGCATCCGCAAGAAGTCGCGGGCATTTTTGGCAAGGGCACGCCGCTGGCCACGCATCATGTGCCCGTGAAAATCAACGGCGATGTCGCGTTGCTCAAGGGAATTCAAAAGGCGATTTTAGAACAACCGACGCCGCGCCTTGACAGGGAATTTATCCAGCGCAACACCGAGGGCTTCGACGCTTACCGCGACGATCTTGCGGCTGAGTCGTGGGAAAATATTGTGCGCGGCAGTGGAATTTCAGAGGCGCAAATTCGCGAAGTGGCAGAGGTCATCGCCAACAGCAAGGCCATGATTTGTTGCTGGGCCATGGGTCTCACGCAACATCGCAACGCCGTTGGCAACATTCAAGAAATCATCAATCTTCTTTTGCTGGGCGGACATTTTGGAAAGCCTGGCGCTGGCGCCTGTCCGGTGCGTGGCCACAGCAATGTGCAAGGTGATCGCACCATGGGAATTTGGGAGCGACCCACGGCGGAATTTTTATACAGCTTGGGTAAGGAGTTTCATTTCACTCCGCCGCATGAGCACGGGTACAGCACTATTGAAGCAATTCAAGCCATGCACGCCGGCGCCGTGAAAGTGTTTTTTGCGCTTGGCGGAAATTTTCTTTCCGCAACTCCCGACACCGCGTTCACCGCCAAGGCGATTTCTTGCTGTGACTTGACGGTGCAGGTTTCCACCAAACTCAATCGCTCGCATTTAATCACCGGAGCGCAGGCGCTTATTCTGCCATGCTTGGGCCGCACCGAGCTTGATATGCAAGCCACGGGCGCGCAATTTGTGTGCGTGGAAAATTCCATGGGCGTGGTGCATTCGTCGCGGGGAAATTTGGAGCCGGCGTCGCAACATTTAATGAGCGAGCCAGCCATTGTTGCCGCGCTTGCAAACGCAACGCTGGATGTGGATTGGAGTTCGTTGGTTGGCAACTACGATTTGATTCGCGATCACATTGCCAATGTCATTCCTGGATTTGAAAATCTCAACGTAAAGGTGCGTCAATCAGGTGGTTTTGAATTGCCGCATGAAGTTCGCGACAGGAATAACTTTGGCACGCCCAGTAAAAAAGCCATCTTCACGGTTCACCAAATTCCGCATCTTGAAGTTGGTCACGGCCAGTTTGTCATGACCACCATTCGCTCGCATGATCAATACAACACAACTATTTATGGCATGGAGGATCGTTACCGCGGCATTCACCAAGGTCGCCGCGTGGTGTTGATGAACGCGCAAGACATGGCCGCGCAAAAACTTTCCGCCGGCGACGCGGTTGATGTGGTCAGCCATTTTCGCGGCGTGCAACGGCGCGCAAAAAATTTCCGAGTGGTCGTCTATGACATTCCGCCAGGTTGTCTAGCGACGTATTTCCCAGAGGCCAACGTCTTGGTGCCCATTGATAGTTTCGCCGAGGGCAGTCTTACGCCAACGTCCAAGTCCGTGATTGTGTCGCTTGAAAGAGTTGCCGTTGACCGTTGATGTGCGCGGATTAATTCTTACAGGTGGAGCAAGTTCGCGCATGGGCCGCGACAAAGCGGAAATTGTCTACGCGCAGTTGCCGCAGTGGCGCGCCGTGGAAGAATTGTTGCGGCCGTTGTGCACGCAAGTATTTTGGTCATGCACGCCAACGCAACAATCGCAGTGGGGTATTGGCGATCGCGCCATCATTGACGTGGCGGTGGGGCATGGACCCGCCGGTGGCTTACACGCGGCGTTCACAAGCACATTGCCGCAAGCGCGCAACATGACTTTGCCGCAATCACCGCAACTTCACGCCTCATGCGCATGGCTTGTTGTGGGTTGCGATTACCCGTTGCTTCAACCGCGCGACTTGCAAAGTTTGCTTGACGCTCGCGATCTAAACGCGGACGCGGTGGTGTTCTTTGATGAACAGAAAAATGAAATTGAACCCATGATCGCATTGTGGGAGCCGCCAGCGCAGGCGCAATTTCTTGCGGCATTCGCGCGCGGCGAGTTTAGTCCGCGGCGCATTTTACGCTCGTGCAAACTCACAATGATCCAGCCAAGCGATCAATCCATATTGAGCAATCGCAACACGCCGTAATACATTTGGTTAGCGGCGCGCTTGTGCGCCCGCCACAAAATGTCCGCTACGTCCGCCTTCTTTTTCCAGCATGCGCAATCCCTCAATGGTCATTGCGCGGTCGATGGACTTTCCCATGTCGATCACGGTGAGCGCCGCGATGGCCACCGCCAACAACGCCTCCATTTCCACGCCAGTCTTTGCCGTCACTTTCGCTTCCGACCATATATAGACATGGTCTCGGCGCAATTCGGCGCGCACTTGAATGGAATCAAGCGGAAGCGAGTGGCACAGCGGAATCAATTCGTCGGTGCGCTTGGCCGCCTGAATGCCGGCAAGCCGCGCCACGTCTAAAACATTTCCTTTGGCAAGCGAGTTTTTGCGGATGTGCTGTGCAAGCGCCGGCGAAATCATCACGCGCGCCTCCGCAACGGCGCGCCGGGCGGTCATGGCTTTCTCGCCAACATCAACCATGGCGGCTCGGCCGTGGGCGTCCACATGTGTGAGATTACTTGCGGGCACGCGTACTTTGGCGGCGCCGCGAGCGACTACACGCTTCAGCGCGCTTGATTTCTTCGCGGCGCGCGACTTCTTCGCCACACCACTTGTAAATATTTTCTTCTTTGCCATGATTCAAATCTCCTAATGCTTCCACGCGTAAAAGTTGTGCGCGCTAACAGTGTGTTGGCCAGGCGCAACCTCAATAAATCCCACGCTTGAAGCCGCCGCGGCAATGTCGCCAGAACCCTTGCCCGAAAGCAAATACAGTTCGTTTACGCCGTCGGCGTTCACGCTTTCGCCCACAAGGCGATACCACCACATTGGAAGCGTGGCATTGTCGGCGTTGGCAACGCCACGCGTGTGCGCCGCAAAGTGTGGCGTGGAAATTCCCGCAAGCGCGCCAAGTATTTCAAGGCCAAGTCGACGCGCCGTCACCATCACGGAAACAGGATTGCCCGGCAGACCCAAAATCAAGCACGGCGCAATCGCGCCAACCGCCGGCCGCGCCGCGGCGAACATCGGCCTGCCTGGCCTTTGCGGAAGTTTGTGAAAGATTGTGCGCGCGCCCAATCGCGCGGCAACTTGCGGCACAAAATCTTTGTGGCCCATTGAAACTCCGCCCGTCAACATAACCGCGTCCGCGATATCCATGGCGCGTGTCAACGTGTCTGCAAGCGAGTCCGCGTGATCGCGCGCATGCGTGCGCGAAATAATTTCAATCCATGCGTGCGCGCCAAGCAGCGATTCCAGCACGGGCCCGTTGCTGTCGCGAACCTGCCACTGTTGTGGCTGGTCTTGCGCGCCAACAAGTTCATCGCCCGTGGTCACCAACGCCACGCGCACGCGCTTACGCACAACCACTTGCGCTACTCCAAAGGAAGCCATCGCGCCAATAGTTGCCGCGCCAATCACCACGCCAGCGCGCGCAATCTCATCGCCGCATTTCGCGTTCTCGCCGCGTCGGCGAATGTTCGCGCCAGCTTTAATCGCGCTTGCCTCAATCATCAATCGCACGCCGCCATTATTCACCACAACATCTTCATAGCGCACCACAACATCCGCGCCAATCGGAATTGGCGCGCCCGTGACAATCCGAACAGCGTGTCCCGCGCGCATTTGTATTTGCGCATACCCAATCATGGCTTCGCTCATGCCCGCACTTTCTTCACGCACGTTCGCCGCGCCGCCACCAACCATCGCTTCATTGATCTTTTCCGGCGCGCCCATAGGCAACCCATTCGCGCCCGCCATCACAATCAAATCTGCCATGCGCACCGCGAATCCATCCATCGCGCTCACATCAAGCGCGGGGCTGTCGCGATCCGCGTGAATCGCTTGCGCCAATACGCGTCCGTTGCATTGCGCCAGTGGGATTATTTCCGTTGCCACCACTTGTACTTGCCCGCGCGCCGCGTCAATGGCTTCGCGCGGCGAATTTGGTGGCTTTATTTCAGGCGTTGTTGCGATTGGATTCATGTTTCAGCGCATTTGCGGCAAGTTCAGGGTGAACTTCATTTAAATCAGACCGCGATGATACGCTTTCTGAATGACCATTCGCGTTCTCATTTTCGGTTCGCTTGCGCGTGAATTGTCTTGCAAAGATATTGCGGTTGATGTCGCCGAGCCCGCCACCGTGCGCGACGTCAACCAAGCGCTCGCCGCGAAACATCCTTTCAAAGCCGCGTTTTTTCAATCAGCGCGCCTCGCGGTCAATCACGCTTTCGCCGTGCCAAGCTCGCCAGTGCAACAAGGTGACGAAGTCGCGCTTATCGAATTGGTTGGTGGGGGATGAGCGTTCTTGTTCGCATTTCAAATGGCGCACTTTCAAGCCAAGGCTTGCCGCATGTTCTGAACCCCGCGCCCGCCACTGAACAAGTCGGCGCCACGCTTGTGTTTGAAGGAATAGTTCGCGCCAACGAACAAGGCCGAGCAATTCGCGCGCTTTCATACGAAGCCTATGAGCCCATGGCCACCAACTCGCTCACGGATTTGGCGCGCGACATTCTTTGCAAGCACGCGCTAATCGCCATCACAGTTGAACACAGTCGCGGCGAAGTCTTGGCGGGGGAGCGATCGTTCCGCCTTGCAATTCATAGCGCGCATCGCAAAGAAGCCCTGGCCGCCATGGACGAATTCATCGACCGCATGAAGCGCGATGTGCCCATTTGGAAATCGCCGATTTATATTTAATGTATTTATAAATCAACCACCAACCGCGGACATGGGCCGCGCTGGTTGCACAAACTGCGGCGACGCAATGTTGTGCCCCGCAAGTTTGGTCCACGTCACATCAATCAAGAAGTTCGCCAACTCCCGATCGCTTGCGCCGCCGCGCAGCAACTTCATCACGCTCCATTCCGTGGTGCTAAACAAACACGGCCGCACATTTCCGTCGGCGGTTAAGCGCAATCTGCTACACGCGCCGCAAAACGGATTGCTCACCGGCGCGATAAAACCAATCAGGCCAGGCGCGCCATCCGTAAATCGATACGTGCGCGCGGTGCTGTGTGCGTCGTCCATATTGGTGGGCGTCAACGCAAACACATCCTCAATCGCCTCGCGCGTTTCCTGGGCCGTCACCATAAGTGAGCGGTCCCACGCGCGCGCGGAATCCAGCGGCATGTATTCAATAAATCGCATCTCCACGCCAAAGCGCCGCGCCAAGCGCGCCAACTCCACGGCCTCGTCATCGTTTTGTCCGCGCACCAACACCGCGTTTAATTTCAGCGGCGTCAATCCCTCGGCCACGCACATTTCAATTCCCGCAATCACATCTTCTGGCGTCACTGTGGAGCGCGTTACGCGCGCGAAGCGGTCGGCGCGCACCGAGTCAATACTGATGGTCATGCGATCCAGTCCCGCGCGCTTCCACGCGGAAAGTTTTTCGCGCGTCAACAGCGACCCATTGCTGATCATTGCAATTTCCACATCCGTGGCGGCGCGAATGCCAGAAATAATTGCCGTCAACTGCGGATGCAGCGTGGGTTCGCCACCCGTCAAGCGAATCTTGCGCACGCCAAGCGACTGCGCCACGCGCGCCATGCGAATAATCTCGCCCGGCGTAAGCACATTCTCGCGCGGCTGAAATTGAACATCAGGTTCCATGCAATACACGCAGCGAAAATTACAGCGGTCCGTAATGCTGATGCGCAAATCCAAAATGGTTCGTCCGTGCGAATCCATCATGCGCCCGCCCGCGCGAATATGCGCCGGCGCCGCCGGCAACTTCTCCGGTGTCGCACCCAGACCTCGCCTTGTTGCCGCGTTCCTGCCCACACCCTCAACCGCGCGAAATTGCGGCAATGACAGCGCTGTCACATCGCTGGCTAATTCAGGTTCTCGCACATCAAATTGCATTGCAATTCAAGGCTAACACATTGCGCGCAATTTCAATGCACACAAAAACACCGTGGCGCTTTCTAGGCGGCCACGGTGTTCTATCGTTCAAATCGCAGATTAAAACTCTTTGAATCCGCGTTCGCAGAACTACTTAGTCGATTTTCTTCCAATGATCCGTGAACGACCCAGTCCGTGTGGCAATCATGCCGTTCTTGCTAATCGACAACATCGGCTCGCCGTGCGACGCCGGAGTGAACTGAATTTCTCCATCCTTCATGGTCACGGGCGAAACGCCCTGCGTGGCCGCGGTGTTGTATGTTTGGCGGGGGTTCAACAGCGGGGGCTTGCGCCGCACGCATTCCGCCCAATCTCGACGAAAAATCCCAAATTTAGGCGCCTTTGAAAAGTTTTCCTACGCCAATCGACCAGCAAAACAGTCGTAGCTATACTCAAAATCCCATTCGCCGACAGTTTTTGAAAGGATTCATCGCGTGACCCGCTCGCCAATTCCATTGCCTCAAGTTCGCGGATTTCTACAAACTCAACGCACCGACTATTGGTGGATCCAGCCCATTTTGGTTCTGCTAGGTCTGGGCGGTTTCGTGGTGTATTCCACGTGGGCCGCGTTTCAAGGTTGCAACTATTTCACTGGTGGCATGGATCAGCCTGGCGTACAGCGCTTACTCTCGCCGTTTTATTCACCCGTCTTGTGGGACCCGCGCGGCATTCACTCTGGCCACGCGTGGTTTGGTGAACTTCCGTTGTGGTGGCCCGCGTGGATGATCTTCTCGCCCGCGCTTTTAATTCTTCCGTTTCCCGCCGGCTTTCGATTCACGTGCTACTACTACCGCGGCGCGTACTACAAAGCGTTTTGGGGCGACCCAGTCAATTGCGCGGTTGGCGAGCCAGGCTTTCGCGGCAAGAACTATCGCGGCGAGCAAAAGTTTCCGCTGATCATGCAGAACATTCACCGCTACTTTTTATACGTGGCCGTGCTCTTCATTGCTTTGCTCTCATGGGACGCCTTCGCAAGTTTGTTGCACTACAACGCTGACGGCACGCGCTCGTTTGGATTCAGCGTGGGCTCACTGGTTCTTTTTCTGAATCCAATTTTCCTAAGCTTGTATACCTTTGGTTGCCACTGCATGCGCCATTTTGTTGGCGGCAAAAATGATTGTCTGTCATGCACCATGGACGGCGGCGGGGCTTACAAGAAAGTTACTTGGCTGAATCAACGCCACATGTTGTTCGCGTGGATCAGCTTGTTTGGCGTTGCATTGACCGACGTTTATGTGCGCATGTGCGCCAACGGAACTTGGACTGACTGGAGGATTCTGTGAGTTTTTCTGAGCAATTCATCGTGCACGAACATGACGTGCTTGTCATTGGCGCCGGTGGCGCTGGTCTGCGCGCCGCTATTGAGGCGTCCGCCGCGGGTTTAAAAGTTGGAGTGATTTGTAAATCCCTTCTTGGCAAGGCGCACACGGTTATGGCGGAGGGCGGCATGGCCGCGGCCATGGGCAATGTGGATGACCGCGACAATTGGGAAGTGCACTTTGCCGACACAATGCGCGGCGGCCAGTACTTGAACAATCCAATCATGGTGGAGCATCACGCCAAGGAATCTCCGGCGCGCGTGCTTGAACTTGAATCATGGGGCGCGGTGTTTGATCGCACCAAAGAAGGAAAAATTTTGCAGCGCAATTTCGGTGGCCATCGCTATCCGCGTCTGGCGCACGTTGGCGATCGCACTGGCCTTGAACTTATTCGCACTCTGCAAGATCACGGCATTCACAAGGGCATGGAAGTGTTCATGGAAATGACCGTGGTGTCGCTGCTGACAACCGGCGGCAAAATTTCCGGCGTGTTGGGTTATGACCGTGAGCGCGGCCGCATGCGAATTTGGAAGGCGAAAGCCGTCATTTTGGCCACCGGCGGCATCGGCAAATCATTCCGCATCACCAGCAATAGTTGGGAAGGCACCGGCGACGGACACGCGCTTGCGTATCAAGCCGGCGCTGAATTGATGGACATGGAGTTTGTGCAATTCCATCCAACTGGAATGGTGTGGCCGCCAAGCGTGCGCGGCATTCTTGTGACCGAAGGCGTGCGTGGTGAGGGCGGCGTGCTTCGCAATAATGAAGGCAAGCGCTTTATGTTTGACGACATTCCCGAGATGTATAAAAACCAAGTAGCCACTGATGAGGAAGAAGGCTGGCGCTACGTGTGCGGCGACAAGAACGCCCTGCGTCCGCCGGAGTTGCTCACGCGCGACCATATTGCGCGTTGCATCAATCGAGAAATTAAAGCTGGTCGCGGTTCACCGCACGGCGGCGTGTATTTGGATATTGCTTGGATCAAGGAGAAATTGCCAAACTCCGCCGAGCACATCCAGCGCAAGTTGCCAAGCATGTACCACCAGTTCAAGCAACTTGCGGGCGTGGACATTACGAAGGAGCGCATGGAAGTTGGACCAACCACGCACTATGTCATGGGCGGCGTCGCGGTTGATGGCGACACGCAAATGTCGTGCGTGCCTGGTTTGTTCGCGGCGGGTGAAGTGACCGCTGGCTTGCACGGCGCCAATCGTTTAGGCGGCAATTCGCTTTCAGATTTGGTTGTGTTTGGAAAGTTGGCCGGTGAGCACGCCGCCAAATACGCCAAGAACAACGCGGCCGTTGAAGTGGATCAAGAGCAAGTGTTGGCGCACACCAACGCAATTATGGAGCCGTTTGAACGCACCACGGGTGAAAATCCATACGGAATTCAACATGAGTTGCAGAACACCATGCAGGATCTGGTTGGCATTGTGCGTACGGAAACAGAAATGCAGCAAGCGCTGGTGAAACTTGATGAGTACAAGGCGCGCGTGAAAAATGTCAGCGTGATTGGACACCGCGAGTACAACCCGGGCTGGCATACGGCGATTGATTTGCCGTGCATGCTGGTTGTGTCCGAGTCCATCACGCGCGCCGCGTTGGAGCGCAAGGAAAGTCGTGGCGCGCAATTCCGCGACGACTATCCAGATAAAAGCGCCGAGTGCGCCACATTTAATGTGGTGTCCAAGAAAGCCGCCGACGGGTCGATGCAAGTCACGCGTCGGTCTATTGTTCCAATACGCGCGGATTTGAAAGCCGTGATTGAGAAAATGAAATAAGGATTTTAAAACATGTCCACACCAACCATCCAATCAAATCCTGTTGATCAATCGAACGCCGTGCAATTTCGTATTTGGCGCGGCAATAAAGATGGCGGCGAGTTTGTGAACTACGAAGTGAATGTCAGCGAGGGCATGGTGTTGCTGGATTGCGTGCATCGCATTCAAGCCGAGCAAGCGCCTGATTTGGCGTGCCGCTGGAATTGCAAAGCCGGCAAATGTGGTTCGTGTTCCGCGGAAATTAACGGCAAGCCAAGCCTGATGTGCATGACGCGCATGGACTCGTTGCCGCCCGGCAAGGTGGTCACCGTGGAGCCCATGCGTTCGTTCCCATCCATTCGCGATTTGGTCACGGATGTCAGTTGGAATTTCCGCGTGAAGAAGACCATCAAGCCATTCAAGCCGCGCAAGCCCGACAACGCCGACGGTTCATGGACCATGTTTCAGCAGGACATTG
This sequence comes from uncultured Planctomycetia bacterium, assembly GCA_937919205.1. Lineage (GTDB taxonomy): Bacteria > Planctomycetota > Phycisphaerae > Phycisphaerales > SM1A02 > SYAC01. The sequence continues at coordinate 14,576 of CALFOZ010000102.1, forward strand.
ACCGCGTGCAAGAGTTCCGCAAGTGCATTGAATGTTTCCTGTGCCAAGATGTGTGCCACGTGATTCGCGACCATCACAAAGAGGACGAGTTCATTGGGCCGCGTTTCTTGATGTACACCGCCGCGCTTGAAATGCATCCGCTAGACACGGAGGATCGTGTTGGTGATTTAAAGAATCGCGATGGCATTGGCTATTGCAATATCACCAAGTGCTGTACCAAAGTTTGCCCCGAGCACATTGGCATTACCGACAACGCGATTATTCCAATGAAGGAGCGGGTGGTGGACCAGTTTTATGATCCGGTTACGCGCCTGTTCCGCATGTTCAAGGGCAAGTAGGAATTAGTGGGGCGCGTCTATGGGCCACAGTTGGCAGACAATGGCCGCGGAGTCCAGCGTGTTTGTAATTTCAACGCATCCATAGCACATTAAAGTTTGTTCTTCGCGCAGTGATTTTAAATCTGGCTCGCCGTGAACGTGTATTTCAATGTCTCCGTGCGCCGCGTGCACCAACACTTTGGGCGCGTCGGCCCGCATACAGCCATCGCGCAAGATATGCAGCGCGCCACGCCAACGGTCCCGACGCACCATCAAGTTCACATCGCGCACGCCTGTGCCAGTTGGAATGCCAACAACTTCTTCCTCGCCAGCGAAAGCAAGCGCAATGTCAGTGTCTGGAACAACAAAAGTATTTTCGCCGCGCACAATGTCAAGGCGCGTCCCGTCAAGGCGCATCATGAAACGATCCACGCCGGGATACACGGAAAAAGTACTGCGCTGGGGCACATCGGCAATGGAAATTCTCCATGACCAATCACCGCCAACAGTGCCCGCGTCGGTTGCAATTTCCAATGTCATACCGTTTCCATTTTTCCATGGAACCCGCCGGCGATTCGATGCGTTCAGAATCGGCATGTGTGCAAGATAGAGATTTCTAAGAGTCCGCGCCCGAGCGCGCTTTTTTGTAAATGACATCATGTTTTTTAGAAGCGGTCATCTAGGCATCAAATTTCAGTGCGACTACCATTCAAAATATGTCCAAACTTGACCCTCTTCTGCACAACAATAAGAAGTGGGCCGCCAACATGGAGGTCAATCACCCATAGTTTCTTCAAGGGGTTGGTATCACAGCAGTAGCCGAACTATTTATTGATTGGTTGTTCCAACAGCCGCGTGCCATCCAATGAAATTATTGGCTTATCGCCCGGTGAAGTTTGTGTGCATCGCAATGTGGCTGTGCAAGTGACGCATATGCGCGCGCTTGAGCCAAGTTCACGCATGAAGGCGTAAGCGCTTTGCTCGACTTGTGTTGAATGGGCGTCTATCCTTTGTCGACAAAAAAGTCGAAACACATTTTGGAATACCGCACAAACGCTTTGCCATAGATTTGACTTTGCTTGTATTCGCAATCACCAATTCCACAATCAGTCACCTATTGAAAAAGATTCCATGACCGCACACAACACGCGCTTTGCCGACCCAGTTGAAATGCAGAACACGCTATTTGGTGAGCTGTCCAGCATGTTCGCCAAAGAGGTACCCATGTATGACCGCAGTCTTGCGGTGAACCATGTGTGCAACACAACCGTGTGCGACTTGGTGGCGCGCTTACACGTGGGTTTCGCCATTTCACCCCAGCAACTCAATCAAACAAGTGGCGAGCGCCACGGCGCCATTCGCATTGGTCGCCCCGATGAATATCGCTGGATTACCCGCTATTTCGCGGCCTTTGCCATGCAACCCCACAACTTTTACGACATGACCAACGTGGGCGCCAAAAGCAAGCCCGTCATTGCCACGGCGTTTCGTTCCGTGGTCAAGCCTGAGCATCGCATGTTCACATCACTGCTGGTCACGGATTATTTCGACGCAACTACACGCGCGCGCGTTGAGGCGCTTCTAGCCACGCGCGAGGTGATTTCAGCCAGCGCAAAAAATCTCATAGAAAAAAATGAGACTCAAGGCGGACTCAATACGCAGGATTTCAACGCCCTTGTGCGCGAAGGAGTCGACCGCATCTTCAAGTGGACTGGCAACGCGCGCGACTACGGTTTGTACACCGAACTTTGCGACGCGGGGTTTAAAATTGCGGCGGACATTGCCTGCTTTGAATCGCATTGCTTGAACCATCTCACGCCAAATACTTTTTGCATGGACCTATACACGGCGTCTATGAAATTTTGCATGGGTGAGTTACAGCAGGACGCATTTCGTGAGCGCGCCACCACCACGCTTACGCGCCTGTGCGCCGCGGCCGACCATGATTGGTTGCTCCTTCACTTCAGGCACCTTGATCACGCGCATGTTGATTTGTTCGCGCGCGCAACCGTGTCCCCAAGCGATATTGCACGCATGGTGGACACGCTTGTCGCCACACTACAATTGCCACAATTTGCGCTGGTCAATCTCAAGCACGCCGGCTTTAAAGAGTTCACCGAAGGCCCATCGCAAGACACGCCCATTCTTCTGCGCCAAGACGCGTACAAGGCGCTCACCGAGCCCGTGCAATTTCACAACGCAAACGCCATCGGCAACTCCAATCGCAACGCCAACGCTGACACAAACGCAAACGCCACCAACAACGTGGTTCACGCAACGCATACCGCGCGCTTTGGTGAAATAGAGGAGCGCGGCTACGCCACCACGCCCGTGGGCCGTGAGTTGTATGACCGTTGCTTGGAGCAGGCCGACACCGCGCGCGATGCGGATCCGTCGCTTGCCAAGCGCGACTTCGCCGCGTTTGAAGCGCTGTATGCAAAGCCATTCTCGCCATTTCCAAAAACGCTTTCAGCGCTGTTGCAGCAGGAGCTGGTCTATGGCCACTACAGCGCAACGGCCAAGGGCATTGCCGCGCGCGGATCCATACACACCCGCGACATTCACCAACTGGTGCAGCTTGGTTTTGCGCAAGTGCAAGGGTTGCGTTACGAGGATTTTCTTCCCGTCAGCGCGGCGGGAATTTTTGCCAGCAACCTAAATCAAATGGGCGCCAAGTCCACCGCGGTCGTGAAGCCGGTGTACACGCGCGCAATGTTTGAGGAAATTCTTGGCAAGCCAGTCATTGATTCCGACGCGCAGTATCGCTCGGAGCATGAGGCGTCCATCGCAGAAATATTCGCGCAGTTGGGTTTACCTGAGCCGGTGACGGCGTAGCCTTACGGTTTCAAGTTCATGCCTATGCGCATGCCCATTCCCATGCTCGCGCTCAACGACACGGCCTCGGCAATTTTAATTCCGTCAATGGCCGCGCTTAAAATTCCGCCGGCGTAACCCGCGCCTTCACCCGCCGGAAAAAGTCCGCGCGTGTTCACGCTTTGCAAATCATCATCATTGCGCTCAATGCGAATTGGCGACGATGTGCGCGACTCCACTGCGGTCAACACCGCGTCGGGCAAATCGAAACCTTTCAACTGTTTGGCAAACACGGGCAACGCCTCGCGTATCGCCGCAATGGCGTAGTCCGGCAACGCCGTTGACAAGTCGCACATGTGCACGCCCGGCGTGTACGACGGCAACACCGCCCCCAATTTTGTCGATGGCCGTCGCGCCAAAAAATCTCCCACCAATTGTCCCGGCGCCAAGTAACTGCCGCCGCCCAATTCAAACGCGCGCGACTCCCAGAAGCGCTGAAACTCAATGCCCGCAAGCGGACCGCCCGGATAATCCTGCTCCGGCGAAATGCCCACAACAATTCCAGCGTTGGCGTTGCGCTCATTGCGCGAATATTGACTCATTCCGTTGGTCACCACGCGGCCGGCTTCGCTTGTTGCGGCAACCACCGTTCCGCCAGGGCACATGCAAAAGCTGTACACCGAGCGCCCATTCTTGGCGTGATGCACCAACTTGTAATCCGCCGCGCCAAGTAGGGGACTATCTGCGTTTTTTCCGTAGCGATTTTTATTAATCAGCGACTGTGGATGCTCTATGCGAAAGCCAATTGAAAACGGTTTGGCCTGTATAAACACGCCGCGCGCGTGCAACATGGCAAACGTGTCGCGCGCACTGTGGCCAACCGCAAGCACAATATGGTCGCTGGCAATGCGCTCGCCGCCAGCCAGAACAACCGCGCGCACGCGGCCAATTTTGTTTGCGCCATTTGCTTCGCGCTCAATTTCAATTTCATCCACGCGGCAGCCAAAACGAATCTCGCCGCCCAGCGCAATAATTTTGGCGCGCATTTTTTCCACCATGCCCACCAGGCGGAACGTTCCAATGTGCGGCTTGCTCACATATAAAATTTCCTCGGGCGCGCCCGCGGCCACAAATTCGCGCAGCACTTTACGGCCGTAATGCTTGGGATCTTTAATCTGGCTATACAACTTGCCGTCTGAAAATGTGCCGGCGCCGCCTTCGCCAAATTGCGTATTTGATTCCGTGTCCAGCACGCCTTGGCGCCACATGCGAAACGTGTCCACGGTGCGTTCGCGCACGGCCTTGCCACGCTCCAGCACCAACGGCCTGAAACCTGATTGCGCCAAAATCAGCGCCGCAAAAAGTCCGGCGGGACCCATGCCAATCACAATTGGGCGTGGCGCGCCGCCGCTTTGCATCTCTACGCCATGCGCCATCTTCTCCTGCGCCCGCGCCACAAACTTGTAGCCCATGTCTGGCGCAACACTCACGCGCCTGTCCGTGTTCAGGCGCGCCAATACTTTCGCCTCATCGCGCACT
>CALFOZ010000103.1 GCA_937919205.1 uncultured Planctomycetia bacterium
CGAATCGCCGAGCAAGAGCGCGTTGATCTTGCGTCGCTTCAGGGCTCCGGTCCTGGCGGGCGCATTATCAAGCGCGATGTGATGAACGCTTTGGAAAATCGCGGCGCCACTCCCGCCGCGCAAACCACGGAGTCGGCGCGCGCAAGTTCAATGTCTTCCAGCGCGCCAACCACAAGTAGTCAAGCGCATGTTGCGGCATCCAGTTCGCTTGCTGTTCCAGTTACGCCAACACACCGCGCGGGCGGACTTGTTGTGGCTGGTCTGCAAAGCACTGAAGTGGCCGTCAGTTCAATGCGCCAAATCATCGCCAAGCGATTGGTTGAAAGCAAGACCACCATTCCGCACTATCAGGTCTCCATGAAGTTTGAGTTGGACCGATTGATGGCCCTGCGCGAGCAACTGAATAGCGAACTCGCTGGCATGGGCATTAAACTTTCCGTGAATGATTTCATTGTGCGCGGTTGCGCGCTGTCCATGGCCAAGCATCCATATGTCAACGCAAGTTGGGCCGGCGAAAAAATTCTCATGCATCAGCAAGTGAATGTTGGCGTGGCCGTGGCACTGGATGAGGAGAAGGGCGGCGGCTTGTTGGTGGCCGTCATCCGCGACGTGGACCGCAAGAGTTTGCGCGCTATTTCCAGCGAAACCAAGGCGCTTTCAGAGAAGGCGCGCACCCGTGGTTTGTCCATGGAGGAAATGTCCGACAGCACATTCACTGTGAGCAACTTGGGCATGTTTGGCGTAGAGCATTTCACGGCCATCATCAATCCACCCAACTCCGCCATTCTGGCCTGCGGCGCCGCGCTGAAGCAACCCGTGGTGCGCGATGATCAACTGACCATTGGATATGAAATGACGGCCACGCTGTCGCTAGACCACCGCGTGATCGATGGCGCCATGGCGGCGCGTTGGTTGAACACGCTCAAGGGTCTGCTTGAAAATCCAGCCACGCTTTTGGTGTGATCGTTCAAACACACGCCTGGCTTTTCGGGGATACAAAATACATTTCACATGACCAAATGATGCGCCATTGATTGGTCGCAACATTGCGTTGGTATATGCGCGAGCGCGTTGCGAGCTTAAGCCGGACTTGGCATGATTCCAATTTCAGGCTCTGGCGGATCCACCTTGATGGCGGTTGGCGCAGGCGTTTCCGTGGAAAGCATTTGAACCACAGTGGGCAGGTTCAGCGCTTCACCACGGATAATGCGTTGCACATCCTCCACATTGAGTGTTTCATATTTCAATAGCGCCTCTGCAAGAATAGAAATCTTGTCCCAATTTTCGTTCACCAAGCGCTCCGCGTCCCTGAAGGCATCGTCAATCATGCGCCGAATTTCCTCGTCGATAATGCGCGCGGTGTCATCTGAATAGTCGCGTTCAGGAACATAGGACTCGCGCGAATCTGAGCCCGCATAGCGCACAAAACCAAGCTTTTCGCTCATGCCCCATTCCAACACCATGGCGCGCGCGTAGGCGGTGGCCATTTTAATGTCCATGGACGCGCCGCTGGAGACATCACCATTTTGGCGCGCCTCCGCAATGCGGCCGCCGCACAACACGCGCATGGTCGCTAATAAATATTTGCGCGAGAAACCATAACGGTCTTTCTCTGGCAAACTAAATGTCACTCCCAACATATTTCCGCGCGGAATAATGGTCACCTTGTGCAATGGATCCGCGTCGGCCAAAAGAACTTGCAAAATAGCGTGGCCGGATTCGTGATACGCCGTGGCGACGCGCTCTTGTTGTTCAATGCGTCTACTTTTCTTGGCGCGTCCAAATCGAATCTTGTCGCGCGCCTCCTCCATGTCTGTCATCTCAATAAAATCCTTGTCAAGCATGGTGGCAAGAATGGCGGCTTCATTGATGATGGCCGCGAGATCCGCGCCGCTAAACATGGGCGTGCTTCGCGCCATGCGCTCCAAGTTCACATCGGGTCCCATCTTCACTTTCTTAGCGTGCACCGAAAGAATTTGACGGCGACCGGCAACGTCTGGAAATTGCACGGCCACGGTGCGATCAAAGCGGCCTGGTCGTGTCAACGCCGGATCAAGCACGTCCGCGCGATTGGTGGCGGCAACCACAATCACCTGATCATTAGCGTCAAATCCGTCCATTTCCACCAAAATCGCGTTCAGTGTTTGCTCGCGTTCATCATGTCCGCCAGTTGTGAAACCACCACCACGGCGGCGGCCAACGGCGTCCACTTCGTCCAAGAAAATAATGCAAGGTGAATTATCTTTGGCTTGCTTGAACAAATCTCGCACGCGGCTGGCGCCAACGCCCACGAACATTTCCACAAAGTCGCTTCCAGAAATAGAGAAGAACGGAACTTCCGCCTCGCCAGCGATCGCTTTTGCCAGCAAAGTTTTTCCGCAACCTGGCGGACCTTCAAGCAACACGCCGCGTGGAATGCGTCCGCCAAGGCGTTGAAATCTTTTCGGATCCTTCAAGAACTCAACCAATTCGGATACTTCTTCCTTGGCTTCGTCAATGCCGGCGACATCGGCGAAGGTGGTGTGCGCCATTTCCTTGTTGCTCACGCGGTGCTTGCTACGGCCAAAGTTTCCAAGCATGCCGCCTGGACCGCCGCCTGCGTTGCGCATGCTTCGTGACAGCAGGAACCACAGAAGTCCCAAGATAATCAACGTGGGCAAGATGGTCATTGCAATTTGCGCGAAGGTGCTCGTGGCTACGTCGGCGCGAAACGGAATGGATGCCGATTCCAAATCTTCCATGTATTTTTTGTACTCGGATGGAATGATGGTCACATACACTGGCGCTGGCTTATCGCCAAAACGCTCGGAAAAACCCTTGGTATTTGGCACCACTTCCGCGCTGATGCGGTCGCTCATGATCACCACGGAATCGTTTACAAATTTCTTTTCCTTGGCCAACAAAATAAATTGTTGCCACGTTTCAATTGGGGTGCCGCGGCTTGAACTTCCATTGATCACAATCCACAAAAGAATGGCCAGCAATCCCAACGTGAACCAAGTCACGCTTTGGCGGCGGGGCTTGCTGGGTTGACCCGATGAGTTGGGTGTTGGAGGATCGATTCGCTTGATGGGCTTGTCGATTTTTTTCTTGGAGGCGAAAGCCATCGTGTTTGTGTCAATATTGTTGTCGTTCATGATTTACTTTCAATTCTTGTCGTTCTAAACAGTCAATCTTGGGTCGCTGTGACGTGCATTGGCATGCCCACTATCACCAATCCGCTTGAAGGTTCGCCACAATGTCGTCGGCGAGCCGTTGAGTCACTTCAAATCGCGCCAAGTCCAGTGGTTCCGCTTGCGAGCGGCTTGTCACCACCACGCCGCTTGCCGAAAAGCCTTTACGGGCCGTGATGGACTTGCCTGTTCGCACATCAACCCAATCCCAATCTAGAGTGACAGTGTAGGCGACTTCTTCGGACAAACCAGTCGCAACGCTTTGACTTAATTGGTTCAGTTTCACGCTGATGACCTTGCCGCGAAGAATGGTGTCGGCCCTTCCATCATGCGTGACGGTGTAGGGCGTGGTTTGTTGCAGGCGTTTTTGCAAAGCCTCGGTTAATTGAAATCCCATCTCGCGGTCTGGTGTGGCATTATCAAAAACAGGCACGGAAATGCTTCGATATTTGGTGGGTAGAACACTGCCGCCCTTCATGCCTTTGGAGGTGCATCCAAGCGTGCTCGCAAAAACAATTGTGGCGCATGCAAGCGCGATCGCCGACACGATATTGCCAAAGCGATGCTTTGAAAGTTGCACATTCATTTTGGTTGCGCCGGGGTTGCGGAGGGATCAGTTTGGGGAGCGGGTGTTGGCGGAGCTTTCATCACATCTTCAGGCGCAAGCGCGGCATTTCCAACAGCCTCCTGCGGGGATGTTTCGGACACGCTTGGTAATGGTGCTTGCGGAATTGGCGCCACACCAGTTGGCTCGACCGTTTTTGGAGTGCCGATTAAAGCGCTCCGAAGATCCGCGTAGTTTGGACAGCCCTTGGCCACGTTCTCGGGTAATTTTGCCACCACGCCTGGGGCAATTTGGAGAGCTTCAATAGTGGCTATTGATTTTGGAAAGCGTTTCACCAAGGAGCGCAACGTGAGTTCAGTCGAAATAAAATCACCCATGGCTTGATACCAGCGCGCGTCATTGAGAAGTTTGGCGGCCTCACTTTCATACACGCGCACAAGCAACGCCTCGGCGCCAATTTGTTGCGCCAAGGCTGGGTCATCCGCTTGCAAAAGTTTCAGCCTGGATGTGGCCTCGCGCAAGCCACTGGCGTCATATTGCGGCCCTTTAAACTGCGCGTAATAGCTGTAAATCAAGCGTAATTTGGCTTTATTCACGCGCTTGGAGCGCGGATAATTTTGCACGAACAAGTCGTAGGCGTCGGCGGCCAGTGGCATGTCACGAATACGAAAGTAATAATCCGCCAACTCCATGCCAGCTTTTTCCGCAAGCTCGCTACCGGGTAGCCGCTCTTGAATACGGATAAAAATTTCCTGCGCGTCATCGCCCGCGTCGATCCAACGAAATGTTCCTATGAATCGTTTTCGTAGTCCGTGGGCATAGGCTTTGGCGATTTCATATTCACGCTCAAGCGCCGGAATAAATGAGGTGCTCGAACTATGTCGTCGCGCCACGTCTTCATAAGCAAAGAGCGCCTTGTACTCATTTCCCAAAGCCAGTTGCGCGTCGCCTTGAATCAAAGAGGCCAGGGCGCGGCCTTGACCAAGGGGATTATTTTCCAGAAAATTTTCCGACAAGTTCAACGCGCGCGCGGCGTCGCCATTGGCAAGCGCCACGCGCGCTTGTTGCAATTGCTCATCCACGGATGATGGCGTTTCGGATGGCTTCCAACGGTCAAATTCATCCAGGGTGTAGTCGGTTTGGGCTTGGGCGCTCTGGGTTGCCCCAAAAAGCGCGACCGCCAGCCCAACCAGTGCCACAGGCCAACAATATGCAAGCCAACGGATCATTCTCCGAATGGTAGCGATGGGCAGGGAGAGTGTTGGGGCAGACTTGCGATTTGTGGCACTGGTTTCACCGCGTAGGCGCTTTGTAGTTGTGAAAATAACCCCAATGAAATTGGTAATTTTACTGCGCTTTTAGAGTGCAAAGAGCCGATCTGTAAGGGTCGGATGGGTCCGACCGTTTTCGCAGGATGCGGGGCGTGAAGCTTAGGGGCTGCCATGGATGGGCGTAACCCTCACCTATTGATTGCTCGCATCGCGAGCGCGGTCATCGCACTTGGTTCAATCCCAGCGATCGCACTTGGCAACTTTGTCGATACGGAATCGCAAATCGTGGTGCTTGGTCCAGTTGAATCCACGCATGCGACTAGCGGAAGTGGTTGGATTTCAATTGTGATCGCGTGCGCGATAGCCATGCTGGGTGTGGTGTTGTGGTTGCGGCGCAAGCCTGAATCAAATCGCGGATTTATTTTTGGTGTTTTCTCCAGTTTTTTTTCAAAGGCGCTCATCCGCCGCGTGGTGAGCAATGGCGCGATTGAAATTCTTGACCGCACCGCTATGGCCAAAGGACAATCGTTGACGTTGGTTCGAGTTGGCGACCGAGTGGTGTTGCTGGGGCAAAGCGCGCAGGGATTTCAGCGGCTCGCGGAATTTTCAGCCGACGCGTCGCAATTCAATGAGGCGGGGGTGTCGCAATCTTCCCAGTCCAACGCGTCAATCCAATCACATCGGAGGGTGGGTTGATGTTGTTCTTCGCCGCCATCAATCAGACCGTGGGCAATGTTCCAGTGGGCTTGAATGGCGGCGCGGAGCTTGCGGCCGCGGCGATTGGCTTCGCCTTGCTTCCGGCGGCGTTGGCGTTATGCACTTGTTTTCCGCGGATTTATGTCACTCTTAGCATTCTTCGCCAAGGCTTGGGACTTGGCGCGGTGCCCAGCAATCTGATTGTGCTGGGACTCAGTGTTGCGCTGACAGTTGTTGCAATGACTCCAACATTAAAGGCCGCGTGGGATGGCGGCTTGAAGCAATTGGCGAGCGGCAACAACGCGGATCCAATGATCGCCGTGAAAGGCGCCGAGGCGCCACTGCGTGCGTTTATGTTTGATCAACTGCAAGCGCAAGGTGGCGGGCCAACTTTAGAGGCTGTATTAAAAGCCAAAGGGACTCCTGTAGAAGCGGGGCAGTCGCTCACGCGCCGCGAGGTGGACACGTTCACATTGGCTCCTGCATTCGCGCTGAATGAGTTGCGCATCGCGTTCATGCTTGGCTTTAAAGTATTACTGCCATTCTTGGTGATCGACTTGGCGGTCGCGGCCGTCATGGCCAGCCTTGGCTTGTTTATGACGCCACCATCTTTGATCAGTTTGCCCATGAAATTGCTACTTTTTGTGGCAGTTGATGGTTGGGCGCTTGTCTCCACGGGCTTGATCTCAGGGGTGACTCGAGTGGCGGGAACATAACAATGCATGTCCACCAAATGCAAACATCAATCTTCTACGCAGGTGCATTCAATGACTGAGGCCGACATGGTTGACGCGCTTCGTGGCGCCATGTCCGCGGCGTTGGTCTTGGCATTGCCGTTGTTGGCAGTTGGACTTCTTGTTGGATTGATCTCTGGATTGATTCAGTCTCTCGCCAATGTGCAAGATGCCGCGGCGGCGTTCGCGCCACGGTTGATCGCGGTGGCGTTGGTGGCCATAGCGCTTGCCGGTTGGATGAGTTCAAAGGTGATCGACTTCGCGGTCACCATGATGGGGGGTGGCTAAGTGAGTCTTTCTGAGATTGCCGTGGCGGGCGCGGCGCGAGCCGTCGGAGCGGCCATGTGCGCTCCGGCATTTACCATGATTCCATGGCGTTTTCGCTTGGCTTTCGCGGGCGCGGCGGGTTGGGCCGCGGCGCCAATCGCGGCGGGTGATTCAATGATCACCACAATTTCATTGCCGCAAATTGCGATTGAAATTTCCATTGGCGCGGTGATTGGTTTGCTCGCCGCAATTTCTGTTGAGGCGCTTCGCGTGTGCGGCCGTGTGATTGGCGAGCAAATGGGGTTGTCGCTGGCGCAGACATACGACCCGGCGATTGATGGCGAGGCCAACGCCGCCGAAATGCTTTTTACATGGAGCGCAATCACTATCTTTGTGGCCGTTGGTGGAATTCAAACCATCGCCATTGCCGCCGCCGCAAGCGTGCGCACGTTGGCGCCGGGAACTTTTCTAGAAAGTGGATTTGCCAACTCGGTCGCGTTGTTGTTGGACTCGGCCATGTTGGTGGGATTTAAAGCATGCCTGCCAGTGGTCGCGGTGTTGGCGGCGGTGTCCGCCGTGGCCGCGTTGATAGTGCGCATTGTGCCTGGTTTTTCCACATTTTCCGCAGGATTTGGCGCGCGCGCCGTGGTTGGATTGATGGCCGCTTTTGCCGCATGCGCGGTGATATGGGCTTCTGAGAACGCGTTCATTCAACATTCGCTGGCGCAAATTACAAACGGAGTATCTCCATGATGACCGGTGAATCCGCGGAACGCGTTCACCCGCCATCGCCCTCCAAGCGCGAGCAAGTTGTAGCCGAGGGTCATGGTCCAAGGGCAAGTTGGCTAGCTTCATTTCTTGGCATCGTGTTTTTCATCGCGCTCGCATCGGTGATCGCTCCCATGTGGATTGGTTCACTTGTCAGCGCCACAAAGAAAATATTCTTGCTCGCGCCAACTCAACAGCCCGCGCAATTATTCATAGACGCCATCACTCCAGCGTTGTGGATTGTTGTTGTGGCGCTTGTTGGCGCAATTTTGGCGCACATTGTTTCACATGGGGCATGGATACGAATGGGACCCTGGAAAATGCGCCAACGCAGAACGATTATGCGAGGGTTTCTGGCGGTGTTTGCCGGTGTTTTTGTGGCTATTGCCACCATGGGCGTCAGCCTGGCATTCGCCTGGCCATGGTTAAAAAATATTTCAAGTTGGAGTTCTGGATCGCTCACGGACGTGGTGTGGTCATCGCTTGGAATGATTGGCATGACCATGCTTGGCGCGGCGATCACTCTGTTCATTGCTTGCATCGCGCAACGCTTTAAGGCTCGCAACGCATTCGAGTCAAGCATTCGTTTAACGCGAGCGCAAGCACGCGAAGCCGCGCGTGAATCTGGAGAAGGCCGCGCGAATCGTCGTCCACCAAGTCGTTCAGGCAAGCGTGCATCGGAGAATCAAAATTGATTTCAAACTTGACCGACACGCAAAACAAACCAACTCTGCGAATGGAGTGGTTGGTGCCCGCGGCGTTCATCGCGCTTGTGGCGGTGTTGGTTGTGCCGCTTCCACCAATGGCCATGGATGCGCTGATCGCCATCAACTTCGCGCTCAGCGGATTGGTTCTTGCGACCGCGGCGAATATGCGAAAACCGCTTGATTTCAGCGTGTTTCCAGCGTTGGTGTTGGGCACCACGTTGTTGCGCCTGGGCATCAACATTGCCAGCACCCGTTTAATTTTGGGCATGGACGCCAGCACTCCCGAGGCGGGGCGCGCCGTGGCGGGATCGGTGATCGAGGCTTTTGGTGAAATCGCCGCGGGAAGAAATCCAATCGTAGGTTTGAGCGTGTTCGCTATGTTGGTGGTGGTGCAGTTTGTGGTGGTGACGCGCGGTTCGGTGCGCATGGGAGAAGTTTCCGCGCGCTTCGCGCTTGACGCGTTGCCCGGAAGACAAATGGCCATTGACGCGGATGTGGCATCGGGCGCCATCACTCCAGCGCAAGCCAGTGAGCGGCGCGATGTGGTTCTGCGCGAGGCGGATTTTCACGGCGCCATGGATGGCGCGGGACGATTCGTGCGCGGCGACGCGGTGGCGGGAATTGTGATTGTGTGTGTGAACATCTTGGGCGGATTTATGGTGGGGATGATCCAGAAAAACTGGTCCATTTCCGAATCACTGCGAGTGTTCACATTGCTGGCGGTTGGCGATGGATTAGTCACGCAAATCCCCGCGTTTTTAGTGGCAACCGCCGCCGGTCTGGTGGCCGCCAAAGCCGCCAGTGGCGAAACATTGGGCGCTGAAATTCCGCGTCAACTTGGCGCGCGGCCAGTGACGCTGTGGATTGTCGCGGGGTTGCTTGCGGTGCTTGCCATGACTCCGCTTCCAACTGTTCCATTGCTGGGCGCGTCTTTGTTGCTTGCTGGTGCCGCTTGGTGGATAGGCCGCGTGCAAGCGGCGGCCAAATACATCGAGACCCAGCATATTGCAACCAAGCAAATTGCCGATCAGTCCCAGCGATCAGCGTTGAGCGCTTGCGAGTCGCTTGAAGACGCCTTGGTGATCGAACCCATCAGCATTGATTTGGGTCTTGACTTGTTGATGCTGGCGCAAGAGGAGCAATCGGAATCGGGATTGCTGACGTTGGTGGCTGGTGTGCGCCGGCGTTTGGCGGTGGAACTTGGAGTTGTTGTTCCCTCGGTTCGAATTCGCGATGATCCAAATTTGCCCGGGGACACATATGTCATTCGCATGCGCGGCGCGGCGGTTGGTGGAGGAGCGCTTCGACCAGGGCAAATGTTGGTGATGGATCCCAAAGGCGGAGTGCCCAATGTGACTGGTGAATTGGCCACCGAGCCCGCGTTTGGTTTGCCTGCGATTTGGGTTGACGCAACGGCCGCCAAAAATATGGATGGCCAGGGCTTTGCCATCGCCGACGCCGGGGGCGTTCTTGCCACGCATTTATTGGAAGTTTTACGCAAAAAAGCATGGGAATTGATCACTCTTGAGGAGACCGCCAAGATGCTTGAGCGACTTCGAGCGCGCTCGCCAAACTTGGCGTCCATGTTGACGCCGCCCACATGGAGTTTGGATCGCATTCGTGGAATCCTTCAGGAACTTCTGCGCGAGGGCGTGGCCATTCGTGATATTGAAAAGATCGCGGAGTTGATGGTGTCCATGCCAGCAACGGCCTTGCCAGAACAGACCGTGGCCGTGGTTCGCAGTGTGATCTCGAGCGATGTCTGTGATCGATTGATCACACGTAACTCCATTGGTAAAAGAATTTTACACGCGGTTTGGATGGATGAATCCATGATTATTTCTAGTGGGGCCATCATCGCGGCTCAACGCAGTGTTGTGCCAGAGGCCGCCGCGGCGGAAAAATTGCTTCGATGTGTCGCCCCCGGCCTTCGTGATCTTCTACGCCGCGGCTTGCCCGCGGTTGTGGTCACCCCAAAGCATCTTCGCGGCGCTGTTAGCCGCGCGTTGCGGGGGCGTTTGGGCGATGTGTCGGTGATCGCGCGTGAGGAAATTCCTGAGGGCGTTGAATGTATCTTCGTGGAATCCGCGCGCCTTGAGGCAATTCAATGAGTTTCACCCAAGCAAGGAGCTATTCAGGCGCGGATGAGAAAAATCTTTTAGCCCAAGCACAGGCCGAGAATCCCGATGGATTTGAAATTATTTCCATCACCTGTTCGGGATATTTATGGTGGCGTAAGACCACGCTTCTGGTGCGGCCATTGGCTTGCCCAGCGCGGCAAGAAATGCAAAAAATAAGGCTTATTTCAGCCATTTATGCGCAACGCGAGCAACGGCAGAACCAAGACGCCCAGCACAATGTGCTTCGCCATACGCACGATTTGAATCAGCAACCACGCCGGTAAGAGCGTGCGCGCATTTCGCATGCCAATGTTAAAAAAATGAAGCGTGCGAAAAATCTATTCCGCATTCATTCTTTTTCACCACGCTGTACTGCAAACACAATTCCTTTCATGACGATTGAAAAGCAAAATCACTGTCTTTCACTTGAGTCAAACGGTTTTTGATCATTGAACTGGCAGACAACTTGTCCCAAAACATAAAATAATAATTTTGATGAAGTGTTCAACTTTCACTTGCGCACTTCAGTGCGCACGTTAGACTACGTCCATCGTGGTGTTGCCAAGGATTCGGCACATCAAGATTCGCGGCAGTATTTTCCGCGAGATATTGGGCCATGTCACCCCGCGGGGGTGGCTGGTTGATGGGCTTTAGGTCAAGGAGCGACCGTATGTCCAAGATAAACACGCAGGCTTCGCGTACAAACGACGCCCGCGGTGAAAAATCGGTGAAAGCTGTGGCGAATAAATCGTCGGCAACTTCTTCATCGCGTATCACAAAGCGTTCAAGTACCTCGCGCATTTCCAACCTTTCAGCGGCGGATTCTTCGGCAAGAATCGCGCCCCAAAAGTCACGGACTAAAAAAGCCCTTCGTGGTCGCCCACCGTCGATCGCGGACTTGGTCATGGACACGCCTGAAGGCGTGAATGTGGCCTGGAAGATGTACAGCGAATGCGCGCGGGATTCGCCTGAGCGCCAGCAACTTCGCAATCGCTTGATGGAGCGTTATCGCGAAGTGGTTCGCTATACCGCCGAGCGAATGCACAAGCGGTTGCCCGCCGAAGTGGATGTGGATGACCTCACCAGCGCCGGTTTGTTTGGCCTGATGGATGCCATCAATTCTTTTGACCTAAGCCGCAACGTGAAGTTTGAAACATATTGCGCACAACGAATTCGTGGCGCCATCTTTGACGAGCTTCGCGCCATGGATTGGGTTCCTCGATTAGTTCGAAGCCGTACCGCGACAATGGACCGCGCCAAGAAAGCCATTGAAATGGCGCACGGTCAGAAGGCAACAGAGGACGAAGTTGCCGAGCGTCTGCAGATGAATCCCGATGATTTTGAGAAACTGAATCGCGACTCTCGACCCGTTGGAATTGTCAGCTTGAATAGAAAGTGGAACGACAAGGATTCAGGAAACGAATCGCGCGAGATGGATGTGGCCAGCGATCGCCGCCAAGAAATGCCAACCGATCGCATTCAGCGCATCGATGTGCAGGCCTTGTTGACCAAAGGTCTCAGCCGCTCCGAGCGTTTGATTCTCATTCTGTACTACTACGAAGAAATGACCATGAAAGAAATCGGCCTCACGCTTGATCTCTCCGAAAGCCGCGTGAGCCAAATGCACTCTTCCATCTTGGCTCGATTGAAAGCCCAGATGAAACATCGCGTGAAAGATCTCTGAACAAATCCATCTGAGATCTTCACTTTCTAGGCCGTCTCCTCTCGTCCGATCAGAGGGGGCGGCCTTTGTCTTTCAAGTCTTAGAGTGATTCTGGCGAGCCAATTTCTAGCGAAATTTGCCTGAAAAAGTCGCGTTTTATTTTACTGTCGAACCGCGATGGGATCGGCGTCAATGAAAAATTCCGCCTTGGTCTTTGCCTTGATTTCATCCACGAAAACTCCCGGCGCCAATTCCTTCAACACAAATCGCTCGCGCTTGCGATCAAATTCCATCACGCATAAATCGGTGATCAACAAATCAACGCACGAAAGCCCAGTCAGTGGCAAGGTGCATTTTGGCAACACCTTGCTCTCGCCTTTTTTGTTGCAGTGATCCATCACCACCACGCGCCGCTTCACGCCCGCCACCAAATCCATGGCGCCGCCCATGCCCTTGACCAACTTTCCTGGAATCATCCAATTGGCAAGGTCGCCAGTCTGGCTCACTTCCATCGCGCCCAGAATGGCAAGATCAATATGGCCGCCACGAATCATGGCGAAACTGTCGGCGCTGGAAAAGAAACTATGACCCGAAACTCCAGTCACAGTTTGTTTGCCAGCGTTGATTAAATCCGCGTCCACATTCGCCTCGGTTGGAAACGGACCCATTCCCAACATTCCATTTTCGCTTTGCAGCCACACGGTCATGTTGGCGGGCACATAGTTGGCCACCAATGTTGGAATGCCAATTCCTAGATTGACATAAAAACCTTCGCGAAGTTCTAGCGAGGCACGCTTGGCAAGTTGGTCACGGTTCAAGGGCATTGGGTGATTGTGCGCTGACTTGCCCGCCACGGCAACTGCCACAATGTCGATATGCTTGGCGCTCCATGCAAAACGCAAAAGACCTATTGAAACGCCTTGGAATTGATCGACATCCACGCTTGCTTCCTTGCGGAGGCGCCGACAGCATCACCAGCGAATGTCCCGCAACTGGCGAACCCATAGGAACGGTCCGCTTGGATACAGCAGTGGAGCTTGAGGCGACCATTGTGCGTTGCGTGGCCGTGCAAAAAGCGTGGCGCATGTTGCCGGCGCCGCAGAGAGGTGAAATTGTGCGGCAAATTGGCGAGGAGTTTCGCAAACATAAAAACGATCTTGGCGAATTGGTCACGCGTGAAGCTGGCAAAATTCGCGCCGAAGGTCTTGGCGAAATTCAAGAGTGCATTGACATCGCGGATTTTTCCGTGGGACTTTCGCGCCAGCTTTATGGAAACTCCATGCACAGCGAGCGGCCCAGCCATCGCATGTTTGAGCAGTGGCATCCGCTTGGAACCATCGGTTGCATCACCGCGTTTAATTTTCCTGCCGCGGTGTGGGCGTGGAACTCCATGCTTGCCGCCACGTGCGGCAACGCCACGATTTGGAAACCAAGTTTGATCACGCCCATCGTGGCCATTGCTTGCAATGAAGTGGCTCAGCGCGTTATGCAAACGCAAACTATTTTTCGTCCCGCCTACGGCGACCCGCGCGATGTCTTTGGTTTGGTCATTGGCCGCGACAGCGAAGTGGGTGAGCGCATGGTGGCGGACCGCAGATTGCCGCTGATTTCAGCCACAGGAAGTTGCCGAATGGGCCGCAAAGTTGGGCAAGTTGTGGCGGGGCGTTTGGGCCGCGCATTGCTTGAACTTGGCGGCAACAACGCCATTATTGTTATGCCCGACGCCGATATGAAATTGGTGGAGCGCGCGGTGGTGTTTGGCGCGGTGGGAACGGCTGGTCAGCGTTGCACCAGCACGCGCAGATTGATTGTGCATGAAAGCATTGTGGAGAAGCTCACGGACAAGTTGACGCACTTGTATGCCAGCATAAAAATTGGCGACCCAATGGACGAGGCAACGCTGATGGGTCCGCTTATTCATGCGGAAACAAAAAATGCAATGAAGAGCGCGATTGAGCAAGCTGTGGCGCAAGGTTGCCACGTGAAATGTGGCGGCTTGCCTGGTCTTGCCAAATATGACAATCGTCCAGGATATTTCTGCGAGCCCACAATCATCAGCGTGCCCAAGGGCGTGGTGCCGGCGATTTGTCGCGAGGAAACTTTCGCGCCAATCTTGTACATCTTCAGCGTGAAAAATTTCGAGGAGGCCATGGAGATTCACAACGGAGTGGACCAAGGTCTTTCAAGCGCCATTTTCACCGACAGCGTGCGCAGTGCCGAGCGATTCTTGTCGCATCAAGGCAGTGATTGTGGCATCGCCAATGTGAACTTGGGAACCAGTGGTGCTGAAATTGGCGGCGCATTCGGCGGCGAAAAAGACACAGGTGGCGGCCGCGAAAGTGGCTCTGATTCGTGGAAGCAATACATGCGCCGTCAAACATGCACGGTGAATTGGGGAACTGATTTGCCGCTTGCGCAAGGCATTCGCTTTGGCGATTAAGCCGCGCTGAAATTATTGCGCGGATGGAAGCGGCATACTTGCAACAGGCGTCTTGCTCGGTTCAGAGCCAGACTGCATGAATCGAATCAGCGTCCATTTCAACTCCGGCGCATCGGTTGAAACATTTTCGGCAACCTTGATCCACAAACCTTGATCGTCCACATTGGGTCCAACAAGTTTGCGCCATTGACCGGTTTTAGAAATGGGCACCACTGTCCATGGCTCCTCGCCCAACTTTGAAAGCAAACTCCAACGAACTTCATCAGGGCGAGTTCCATTGCCAATGACTTGCGCGGCCCATTCGCGGCCGTCCCATGTGATGGCTGGAAAGTTCACGGTGTGCTTTCCAAAAATTGTTCCGTTAAAAAACCACGCCAAGATGGCCGCCAGCACCACAAAGATGGCTACGCGCACAAGTAAATTTCGAAATGCAAGTGTGGCTTGTCCCATTTGATTTCTTTCAGAGCGAGATCTTAGTCGTATTTACAAATCAAATTGCAATTCATCAACGCGCGATCCAACCCGCGTACACGGCCCAGGCGAAACTTCCCGCCACCATAATTCGCCACCAGCCAAAGAGCGCCAATGTGTGGTTTCCCAGCCATTTCACGAGCCATTTTACGCTTATGGCCGCGCTAATTGTGGCCGTGACAAGCCCCACAATAATTGGAAGTGGCCCGCCCAGATTTGCCACAAATTGTTGGAATGTTGTTGACTCCCCATGGAACACATCCCAACTTTCCTTCAGCGACGCCGCACCCAATGTGGGCAAGCCCAGCAAGAACGCAAACTCCGCCGCGGCCACAGGTGGAAGTCCAACCAACATCCCGCCAAGCAGTGTCACCAACGATCGGCTGGTGCCGGGCATCAACGCCAACACTTGCATAAGACCGATCAACAACGCGCCCTTAAGCGTCAGCCGCGCCAACGCGTCGCCGGGCTCATGGTATTGCTCAATTTTTTTCTGATTCCAACCCTTCAGCAACACCATGGCCACGCCGCCAACCAACAGTGCCGCCACAACGGGTCCAGGGAAAAATAAATGCGCCTTGATGGTCTTGCGAAATGCCAAGCCAATGATGGCGGCGGGCATGAACGCGATCACTAGTTTCACCAACAATCCAAAACCATTTTTAGATTCCCGAGTGGCCAACTGAGGCAGAGCCACGCCCACGCACCCTTGCGCCATGGTGCGCAATCGTTTCCAGTACACACCCGCCACGGCCAAAATTGCGCCGCCTTGGATGATGATTTCAAATTGATTCAGCGACTCCTTTATGGACTCCATGTTTGCGCCGCTAGCGTCATTGCCAAGGCCAAGCACGGAGGCCGCAAGAATGAGATGTCCAGTACTGCTCACAGGCAAATATTCCGTAACCCCCTCAACAATTCCAAGGATAATCGCGTCAAATACGGTCATTTTTGTTCTTCCTTCAGCCAGGGAATCAGGGCTCTCACCGCGCGTCCCGATGCTTCAATTGGATGGTGTTGCGCGGCGTCTTGCATTTTTTTCAAGCGCGTAAATCCTTCATCCGCGTCGCGTTGAAAGCGCGCCGCAAAAGTTCCATCTTGCACGGAATTAAGAATGCGTTTGAAGTCCGCGCGCAATTGCTCGGTTAACACAATATGTTCCGCGTCAAATGCGCCAAACTCCGCCGTGGTGCTGATCGCGTCGCGCATGCCCGATGGTCCACGCGCGTACATCAAGTCCGCCACTTGTTTCAGTTCATGGCAACATTCAATGTACGCAAGCATGGGCGGATATCCCGCCTCCACTAAAGTTTCGTAAGCAACTTTTACCAGCGCCAACATTCCGCCGCACAGAACGGATTGTTCGCCAAACAAATCCGTCTCGGCCTCGGCGGCAAAAGTGGTTTCAATAATGGCCGCGCGCAGGGAACCAATTCCGTTGGCCCACGCAAGTCCAAGCGCGCGCGTGTTGCTTGCGTTCACGCCGCCCGCATGCACCGCAAACAAACTGGGAATTCCTTGCCCCATGACAAAGCGATCGCGCACCGTCTTGCCCGGACCTTTGGGCGCGACCATGACCACGCCGGTGTTGGCGGCAGGCTTGACCAATCCAAAGCGAACAGAAAATCCGTGCAAAAATCCCACCACCGCATGCGGAGCAAGATTGGGCTCAATAGCCGAAGCCCATAATTTTGCATGAATTTCATCGGGCAGGGCCACAATCACCAAATCAGCATTTTCAACGGCTTTCGCGCTTGAAAGCACCTCAAAGCCAGCTAAATGAGCGGCCGCACAACCACGGGTTCCAGGCTCGCTACCAACTCGCACCAGCACGCCGCTGTCGCGCAAATTCTGCGCATGAGCGCGCCCCTGATTTCCATAACCCAATATGCAAACTGACTTTCCGATCAGCGGCGTTAAAGGCGCATCGGCCTCATTTTGAATTATTATCGCCTCTTGGGGCGAGTTGTTTGGCATCGACACCACGGCAGAGTACAAAAAACCCAAAAAATTTGTCACATTTTGGCATTCTTATTTGGTTATGCCAAATTAAATAGCACACTTGATCATGTTCAATTTGTGTGCCCAATGTTTAGAGAAGTTTAAGTTCGCAAGACCTTCTGACCGATAACAGCCGTATGCCTTTTAAGAACTGTATGCAAGATTTAGCCATGAAAACCCTAGAGCCCAACAGTGCAAACGAACGACGCGTGAATGAACGCTTTGGTTTGCGACCTGATGTTTCGCGCGTGGTTGTTCATACCGACGACGGACCAATGGAAGGGCATGTGTACGACCTTAGTGGAACTGGAATTCGTTTAGAACTAGACGAACCACTTGCAATGGGCAAACAAGTTGAAGTTGATTTCTTTTTCGCCGGCATTCTCAAAGCCATTCATTTTAGTGGCATTGTCACGCGCGTCTTTGATGCGATTGATGATCCAGGACCGCGGCGCATGGGAATCGAAATTCAAAGTTTTGCCAGCGAAGCCGATGAGTCGCGCATGGGCGCATTGCTTGAGAGCGCTTCGCTTGGCAAGTTGAGATAAATATTGAGTTGCACAGATCGCGAAAGTTGTTGCATTTCCCTTCTGATTTAATTCGATAATTGGTTGGGATGTTTGATTGGCATGTTTGAATTGCGTTTGGTGCATTGAACAAGTTGCTCGCGTGAGCAACTTGAACGCGTGATCTCCAGTGGACTTCCTCATTATTACAATGGGAGTCTCCTGGAGAACCCGCGACACAAAGTCGATTTGAGCCGCCCGCGCGGCAAGAGGTTCTTGTGAAAGAAATTCCGTTCGCAGAAATTCAAGATCGAATTGGCTATCAATTTCAGGACATCACGCTCTTGGAAACAGCGTTGACGCATGCGTCGCTGTCTGACCATCGATCAAAAAGCAATGAGCGCCAGGAATTTTTGGGCGACGCGGTGCTTGGTCTTGTGGTGTGTGAACATTTATTTCGCTCGCTGGCGGAAAGTTTGGAGGGTGATCTCACCAAAGTAAAAAGCCACGCGGTGAGCAGGCAAGTGTGCGCGGAGATCGCCGTTGAGTTGAAATTGCACGAAGCCCTGCGTCTTGGCAAGGGAATGGGACCCGCGACCAATTTGCCAGGCTCGGTCAGCGCGGCGGTGCTGGAGTCCGTCATTGGCGCGATTTATTTGGACGGCGGTTTGGCTCCTGCGCAGGCGTTCATTCTTAAACACCTAGGGCCACGCATCAACGAATCGCTCCACGGAGGCCACCAACATAATTTTAAGAGCGTGCTACAGCAAACACTGGTTTCCTTGCGAATGTCACCGCCCATTTACATGATTCTTGACGAGAAAGGTCCAGATCACGCCAAGTGTTTTGAAATCGCGGTTGTAAGCGGCGATCGCAAGTTCACGTCGTGTTGGGGCGCAAGCAAAAAAGCTGGGGAGCAGGCCGCGGCGCAGTCTGCGTTGCGTGAACTTGGAGTGATCGCCTTGGATGAGCGCGGCATTGAGATTGCGCGTCCTATCGCCTCGCGGATCAGACCGGATTCAAGCGCGGGAAAGTAGCGAAATTTTTTCGCGGTAAGCAATGAAATTTTAAAATGGTGCGCGGCAAACTTGTCGCGCGCAGTGGACCGGATCGATTGCGCTTATTGAAATGCGCTGACTAGTTTTTCAACGCAAGCGTTTTGGCTTTGCTTGGTGTCAACAATTACATTGGCAAGCGCGCGATACAGCGGCATGCGGCTTTCAAACAGCGCGCGCACTTCTGTTGCGGCGTCGGCACGCGCGTCACCAGTTAAAACGGAACTGGGCAGAGGCGGTCTATCTCCGCGATTGTTGGCCAAGCGCATGGCGAGTTCACTTTCGCCTGGATCAAGAAGAGCTATAAAGATTTCGCCGCGCGCTTGCGCCTGGCGCAAAATTTGCTCCGCACCCGAAGCCATTGGAGTGCCGCCGCCAAGCGAAAGCACGCAACTTTTTTTTGCCCCAAGCAAACGCGCTAGTTCCGCGCTTTCGCCAGCGCGCCAAGCGTGCTCACCAAGCAATTTAAATGCGTCGGTGACATTTGTGGCGCCAAGATGTGTAAGAACCGCGTCGTCAAGATCCACAAACTCAATCCCAAGTTGCCGCGCGGCAATAGGACCAAGCGTGGACTTTCCAGAAAGTCTCAGGCCAATCAAAACCAATATTGTGGATGCGGACACGCTTTTTAGCGGGTCTTAATCTTGCGGCCAATTCGACGCTTGCGATTTAAGATGGCGCGACCCTTGCTGGTTTGCATACGAGCTCGGAAGCCAACTTTGCGGAGCTTTTTGATTCGGCTGAGTTTGTGCGGATAATGCATGTCGGTTCCTTGAAGGGGGGTCGAGAATGATAGCGTAAATCTGGCTGGGGCTCAACTGGTGAAATGCAAGTATTTTTGCCACCATTTTTGCAGTACGCCACTGTGCATCGCATTGGTGATCGGCGCGTGCGGCGCGCCATCAAGCACGAACACCTTAAGGGCAGGAGCCGAAATGGCCCAGCAGTGTTCCTAAATCGGAGGCGTCCACAGTTCCATCGTAGTTCAGGTCGCCCGCGCATTGCGCGCAGATTCCAAATTCACCAAGCATGGATCCAATGTCACTGCTGTCCACAGATCCACTGTTGTTCAAATCACCAGGACAAGGCGGAGGCACTTGCGTTGCGGCAAAGGCCCTGGCAATTCCATAGCCAGTGATAAACAGCGGATCTGGATGCAGACCGTTGGAGTCGGAGCGCGACGCGGTTGCAAACAACGCGGCACGCAGAGAATTCACCGTGAAGTCTGGTCGCGCCTGCAAGATGCACGCGGCGGCGCCCGCCAATAACGGCGTACTTAAACTGGTTCCGCTCAAGCCACTGATACCGGATATGTTGGTGCTGTTCACTGTGGCGGTGCTTACGCCCATTGCCAAAAGTTCCGGCTTCACGCGTCCATCCACTGTTGGACCATCGGAGGAAAAACTTGCGATGGCACCAGTGTTGTCAACCGCGCCACATGAAATCACTTGCAACGCGTCGGCTGGCGCGACCAATGTATTGGTGGCGGGATTGCTGTCGTGGCCTTCGTTGCCGGCGGCGGTGAAACAAATCAGTCCGTTGGCCGTGGCGATATTCACCGCGATTGTTGTCACGGCCGTCACGCCGTTCATGTCGTTCTGCGTGTACCAATCGATGTATCCCAGCGAACTTGTGGCGATGTCCGCGCCGTGCGCCTCCACAAATTCCAGGCCCGCCACATAAAAATCCTCCTCGATTGGAGTTTCAGTTGGAACGTCCTCGGTTTTGGCCAGGACAAATCGCGCCTCATACGCGGTGCCAATGAGTTGATTGGGTAAGTACGCCGCCATGGTTCCCAAGATCCATGTTCCGTGCTTATGTTGCTCGGAGTCGTCGCCGGATTGAATGTCCGTGTTGTTGTCGTTCTTCACAAAGTCCCACTCGGCGATCACTTGAAGCGGATGCTCGGCGCTTGCAAAAGCCTGATGCACGCGGCGAAAACCGCTGTCAAGAATGCCGATCACAATTCCAGCGCCGTGGTAGCCGGCATCGTGAAGGCGGCGCACATCGATTTGGTCCACCTGCGTCGCGGCATAGCCGTACGCGTCGGCGGCGGCAAAGCTGGCCTGCGATGCAGTTGTCACGGACTCATTCTCTTCGCGCATGGCGGAGCGGCCACGTCGAACATGTTCCACGCGCGTGACATTGGATAATTTTTTCAGCGCAGTAATTTGCGCGGGCGTGGCCAGCGCGCTAACGGCGTTCAGCCAACGACTTTGCACGCGCACGGTTGCGCCCGTTGATGCGACCGCGTTGACACACTCTTGCGGCAGAGGCATGTCAAGAATGTCCACCACGCCAGGCAGTGTGCGCCGTTGCCACCGTCGCGCCACGGCCAATTCCGTGATGGCAGTATCGCAGGCTTCGCACGGCGCCACGCGCAGTTCTTCAAAGTACACCCACACTGGCAAGCGAGTTTCAGTTGGCGCGGCGCCCTGCACGGCGGTCAATGTGGTTCGCGTCGCGGTTGTTGGCACTTGCCGAAATGTAGATGTCTGTTGCACTGTCAACATGAGCGCGGTCATGGATGTCAAAGCAAGCAGGGGTGTCATATAGGTTGATTATGAATCAAGATGGTCTTGCTGGCATGTAAATTTTGAATTTTGGCACATATTTGTGATATTTGTGTTGAAGGCGATAACAAGCGGAAGGCAGATATGAAGCGCAAGACGCTTTAGGGCGCTCTGCTTGAAGGCGACTATCACAGCCATCAGTACACGCCCAATGCGAGTTGTCTGAGCTCTCTCCAATCACGCGTCCGGCGCGTGGCGCACAATGCGGCCTTCGACCAAAAAGATCACGTCCTCGGCGATGTTGGTGGTCATGTCGGCGATGCGTTCAAAGCGTTGCGCAATGGTGAGCATCTCAATGGTCTGACCCGATGTGGTCACGTCGCGTGGAATTTCTTGGCGCGCCCAGTGCAGAACTTCCTTGTGCAAATCGTCCACGCGCTGATCGGCGCGGCGCACTTGGCGGCACAGCGACGCATCCTCGTTGCTCATGGCGGCCAACACATCGCTAAGCATGGTGCGGCTTGCGAATGCAAGATCAATCATGGCTGGCGGAAGTGGCGGGCCATCGGTTGCGCCCAGCTTGATTAGTTTTTTTGCAATTCCGCGCGCCAAATCCGCGATGCGTTCCAGTTCGTTGCTAATGCGAATCACAGCAAGAATCAGCCGCAAATCACCGGCCACGGGTTGCGCCAGCGCAAGCAGGCGCATGCAGGTGGCTTCAAGGTCAAGTTCCATTTGATCCACTTCGGCGTCGCCGGCGCGCACAACCTCCGCCAGTTGCAAGTCGCCATCAATCATCACTTCAATCACGCGCGTCACGCGTTGCTCAACCATGGCGCCCATGGCCAACAAGTTGCGGCGCAAATCCACCATTTCATTTCGTAGGTCTACTGCCATTTTATTTTTATGCGTGGGCGCGTTGGATTATCCAAATCGGCCGGTGACATAATCCTCCGTTTGTTTGTTCTTGGGGTTGGTGAACATTCCGTCAGTCGGGCCAGCTTCAATGAGTTTGCCTTCAAAGAAAAACGCGGTGAGATCGCTCACGCGCGCGGCTTGTTGCATGTTGTGAGTGACAACCACGATTGTAAAAGTTTGGCGCAACTCGCGAATCAACGCCTCAACGCTGGCGGTACTACGCGGATCAAGCGCGGAGCACGGCTCGTCCATAAGCAGAACTTCTGGACCAACCGCGATGGCGCGCGCAATGCAAAGGCGTTGCTGTTGGCCGCCGGAAAGACCAAGCGCGCTGTTGTGAAGGCGGTCCTTCACTTCGTCCCAAATGGCGGCGGCGCGCAGGCTTTGCTCCACAAGAGCGTCCAGGTCGCTGCGGTGAAAATGCTTATGAAGCCGCGGTCCAAACGCGATATTTTCATAGATGCTCTTGGGAAACGGATTTGGTTTTTGAAACACCATTCCCACGCGCCGGCGCAGTTCCACCACGTCAAAGGCGCGGTCAAGCACATCGTCTTTGTCCAGTTGCATAACGCCTTGCGCGCGCGCATTGGCAACCAAGTCGTTCATGCGATTGATCCAGCGCAGGAACGTGCTCTTACCGCAACCGGATGGACCAATAAGTGAAGTCACGCGCTGTGATGGAATGTTCAACGTGATGTTGTGCAGTGCCTGATAGGCGCCGTACCACGCGTTGAAATCTTTCACGCGAAGAGTGACATGTTCGCTTGCTGGCGAAGACGTGGTCGTTGTTGGCGCGGAGGCGGTCGCGGGCTTTGCAAGATTGGGTTGAGTGTCGGGCATGGTGCTGGTTTCTATATATAAAACAGAATTTAATTAGGATAAAACTTTGAAACTTATT
The DNA here is from genome assembly GCA_937919205.1 of uncultured Planctomycetia bacterium. Lineage (GTDB taxonomy): Bacteria > Planctomycetota > Phycisphaerae > Phycisphaerales > SM1A02 > SYAC01. The sequence goes on from CALFOZ010000103.1 coordinate 22,767, forward strand.
CGGTCATGCCAACGGGTTGCGCAACTTTTGTCGAAGATACACGGCAACGCCGTTGAAGCAGATCAGCGCGATCAACAACACCACAATGGCCGACGCGGCCAGTTGGTGAAAAGATTCTTGTGGTCGGCCCGCCCAGTTGAAAATTTGAAATGGCAGAACGGTGAAATTGTCGTTGAGATTGTCCGGCGTGTTGGCGATGAACACTGGAATGCCAAGCACAAGCAGGGGCGCGGCCTCGCCCATGGCGCGGCTCATGGCCAGGATGGCGCCAGTTAAAATGCTGGGAATTGCCGCGGGCAAAGTGATTTTTGAAGCGGTCTGCCACGGCGTGGCGCCAATGGCAAGACTGGCCTGGCGCAGACTTGAAGGCACCGCGCGTAGAGCCTCGCGGCTGGAAATAATCACAATCGGCAACACCACCAACATCAAGGTCAATCCACCCGCAAGCAAGCCTTGACCAAACGGAAGTTGAATGTGCCACCACGCATTGTCTGGACCAAACGAAAGCGCGCTATTTTTGTCGGTTCCAAAAAGTCCAAACATGCGCGTGAACGCGGTCAGACCAAGAATGCCGTACACAATGCTGGGTACGCCAGCCAAATTGCGAATGTTGAAATCAACCAACGCGGTCCAGCGATTCTTGGGCGCGAACTCCTCCAAATAAATCGCCGTTCCAATTCCAAGCGGCAACGCCAGCAATGCGCAAATGGCGCACACCCACAGCGAGCCAATCACTGCGGCATAAATGCCGGCCTTCTCTGGAAAGCGGCTGGCGAAGTTGGTCAGAAATTCCCAGCGGATTATTTTTGTCAACTGCGAAAGTTCACCGTGGGCGAACACCGCGCTCAGCGCGTCGCTGTTGAACAAGAAGTGCGAGCCTTGCACCATGATGGACGCAATCAACAGCGCCAAAATAAGAATGGTGGCGCTGGTGCTGAACAGGCACAGCGCAAGGAACGCGCGGTTCTTCAAAATGCGGCGAGTTCGTATGGAAATAGCCCTCATTCGTACACCTCGCGATATCGATTTAGAAGAATGTTTCCAATAATGGAAAGCACCAACGTGACCAGGAACAGCACCATGGCCACTGCGTAACTGGAAAGATTTTCAACCCCAAAGGCGGGCGCGTCTCCCAGAAAAATTTGCACCATGTACGCCGTCATGGTTTGCACTTGGTCGGCTGGGTTAAGCGTCATATGCGCCAAGCCGCCGGCGGCCAGCGCCACAACCATGGTCTCACCAATGGCGCGCGTGATGGCAAGAAAACAGCTGGCCATAATGCCGCTCAGCGCGGCGGGCGTGACCACCTTCACGCTGACATCAAATTTGGTGCTCCCCAGCGCGTACGCGCCTTCGCGCAACGAACGCGGCACGGATTGCATCGCGTCCTCGCTCAGGGACGCCACGATTGGAAGAATCATGATCCCAACGGCAATGCCAGCGGCGCCAGCGTTGTAGCCAGAAAATATCGGCGCGCCAAAAAGAAAGTTGCACGCGCCTTGTAGCGCGGGTGTGATCACCAGTAGCGCGAAAAATCCGTAGACCACCGTGGGCACGCCCGCCAGAATTTCAATGATGGGTTTCAAGATGGCGCGCTTGCGCGCGGTGGCGTATTCGCTCATGTAAATCGCGGTGATTAAACCAAGGGGAATGGCGGTCATGGCGGCGACAATCGACACTAGAAAAGTGCCGCAAATCAGCGGCCAAATACCGAAATGTTTTTCCGCGCCAAGCAGTGGGCTCCATGTGGTGCCAAACAAAAAGTCGGTCAGTTCAATTTCTGGTAGTTGAATAAACGCAATGGTCTCGCGCAATAGAATGCTGATAATGCCAACCGTAATGGCAATGCTGATCAGCGCGGTGCCGCCCAGCAATCCGCGGATGACAAATTCCCATGCGTCACGTGCGCTCCGGGACCTGGTCACGCCCTTGCGCGCCAACTCAACCGCGCTTGTAGCGGCTTTGGCTGAAATGGCGCTCATGGAACTTTGTTTCCAGCGCTGTCCCAATTTTGCGTGCCAAGTTTTTTAGATTTCCACGTGGCGGCCGCGCGCTCTTGCATCGGCGCGGGCAACGGCGTGTAGCCAACCTCTTTGGACAAGGCCGCTGTGTTGGCCAAATAGAAATCCACAAACGCGGCAACTTCTGGTCGCGCCGCGCTCTTGGCGTTGACATAAATAAACATAGGGCGGCTGAATGGCGTGTAGGTTCCATCTTGAATGGTCTTGTTGCTTGGTGTGATCGCGCCCTTGCCGCCATCAATTGGAACCAGCTTTAATTTGCTTGCATTCTCGGCGTAATAGGCAAAACCAAAGTAACCAATCGCATTCTTGTCGCCAGCCACCCCAGTCACCAGCACATTGTCGTCCTCGCTCACGGAAAGATCGGATCGAATGTTTCCGTCCTTGCCAAGGGTGACCTCCTTGAAATAATCAAACGTGCCGCTGTCAGTGCCTGGACTGAACACCTTGATGGTCTCACTTGGCCAGGCCGGATTCACATCGGACCATTTCTTGGCGGGCGAGTCGGCGCTAAAAATCTTTTTTAGTTGCGCAACATTCAGTTGCGTCACCCAGGTGTTGGCGGGGTTCACCACTATGGTCAGTCCGTCATACGCAATTGGAAGTTCAATAAAGTCAATTTTGTTTGTCTTGGCGGTCTGCGCTTCCGATGTGCTGATTGGACGGCTGGCATTGGTGATGTCGGTCTCGCCGGCGCAGAATCTTTTAAAGCCGCCACCTGTTCCGCTCACACCAACGGTGGTCCGCGTCTTGGTCGCCTTGCCTTGAAAATCTTCCGCGACGGCTTCGGTGATTGGATACACCGTGGAGGAACCGTCCACTTTAATTTGTCCCGTGAGCTTGCTTAGGTCGGCGTCGCTGGTTTGCATGGCCGCGGCAAGCGCCAATGAAATGAAGAATGCAAGGGTGATTGTTGTGGGTGATTTCATGTGCGTACTCGTAATGGTGGTGGCGGATAAAAAAATAGAATCTCAGTGACATGTTTAGATTGAGTTAAGAAATGTGTATTTACTTGTTTGCCAGCGGAATAATCAAGCTAAATTTACTGCCATGGCCGATCACGCTTTCTGCAATCACGCTACCTCCGTGCACAATGGCAATGTGTTTCACAATGGCCAGACCCAAGCCTGTGCCACCGTCCTCGCGACTGCGCGCGCTGTCCACGCGGTAGAAGCGCTCAAATAATCGCGGCAAATGTTTTTCAGGAATGCCCGGGCCTTGGTCCGTCACGGTGATCAGCGCCATGCGTGTTGCAGATGGGTTGGCAGTATTGTTGAAAGTGTTGCCGGGCGCTTCGCTTGTTCGCGCCGAAATTTCAATGGCGCTTCCGCGCGGCGCGTAGCGAATGGCGTTGCTCACCAAATTCCCAATCGCTTGTTCGATCAACAGCGCGTTGGCGTGCAATTGCAAATCGCTCTCAATGTCTCGCGTTAATTTCACGCCGCGCGCCTCAGCGGCGGGACCAAGTTCGGCGTCCACCCAATCAATCAACGCATTCATTGGCGTGCTTCCCATGGTCACGCGCTCTTTGGAATTGGTCGACTCCAAAAACGATATAGAAAGCAAATCCTCCACCAGCGCGCCAAGGCGCGACGCGTTGCGCTCCACAATTTCCAAGAAGCGATTCACTTGTCCCGGGTCGGCCAAACCAATCTGTTGAATCGTTTCTATGTAGCCCTTGATATTGGTGATGGGCGTGCGCAATTCGTGGCTTACATTGGCCACAAAATCACTTCGCATGCGCTCCAGCCGTTGCTCGCTGGTGACATCCGCAATCAGTAATAATGCGCCAATTGCCTGCTTGGATTCATCGCGCAAGGTTTCAATGGCGGCGTCCACAATGGAGCCCGGCGCGGTTGGTGGCTCCAGCAATCCGTGGCGGCGTTGGCCGTCTTTATAACTGGCCTCCAACATTGAGTTCACTTCTGGAATGCGGCTGATTTCTTGGAACAATCGACCGCGCGCGGCCGTCGAGTCAAAGCCCAGCAAGCGCGCCGCCGCGGCGTTGGCCGACAATACGCGCTGATGCGCGTCAAGCACCACCAAGCCGTCGCGCATTGATTGCTCGAACAGTTGACGTTGCAAATGTTCGCTGTGAATCTCGTTGCGTGTGCGCGTGTGTTGCTCCGTAATGGCCGCGCACTGGCGAGAAAGTTGCGCCAACAATGGTCGGCGAAAAATCGGAAAACTGGTGGGACTGTCGCTTGCCAAAGATTTTTGTAGCGCCGCGTTTAGGCGCGCCACATCAACGGCCATGCGCGCTTGATGGATGGCCGCTAAGAACACGGTTCCAATGGCGATCACGGCGGCGGTTTCGCTTGTGAAGGCGATCCATGCGCCGATGGAAATCAGCGCGGCCACAATCCATACCAAAGCGGTTGAGAAAATTGGTTTCATTCAGCGAGAGCTTCGCGGCTCTCACTAAAACGATACCCGACTCCGCGCACTGTTTCGATCCACTCGCCAACGGCGCCTAGTTTGCGACGCAGTGCGGTGATATGCACATCAACGGTGCGGCTTGAAAGCACAATGTCCCGGCCATGCACAGCGGCAATGATCTGGTCGCGCGTGCGCACAAATCCAGGGCGTTTGGCCAGAAATTGCAGAATTCCATACTCCGTCAACGTCAAGTCCAAGGGTTTGTTGTCAAGTAGCACAACATGGCGGCCCGAATCAATCACAAGTTGTCCATCAAACATACTCATGCGGTCGCTTTCAACTGGCGGCGCTTGGCCGGTTCTGCGCAACGCGCTTTGCACGCGCGCCACCAACACGCGCGGACTGAATGGCTTGGTGATGTAATCGTCCGCGCCCAATTCAATGCCCGCCACAATATCGCTCTCATCGCCTTTGGCCGTGACCATGATGATCGGCAGGGTGCGCTGATCATGTGTCTGGCGAATGCGTCGGCATACTTCAAGGCCGTCCACATCTGGCAACATCAAGTCAAGCACCACGGCGTCGGGAATGGATTTCTTAATCAAGTCCAACGCCGCGCGGCCTGAGCGCGCGATCGTTGTTTCAATACCGGCGCGCTTGAGATGCAACTCAACCAGTTCGGCGATTTCTTTTTCATCTTCAACGATAAGCACGGAGTATTTTTCCATGCGAGGGAGTTTGATCTGCGATGTATTGCTACTCATTATGGTTGCGTTAAGATTGTGTTTCTTCGGTGGCGTCAGGGGCGGGCAAGCACCAAAGTCCGTCTCGATTATGCACCGCCGCACGCTTTGTGACCTTGGTCAGCGTGATCGCAAATCCATCCCAGGCCATGGCCGCAAGCACCGCCATGGCCACGGATTCACGCGCCGAAATGTGAACTTTGCTTGCGACATCCGTGTTGAACACGGGTCGTTGAACCAGCTCCTCAATGCGCGTGCACAACGTTGCGTTCATCGCGCCGCCGCCAGCCAAAAGCACTTCGTGCGAAGGACTTTCGCTAGTCAGAATGGCTTGCGAAATACTCTTTGCCACGGCAAATACCGCGGTTGCAAGCAGGTCGCACGAAGTCAGTTGAGGCGCCCATTGATTGACCCAATCCAAGCCCTCGTCGCCGCTACCGAGCGAGCGATTTTGCGCCGCCGCATTTTTTAACGCCTGCGTCAACGCGGCCTCCGCAAGTGGATGCACCGAACCTTTGGCGGCGTTACTGCCCTCGGGATCAAAATCCAAATCCAGCGCCAACTTCGCCGCGTGATCCAGAATGTGGTTGCACGCGCACACATCGCGGCCATTTATTTTTGCCGCGTCGTCCACGCTGGAAGGCAACCAAGTGATGTTGCAGAAGCCACCCAAATTCACAATGGCGCGCGGCCTGTGGCCACGAAATAAAATCCAATCCGCAAGCGGCGTGATTGGCGCGCCTTGACCGCCCGCGGCCAGATCCGCGCCGCGCAAATCACTGCCCACCGGACATCGCAACGCGCGCGCGATCGGAAATGGATTGATGATTTGCCACGACAGCGGGGGCGCGTGAAAAATAGTTTGTCCATGAATGCCGGCCACATCAACCGCGAGATTTATTTGACCGCCGTTGTTGTGCGCCTTTAATATTGCAAGCGCGCTTGCGGCGTGGAAATTTCCAAAGTCAAGCGCCAAGCGCGCGAAGTCGCCGGCGGAAAAAGCTTTGCCTTGCGAAGCCGCGCGCAAGCGAGGTCGAAGCGCGCCCAGATCAAATGTTTGGTGGCGCAACAGCGAGGCGCACGAATGCAAACCGCGCTCGGTGATTTCCACCAGTGCCATGTCGAGCGCGTCCAAACTTGTGCCCGTCATCGCGCCCAAAGCAACGCGGCGATTTGGCCGCGTCGTGTTGGACTTTGAATTGACGGATGAAAGTTCCATGGGCGCATCTTCCCCGCAAGCGACCTTGCCGTCGAGCAGTTTTTCAACGCTTTCGCTACATTTACTCCATGCGAAAACGAATTCTGGTCACAGGCGGCGCTGGATTTCTTGGTTCCCACCTGTGCGACCGCTTGGTGGAGGCCGGCCACGAGGTGGTGTGCCTGGATAATTTCTTCACCAGCCATCGCGGAAACATCGAACATTTGCTGGGCAAGACCAACTTTGAATTGGTGCGCGCCGACGTGACAAATCCAGTGCAATTTGAGGTGGATCAAATTTATAATTTGGCGTGTCCGGCCGCGCCAGGCCACTATCAATACAACCCAATCAAGACCATGAAGACCAGCGTCATGGGCGCCATGAATGTGTTGGGTCTTGCGCGCCGCGTGCGTGCGCGCGTGTTGCAGGCCAGCACTAGCGAAGTGTACGGAGATCCCGCGGTGCATCCGCAAGTTGAAAGTTACTGGGGCAATGTGAATCCAATTGGTCCGCGCGCCTGTTACGACGAGGGCAAGCGCGCCGCCGAAACTTTGTTCTTTGATTATCACCGCATGAACAAGGTTTCCATTCGAGTGGCGCGCATCTTCAATACATATGGTCCGCGCATCCATCCATTTGACGGCCGAGTTGTGAGCAATTTTATTCGTCAAGCCGTCGCGGGGCAGGACATCACTTTGTTTGGCGATGGCAGTCAGAGCCGAAGTTTTTGCTACGTGGATGATTTGGTCGACGGCTTGATGAAGTTGATGGCCGCGCCCGACGAGTGCACGGGTCCGATTAATTTGGGAAACACAAATGAATTCACCGTGAAGCAGTTGGCGGAAAAAATTGTCGCGCTCGCTGGCACAAAGTCCAAAGTGGTCACGGGTCGACCGCTGCCTCAAGATGATCCAACTCGCCGTCAGCCGGATATTTCCCTGGCCAAGAAAGTGCTTGGTTGGGAGCCCAAAGTTTCTTTAGATGATGGTCTGCGCCGCACCATTGACTGGTTCCGCACCATTGATTTGACGGATTACCGCCCGCCAACGCCAAATTTTGTGGCGTAAAATATGGCGCGGACGCGGTTTGCAAAAAATCTTATTTGACGGCGCAAAATGCTGTCACATTCCAATTTGTTCTGCGTTTGTTAGGTGGGACCGAAGAAAAAAGGCAGTGTTTCCTGGAATGCGGCAAATCAAGGGTAGAGTTCATACAAGAATTCAACCCTAAAAATTACCGAACAAAGGGTTGACTAGCCGATTGGAATCGGATACCTAATAGATACCAAACAAATGATTTGGCATTGGAGCCAAGTCAAATGCAAGGAAAAATCAAAGTTCGGACAGTTTCAAGCCTGTTTCTATAAGAAACAACAACCAAGGAAGGTTACTTACAAATGGTCGCAGCAACAGATTCAAAAGGTGGCGTAGTCAACGGAGCAGTCAATGCAAACAAGGATGTCAAAGGTGATACGCGGGCAACTGCGACAGCGTCAGCTTCTGGAAATTCCAGAATTTCATTAGGAAGTTCAACTTCCGCAGTGGCAACGGGCGCTGTGTCAGCTACAAATCAATCAGTGGCGAAACCAGCGACGGCGTCTGGCGCAACAAACGCAACTGAAAGGTCAAACATGTCCAAACCAGAAATTAAATCTGACATCAAGTTAGACAAGGCGCCAACCGCCAAGGAAACCGCCAAGGAATCCGTGGAGCAAAAAGCGAAGTTGAAAGCCATCGAGCAAGCCATGGGACAAATTGAAAAAGCCTACGGCAAGGGCAGCATCATGCGTCTTGATGGCGATTTACCGGAACCAATTCAAGGCATTTCCACTGGCGCGCTCAGTTTGGATCTTGCGCTGGGTGGTCGTGGTTTGCCGCGTGGACGAGTTGTAGAAATCTTTGGTCCAGAATCAAGTGGTAAAACAACGTTGGCGCTTACGGCAATCGCCAACACGCAACGCGAAGGCGGCGTGGCCGCGTTCATCGACGCGGAGCATGCGCTCGATCCATCTTGGGCCAAGCGTTTGGGCGTGAACCTGGATGAAATTTTAGTTTCGCAACCAGACACTGGCGAGCAAGCGCTTGAAATTTGCGAGATGTTGGTTCGATCCAACGCCGTCAACATGGTCGTCATCGATTCGGTGGCCGCGTTAATTCCGCGCGCTGAAATCGAAGGTGAAATGGGCGACAGCCACATGGGTTTGCAGGCGCGCCTTATGAGCCAAGCGTTGCGCAAGTTGACCGGCGCCATCGCCAAGAGCGATTGCATTGTGGTGTTCATCAATCAGTTGCGTGAGAAGATTGGCGTTATGTTTGGTAGCCCGGAAACAACCACCGGCGGTCGCGCGCTCAAGTTCTACGCCACGGTGCGCATTGATATTCGCCGCATTGGCCAGATCAAAGAGGGCGACCGAATTGTGGGCAATCGCATCAAGACCAAGGTGGTCAAGAATAAGATCGCGCCGCCGTTCCGCGAGGCGGAATTTGACATCATGTTTGATGAGGGTATTTCCACATCGGGCGATGTCCTGGACATGGCCACCGCGGATGAAGTGGTGGATAAGAGCGGTTCCTGGTTTAGCTACGGAGCCACTCGACTCGGTCAAGGCCGTGAAGGCGCCAAGTTGTTCCTGCGCCAGAATCCGGCGTTGCTCGATGAGATTCGAAAGGCCGTCATGGCGAAGCGTTTGGCTAATCCAAATGGAATTCCAACCAAGCCCAAGGATGAGTCCGACGACGAGTAAATTCTGAAAGAAAGATTCCCGTGTTGGGGGGTTCTCGACGGAGCCGCTCAGCTCGGAAAAATCCTTTCAACACCAAGAAGTTCAAAGAAGTCCGACATGGGTCGGACTTTTTATTTTTCCAGCGAGCGAAGCGCCAGATATTGCGTTGTGACATATTCCATCAAGCCCCAAGCGCCGCCTTCGCGTCCATATCCGCTGTATTTCACGCCGCCAAAGGGCGCGCGCGCGTTGCTGGGCGCGGCTTCATTCACCCCAATCACGCCGCACTGCAATTGTTGCGCCACGCCACGCGCGGATGCGTCGTTGCCGCCAAACACATAGCCCGCCAATCCAAACGGACTCGAATTTGCAATCTCAATGGCTTGGATTTCAGATGCCACGCTCATAATTGGAATCACCGGTCCAAATGTTTCTTCCTCAAAGCACAGCATGCTTGGATCGCAATTGGCAATCACGGTGGGCTCAAAGAAACGGTCGGGGCGGTCGGGGATTTCCTTTGTGCGACCGCCGCAGATCAACTTTGCGCCACGCGCCAGCGCGTCGGCAACATGCGCGCGAACTTTTTCAACGGCCGCATCGTGAATCAGCGGACCTATTTGGCATCCCGCGTCTAGGCCTGGCGCAATCTTCAGTTGCGCGGCCGCCACGGCCACGCGCGCGGCAAATTCGCTGGCGATGGATTCATGCACAAGAAATCTATTGGGGCAAATGCAAGTTTGCCCAGCGTTACGAAACTTGGATTGCACCGCGCCTTTGACAGCCAATTCAATATCGGCGTCTTGTAGAACAATAAATGCGGCGTGTCCTCCAAGCTCCATGGAACAGCGGACAATTTCCGGCGCGCACTGGCGCAAAAGCAAGCGGCCGGTCTCCGTGCTTCCGGTGAAACTGAGTTTGCGCACGCGGCCATCCATAAGCCAAGTTGTTGCGATTGCCTTCGCGTCGCCGATCAACACATGTAAACACTGTGGCGGCAGACCGCACTCCAAAAGAATTTCCGCAAGCGCGAAAGCCGAAAGCGGAGTCTCTTGCGCAGGCTTGGCAAGTTGCGCACACCCCGCAGCAAGGGCAGGCGCAACCTTGCGCGCCAACATAGCCAGCGGAAAATTCCACGGGGTGATTGCCGCGCACACGCCAACGGCCCGGTGCCTGACAACGCCGCGCAAGCCTGGTCGTTCCAGGGAAACTTCCATCTCGTTCAGCGCCTGAATTTCTTGCGCGGCGCTGGAAAAATAATCCGCGCTGTACTGCACCTCGCTGGCAGCCTCCGCAAGCGGCTTGCCACACTCTTGCGTGATGATGCGTGCCAGCGAATCTTTTCTGGCAACCACCATCGCGGCGGTTGCCCGCAACACATCGGCGCGTTGCGTGATTGGCGTGGCTTCCCACTCGGGTTGAAATTCAAATGCGCAGTTCAGCGCGCTCAACGCCTCGCTTGCGCCACACATGGGCACGCGCGCGATCACTTCGCCGCTGGCTGGATCGGCCACATCAATCGCGCCGCCAGAACCAATATCCGTCCATCGACCAGCGATCAAATTGCGTGTTTGCATTGTCCCCAAAGCGTACACTTATGTAAGAGGTAAACCATGGCCAAAGCAATTGTTGATCCCAATGAACTGCGCCGATTCGCCGCCGACTTGAAGAAATTTAACAACGACGTGCAAACCCAAATGACGCGCGTTGGCGCATCGCTTGGTGGCTTGCAACAAACTTGGCGCGACCAAGAGCAGGTGAAATTCTCAGAGGAGTTTGAGCAAACCATGCGCGCGTTGCAGAAATTTGTCAAAGCCTGCGACACGCATATCCCATTCCTGGTCCGCAAGGCCGAACGCATCGAGGAGTATCTCAACCAGCGTTGATGCGTTTGCAGGCGCAACCACTTTATGGATCCCCAGCAAGTCAATATTCAATCAGTCGAGGTATTGGAGCGAACGCGCGCCGCATTTATTCGTTGCCGCGAGGAGGTGGGGCTTGCCGTCGCCGAAGCGGACAGCGAAGTTGACCGACTCGTGATGTGGCTTCAAAACGATCGCATGATGTATTGGCGCGTCCGCATCAACCGTCTTCGCGAAGACTTGAACAACGCCCGCAGTGCGCTGTTTCGCAAAGAGACGGTGACCAGTAGCAAGGATTCCAAGCCCAGCACCGTGGATGAGCGCAAGACATTGGCGCGGGTGAAGGCAATGCTGGAGGACGCGGAGCGGCGGGCCGTGCGGACAAAATCATGGGCGCAACATTTTCCGCGCGAGCAGGCGTTGTTCAAGGGCGCCACCTCAATGATCGCATCCATGCATGAGCGTGAATTACCCGCGGCAATCTTGGCGCTGGGAAGAATGGTTGTGGCCATCCAACGCTATGTTCGCGATGAGCCCCTGGATGTCTCCAAGATGTTCGAAGTGGAACTTGCCGCGGCCACCCAAGCCACAAATATGAAACGCGCGGTTGACAGCGCGCCACCGGATGGTTCCATTCAAGATTCATCCGCTCAAAGCAAGCAGGAGCCACTGCCATGAGTGTTGAAGGTGGTCGACAACGTCTGTACGGCGCGCTGAAGGAATTCCGCATGAAATGGGCTGAATCCGAGAGCCAATGGAAAGATCCCGCCTCCCAAATGCTGGCCAAAAAGTATGTTCAGCCACTTGAAGATGGCGGCAAGGCCGCGATTCAAGCCATGGAATCCATGCGCGATTTGATCGCTCGAATTCGTAGCGAGTGCAATGATCCAAATTCCATTCAGTGAACGCATTTGCAATCCCAACCCATTCCACTTGTACGATAGATCGCAGTGACCAACTTGCCCACGGACTTTGAAAATCTTGATCCACTTGCGCGGTGCGCGTTGCGCTGGAAAGTTTTAAGTCAGGCTTGTCAAGCGCATGAGCAGTCGTTGGACTCCGCCGTGAAAGAAATCCTCGCTATGCGGCAGGCGGAATTATCTCGCCATCAACTTCGGATGAATCAGATCGATGCGCACTATCAGACTTTGTCACAAGAATGCGAACAGGCGCACGAACAGCAGTTCAACGCCACCACCACCAAGGCGGCATTGGATGAGAAGAACATCAAAGATCACGCGCGCGTGCAGGCCGAGGAGATTCAAAATAAATTCAAGGATGATCTGCATGCCAACAAACAACATTTGGAGGAGGCCATTTGGCTGGCGGAAAGTGTATTAGAGACTGGCGAGGCCGCGCCCAAATTGGAATTTGAGGAGACGCGCGGCCGCCTGGTTCACCTTCAAGCCAATCTGGAGCAGACCATCTCCGCGGCGGTGTTTCAGCTGAAGCGCTATCGCCAATCGGAGCCGCCCATGCAACCCATGAACGCCAATCTTGTGCCTCGATCTTGCGAGGGAACATTGGCCACGCAGGTGGCTCTGGCCATGGAGGCGTTGGAGCGATTTAAAAAGTTGAAACTATCTGGCTTGTTTCGTGGACCCATATTGTTGGTGCCCGTGATTTTAATCACCGCAACATTCGCTGGCGCCGCCGCGCTCGCGGGCGGGCGCGGCATGGTCTTGGCGGTGGCCGCCAGCGTTGGAATATTCTCCAGCGCCGCGGGCATTTGCGTGTTGTGGTTCATGGCGCGCAAGCAAGTGCGCCAGGCGTGGACTTCTATCGCCAACGCGCGGCAAGTGGGCGCGGAGGCGTTTGAGATCGCCATGAAATTTGCCCATGATCAGCGTGTTAGCGCCGCCGCGGCCGCGGTGAACACGCGTGATCGCGAAGTGCAATCTGCCAAGGAGAAATGGACTCCCATTATTGAAAGCCTGCAGGCCACAAGCCGCGCGTTGGTGGATCAGATTAAACAGGATCGCAAGTTGAAGTTAGACGCTGTAGAGAAAAATAAAATGAAAGTGCTTGATCAAGCGGGCAAGTCCGTGGCGGTCACGCGCAGTAAGGCGCTATTGGAAATGGAGAGCCAGCGCGATCAGGAAAAAAAACAAGCCGCCCAGAATCGTTTGCAGTGCGACGCTCTGGAGCAGTCGCACGCCATGGTCCGCCATAACGCGTGGCAGAGTGCCCGCGACGAATTTTCCACATGGGCCAACGCCATTGAGCAAAGCGCGAATGTGTTGATGCCCGAGTGGCAGTCAGTCATGGATGCGGCCGCGCCCATGCAAAGTTCAGAAGCCTTGGCATTTGGATGGATCAAACTTGATGTATCCACCATCGCCAACGGCGTTCCAAACGAGCCGCAGTGTCAGTGGTCAGATTCCAACCAAGCCGCGCCGGTGTGGAATATTCCCGCGTTGCGTCCGCTTCCAAATCTTCCATCGCTGTTGGTGGAGGCGCCCTTGCAAGGCCGTGAAAAAGCCCTCGAACTTCTTCAAACAGCCACGCTTCGATTGCTCACACAAATTCCGCCAGGCAAGGTTCGTTTCTATTTCTTTGATCCCGTCGGCCTTGGGCAAAGTTTCGCGGGCTTCATGCACCTTGCCGATGAAATGGAGTCGCTTGTAAGCGAGCGCATCTGGAGCGAGCCGCGCCACATTGAGCAAAAGTTAACGGATCTCACGGAATATGTTGAGACCGTGATTCAGAAATTTCTACGCGATGAATTCGCCACCATCGCGCAATTTAATGAACAAGCTGGGGAGTTGGCGGAACCACTGCGTGTGATTGTGTTCGCGGATTTTCCAGCGGGGCTGACCGAGGCGGGTAGCAAACGTTTCGCAAGTTTGCTTCAATCGGGCGCCCGTTGCGGCGTGCACTTTGTGTTGTTGCGTGATCCAACCCAGCCACTTCCTGGATTAATCAAGGAGGAAGAATTGCTACAGCGATGCGCGCGCGTGCGCTGGAGTGGGGATCGATTTATTGTTGACGCGCCTGGATTGCTCGATGTTCCGTTTACGCCCGAGGCCATGCCCACTGCGAACATGTTGCAAACCATGTTGAAAAAAATTGGGCGCCAAGCCAAGTCCAGCTCCAAGGTGGAGGTTCCATTCCAAGCCATCGAGCCCAAGCTTGAGCAACGCTGGAGCAGTTCCAGCGCCAAGATTTTGCGCGTGCCTGTGGGGCGTAGTGGCGCCAACAAATTGCAGTCCATTGAAATTGGCGAGGGAACCCGCCAGCACGTGTTGCTTGCCGGCAAAACTGGCTCGGGTAAAAGCACGTTGCTTCACGCGCTGATCACCAACGTCGCGCTTTGGTATTCCCCCGACGAAGTTGAGTTGTGGTTGATCGATTTCAAGAAGGGCGTTGAGTTTAAGGCGTACGCGACCCACGGACTTCCCCATGCGCGCGCGGTTGCGGTGGAGAGCGACCGCGAATTTGGTCTGAGCGTGTTGCAGGGACTCGACGCCGAATTGAAGCGCCGCGGTGATTTGTTTCGCTTGGCCGGCGTGCAAGATTTGGCCGCGTGGCGATTGCTAGGCAAGAAAGAATCCATGCCGCGCACGCTCTTGATCGTGGACGAGTTTCAAGAACTGTTCGTGGAAGAGGACAAGGTCGCGCAGGATTCATCGCTGTTGCTGGATCGATTGGTGCGCCAAGGCCGCGCGTTCGGCATGCATGTGATCCTGGGTTCGCAAACTTTGGGTGGAACGTACGCGCTTCCGCGCACCACCATGGGACAAATGGGAATTCGCATCGCCCTGCAATGCAACGAGGCCGACGCCGCCATGATCTTGTCCGACGACAACACCGCGGCGCGGTTGCTGTCGCGTCCGGGCGAGGCGATCTACAACGACGCCGGCGGTTTGATCGAGGGCAACAGTCCATTTCAAGTTGTCTGGCTCACGGATGCACAGCGTGACGAACGTGTTCGAGCGCTCGCCGAGTCCGCGCGCGCCAAGGGCATTGCCGATCGCAAGATGATTGTCTTTGACGGAACCGCGGCCGCTCGCATTGAACGTTGTGAACCTCTGCAAGAGTTGATCGCCAATCCGCCCACGACAGGCGTGCCTGCCCTGCAAATATTTGTCGGTGATCCAGTCGCCATCCGCAACGTCAGCGTCATCACTCTGCGGCGCCAATCGGGCGCAAACATCATTGTGATTGGTCAGCGCGAGGAGGTTGCCGCGGGTCTGAGCGTGGCGACTCTTGTGAGTTTCGCCGCGGTCACGCGCAAGATTTCTGGCCGCGTGGTTTTGCTCGACGGCACCACGCCGGATTCGCTTACGGCTGGAGTGTTGCAGGCCACTATTGAAAAGCTCAAACTCAACGCCGAAGTTCCAAATTATCGCGACAGTGACGCGGCGGTTCTGCAGTTGGGCGAGGAAGTGGCGCGGCGCATCGCCGAAGGCCGGCAAGATCAACCTCCAATATTGCTCATGATCCATGGCCTGCAACGCTTTCGCACGTTGCGCAAAGACGAGGACGATTTCTCCATGTCGAGCGATGGCCCACCGAAACCTGACAAGGTGCTGGGCGCGATCCTTCGCGATGGTCCTGGCGTTGGCGTGCATGTATTCGCATGGGCTGACACGGCCCCAAGTTTACAGCGTTGCATTGATCGCAACGCGCTTCGTGAATTTGATTTCCGCGTGCTCATGCAGATGAGCGCCAATGATTCCAGCTATTTAATGGACACACCAACAGCCTCGCGCTTGGGAGCTGACCGCGCGTTGATCTTCAGCGAGGAAAAAGGCGCGACCGAACGCTTTCGTCCTTTTGAAATCGCCAGCCAACAGGTGCTTGAAAAATTGTTCACTTCACATTCTTAAGCGCGGCGCCGGTGCGCGCGCGAAGTTGGCGCACACAATCACACACAATGGTGGCGGCCCGAACAATGTCCTCGCGCGTTGTGAATCTGGACAAACTAAATCGCACGCTTGCATGGGCCAACACAGGCGCAATTCCCATGGCCAGCAACACGGGCGACGGATCAAGAGAGCCCGAACTACACGCCGCGCCCGCGCTGGCGCAAACGCCCGCATTGGAAAGCGCCAACACAATGGCCTCGGCCTCCAAATGCGCGAACGCGATATTGCTTGTGTTCCAAACTCTGGTTGCTCCAATCCCATTGATCACCGCGTCTGGAATTGAAGTTTGAATGAGCCGCTCAAACTCATCGCGCAGTGTGTTGGGCGCGACACCGGCGGACTGCTTCAGCCATTGCCGCGCCGCGAGCGCGGCCACGCCAAAGCCAACAACGCCCGGAACATTTTCCGTGCCCGCGCGTCGATCACGCTCTTGCGGACCGCCCACAAGTTGCGGGGTGATTGGCGCGCCTCGGCGCGCGAACAACGCGCCCACGCCTTTGGGGCCATGCAATTTATGCGCGGTGAATGTGGCAAAATCAACCATAGCGTCAGCCACATCAAAGGGTTGGCGGCCCACACTTTGCGTGGCGTCGGTGTGAAACAACACGCCGCTCTCGCGGCATATTTCGCCCACTTCGCGCACGCACAGGGCAACCCCGGTCTCATTGTTCACCGACATCAGCGACACCAAGGCAATTTCATGCGCGTGTTTTTTTACCAGCAAGCGTAAGCGCTCCAAATGTAATTCGCCGTTGGTTGCATGCTCAACCCAAATCACTTGACACACTCCATCGCTTTCAAGTTGCTCCGCCAAATTACGCACGGCAGAATGCTCCAATTTGCTTGTGACAATCAAGCGCCGCTTGGCATGTGCTTGCACAACGCCACGTAGCGCCAGAGATGCAGACTCCGTTCCACTGGAGCAAAAAATAATTTCGCGCGCGCCGGCTCCAACAAGTTGCGCCACCTGTTCGCGGGCGTCTTCAACGTGGGCGCGGGCCGCTTGCCCAAATCGATGCACACTGCTGGGATTGCCCCAATTGTTCAATAGCGATTCACCCATGACATGCGCAACTTCTGGAAGCGGCATGGTGGTGGCGTTGTTATCCAAGTAAATCACATCGCAAGTGTAGGGGGGCGTGCGCCAATCACCAATCATTCAACAGGTGGCCGCGCGGCAAAAAAAATATCAATGCATATAAAAAATCCGACCACTTGGATCGGACTTTCAATGCGGATGAGAGGAATCGAACCTCCATGGGTGTGACCCCACAAGAACCTGAATCTTGCGCGTCTGCCAATTTCGCCACATCCGCAAGGGCGTGGAGTGTACTTTGCCGCATTGCGCCTTGCATTTTCACTGGACATAAAAAAACGGGGTGGCCGTATGACCACCCCGTTTCAATTCAAACATTTCTCAATCAATCCTCGGCGTCATCAGTGATATCCGTTCCAATGTCAAGCACTTCGCTATCGCCAGCGTCATCCGCGTCATCTTGTGAAACCAAGAAACTGGACAAGCGCTGGCTTCGCACTGGATGCTGCAACTTCTTCAACGCCTTGCTTTCAACTTGGCGCACGCGTTCGCGGGTCACTTTGAAGATTCGACCGACTTCCTCAAGCGTATAGGTGTAGCCATCGCCAATGCCGTAGCGCAATTTCAAAATCTCGCGCTCGCGGTAGGTGAGCGTCTTCAATACATCATTGATGCGTTGACGAAGCAACTCGTTGCTGGCGGCTTCGGACGGGCTTGACTGGCGCTCGTCCTCGATGAAGTCGCCGAAGTGGCTGTCTTCGCTCTCGCCCACTGGCCGATCAAGCGAAATTGGATGGCGGCTGATCTTCATCACGCGGCGAACTTCTTCGGCGGGCATCTTGGCTTTCGCCGCGATCTCCTCGCCGGTTGGTTCACGACCCAACTCCTGAAGCAAATGCTTCTGGATGTTGCGCAACTTGCTCATGGTTTCAATCATGTGCACAGGCACACGAATTGTTCGCGCGTGATCAGGGATGGCTCGCGTGATCGCTTGGCGAATCCACCATGTCGCATAGGTGCTGAACTTGTATCCGCGTTGATACTCGTACTTATCCACGGCGCGCATCAGGCCCGTGTTGCCTTCTTGAATAATGTCCAGGAATGGCAGTCCGCGGTTGCGATATTTCTTGGCGATGCTGACCACCAAGCGAAGATTTCCGCCAGAGAGATCGCGCTTGGCTTGTTCGTACTCGCCAAACACACGCATAATGGCTTTCATACGCGCTTCAAGTTCCTCGGGGTATTCAAACACAATGGATCGAAGACCAACCAACTCCTCGCGCATGACAATTTGATCCTCGGGATCAAATCGCTCTGGAAATTTTTCCGCCTTGCTCAGTTGGCGCTTCAGTTCCAACATTTTACGGTGAATGGATTGCAATCGACGCATCAATGGCTGAATACGGCCGGTACGCAGGCAACACTCCTCAAGCAGAGTGGCCACTTTACGGCGGCGCAGGCGCAGTTCTTCCTTGATCACCAATTTACGTTCAGCTGAAACTTCGGAGTCCTCCAATTGATTCCATTGATGCTCGTTCATCTCGATCAACTTCACGATGGTTTCAACATTGAATGGAATGCGCGTGGCAATCTTGCCCTTGGCATCTTCTTCAGCTGTGGAAATACGCATGGTCCGATCAAATGGCAACTTGCCGTCGCGAACTTGCTTAAGAGTTTCCGTGGCCAAGAGCGCCACGTAATCACTCTCAAGGGATTTGCGACGGAAGATCATGCGGGTGGTTTCAATTTTCTTAGCCAAGCGAATTTCTTGTTCGCGGGTTAAAAGCGGAATTGTTCCCATCTGCGTCAAGTACATGCGAATTGGATCATCGATTCGCTTGCTACCTTGTTCGGCCAAAGCCTGGGCCACGATCGCCATGGCTTCCTCATCGTCCAAAATTTCGTCATCTAGATCCGCTGGTTCGGGACCAGCTTTGGTAGAAGGAATTTCAACAACATCATCCTTCACTTGCTTTGGAAGTTTGGGCTGGGTTCCGGGAGTCAAGATTGGCGCTGGAGGTGGACCTTGAATCGCCGCTGGTACCGAGCACGCTTCTTTACGATGCTTTGGATTGTCGCGATGAAACTTCAAGTTGGTCTGCAGGGGAGCATCCATTGGAGTGAGCTTGTTTCGCTGTACTTCAATCTCATCCATCATGTCGATGCCATTCTCACTCAGAAGAATGAAGAGCTCGTCAATTCGATCCGCGTTGACAAACTCATCTGGCAAGCAGGTGTTGAGTTCCTCGTAGCTAATCCACTTGCGTTGACGACCTGTTTCTACAAGGCGGCGAAGAGTGGCTTTCAGATCTTTAATGGCAAGACTCACGGTTCAACTCCAATTCTTTAAAGGGGACAAAAACATTCAAAAGTGATCCGCAGACGTTGGTGTTGCGGTTTCAGTTCGGGGTATATTTCGTTTAAATCGAGCAATTGCGGAGGGGTTATGACCCCCTTGGCGTAGTTGCTCCAAGCGCGCATTCGCGTCCATGGGATTCATGACAGTTGGTGTGTCCGAAGTGGCGATTGCGTCGTGCAGAAATTTGTCAAAATCAGCGGCCGCATTTCGCACCGCTTCTGACGGATCGATGTGTTCGTTGCGCTGACTTCCAATATGAAACAACTCGCCGCACAGCGCTTTGAGCGACGGCTCTTGGCACTCGGCTTGAACATCTTGAACATGAAATGAATTTCCAGATTCAAGTCGCATGACAAGCAGGCTCCATATTTGACGAAGATCGGTTCGTTGGAAGTGTTCAGGTGAAAAAGCTTCAGAAATGGGCAATAACCCATCTTTGCCAACCGCCACGCGCACCTGGGCGGAGTTTGGATCGGCCATAATTGCCGCCAATAAATTTTCCTCAGCCATTCGGCGGGCTTTTTGACGCGGGCTTTTTGCTGGCTCTTGCACAACAGGAGCGGGAGTTGGTTGGTTGATTTTTAATTCAACCCGCGCTTGCGGCATTGATTGTTCAAGGGTTCGCACTGGAACGCCGGTTAATTTTGACAGGGCGGTGAGCACAAAACTTTTTCGGATTGGCTCAATGCCACGGAAGCCAAGCTCGCCAAGTTTGCGCAACAACTCTTGCAGGCGTTGTTGTTTTCCAGACATGCCTTCAACGGATTCCAAGTTGGTTTTAAAGCGACGCACCATCCATGAAAGCGCTTCCTCGCCAACTTCAAGCGCGGCGTTGAAATCATTCAAGCCATTTGGTCGTTGCAACAATTCGTCGGCGTCAAGACCATCGGGCAGGGTGGCAATGCGAACATCAACAGGAACCGCCAAGAAAGTTTCCACGGCGCGGTCGGCGGCGCGTTCACCAGCGTTGTCGGGATCAAACACCACGGTGATGCGCTCGGCCATTCTTTGCAGTGCCTTGGCGTGATCTTTTGTGAGCGCGGTGCCCAGCGTGGCAATCACGTTGGTCACGCCCGCTTGATGCAAAGCCACGGCATCCACATAGCCTTCAACCACGATCGCGTGCTTGGAATCAATAATGGATCGCCGCGCGCGGTGAAGTCCGTACAGCGTGCGCCCCTTGGAAAACAGCGGGGAATCAGGGCTATTGAGGTACTTTGGCTCGTCGTTTGGATCAAGCCGGCGCGCGCCAAATGCGATCACATTTCCCAACTCGTCATGAATAGGAAACAGCAGTCGATTGCGGAAGCCGTCAATCGGACCGCGTTGACCGCTACGAATCAATCCAAGCGCCTCGAAACTTTCGCGCGCAACCTTGTCGGCGGAATTTGCGCTGTGTTGAATCAACTTCTCAATGTGACGCGCGAGATGGTCCCAACCTTCGGGCGCAACGCCTAGTTGAAAATCATCGCGGGTTTGCGCGTTGAGCATGCGCTCATCCAAGTGCGCGCGCGCCGTCGCGCCAAGTTTTTCATCTTGCAAACAGCGCTGATAAAATTTGGCCGCCGACGCCATGGCTTTGCGCAAAGACTCTTTGCTTGTGGCTGGATCCTTTGGACCCTCGTCGCGCATCGAGCGCAATTCAATTCCGCATCGCTGTCCCAAATATTTCAACGCCTCGCGGAATTCCATCTTGTGGAAATTCATCACAAAGTCGATCGCGTTTCCAGCGGCCCCGCAGGCGAAACAATTATAAAAAGCGTTGCCCTTGTGCGTTACAACCGCCATGCTTGGCGACTTGTCTTCATGGAATGGACAAAGCCCCACGTGCTCTCGGCCGCGAGGCTTAAGAGAAACGTGTTCGCCAACAAGGGACACAAGGTCAGTTGCGTCCAAAATGCGATCGCGATCGCTTTGTTGCGATAAAACCATTGTTTACTTTCAGTGAAAGAACCACCTGCAACGCAAGGCCCGTCCATGGGAATTGCCGCGGAACCACCGAGAGTTTTGCAAAGCCGCGACTTTGCACAACTTCCGCAGATGAGAGTCATCATGCGGCGCTTTCCTGTGGAAAAAAATCATGAATGCACGCATTCAAGACTTAGAACCACCGGACCAAACGGACCTTAAATTGGGCCCACAATTCGCTCGGCAGGCAGGTTTGCTTGTGAAACGCGTTCGTGGATCAACCTTGATCCTGCGTATTCATCGAAGCCTTGTAGCGCCGAGGGACGAGGAAAGTTACGCCAAATTTCCCAAAAGTCAATTAATAATTGGTAAAAAATGCTGAAAAACATTGACAAATATGAAAAATTGAGTAGCCAACGGAGTTATTCACCGTGAATTTCGCTACTGAGTGCGATCGAATTTAGAAACTTAACCAGCGGCGGCGGCTTTTCGTGGACGCGTGTACACAAATTTGCGGCGCAATGGCTTCTCAACAAGTCCAGATCGAATGGCGCGAACGCTGGCCTTGATGCGCATTGGCTTGCCATCAATGACAGCCGTGACATTTTGCAAATTAGGCTTAAAAGTGCGCTTTTTTACGCTGGTTGTCTTGATGCCAACTCCGCCAAGATATTTGGCTTTGCCGCGTCGCTTGAGAACATTTCCAGAAGTTGTTTTTGATCCGGTGAAATAGCAGACGCGTGGCATGATTCAATCTCCTGAGTTGGGTGGATCAGTGTACAAATAAAGCCTGTTTGCGCAAGGGGAAGGCGCTATTTGCGCTGAACATTGCAAATTTACTTGCTCAGCCGGGCAACTTTGAGCAGGATTTGCACGTTCAGGGCGTCCGTGGCGTCAAAACTGCCCACTTCAAAGCTGTCTAGGTCAATCACGCCCCAGGGGTTTCCAGCGCGATCAAGGCAGGGCACAACTAATTCGCTTTTGTCACGCGGGTCGCAGGCGATGTAGTTGTCGCCAAGTTGAGTCACGTCACGCACCACGATTGGCTTGCCCGATGTAAAAGAATTTCCGCAAACTCCATGCAAGCCAATTGGACTGCATGCGGCCTTTGGTTCACGCGCGGCAAGCAACATGCTTGTGGTGTGTGGCGTCGGCAGATCGGCTTGGTAAAAACCAATCCAACTCACGCCGTGGTCTTTCAGTCGAGGCCATGTAGCCGCGATGAACACCTTCATTAAAATCTGTCGCTCTTGTTCGGGATCGACCACGTCAACACATTGCTTGAGAATCTGCTCTTGAATGTGCGCCTGGATTTCTTTCCACGGTCTTGCAGACACCGGCATGTTTAGGCGGATTCTTTGGACAAGTGGCGAATCGCTTTCAGCGACGACTTATCCAGAATCGCCTTGGCGGTGACGGTGTAGACGGCGTTCACATTGT
The DNA here is from genome assembly GCA_937919205.1 of uncultured Planctomycetia bacterium. Lineage (GTDB taxonomy): Bacteria > Planctomycetota > Phycisphaerae > Phycisphaerales > SM1A02 > SYAC01. Next base: position 45,303 of record CALFOZ010000103.1, read on the forward strand.
CCATCTCTGGCAGGAGGTACATCAGTTCAAGCAGGATTTCATCCAGCACGGCGCGAAGGGCGCGCGCTCCGGTTTTTCTCTGCAACGCGCGATCGGAAATCAGTTCGAGCGCGTCTTGCGTGAACACAAGGTCGGCGCCCTCGAGCCTGAAGAAGTGCTGAAATTGCTTGATCAGCGCGTTCTTTGGCTCCGTCAGAATGTTGATCATGGCCTTGCGATCCAGTGGCATGAGTGGGCAAAGAATTGGCAGGCGTCCAACAAGTTCGGGAATCATTCCATATTCCAAAATGTCGTCAGGAGTGAGTTGCGTTAACAGCGCGGCAACCTCGGCTTCATGGTTGGTGCTGGCAACATCATTGGAGAAACCAATTCGACGCTGGCCGATTCGTTTCTTCACGATGTTTTCAATGCCATTGAAACTGCCGCCGCAAATAAACAGAATGTGCGTGGTATCCATCTGAATATATTGTTGCTCTGGATGTTTGCGCCCGCCTTGCGGAGGAACATTGGCCACGGTGCCTTCGAGCATCTTCAGCAAACTTTGTTGCACGCCCTCGCCACTGACGTCGCGGGTGATGGAGACATTTTGATTGGTCTTTCCAATTTTGTCGATCTCGTCAATGTAAATAATTCCGCGTTGCGCGCTCTCCAAATCAAAGTCGGCGGCTTGCAGTAATTTCAGCAGAAGATTTTCCACATCCTCGCCCACGTAGCCCGCTTCGGTCAATGTGGTGGCGTCGCCAATGGCGAATGGAACATTCAAAATACGCGCTAGGGTGCGGGCGAGAAGCGTTTTTCCGGTGCCGGTTGGACCAACCAACATCACGTTGCTCTTGTCCAATTCCACCGTGGCATTCTCGGCGTCAATTTGCGTGAGGCGCTTGTAATGATTGTGCACGGCAACGGCCAGCGATCGCTTGGCGAGATCTTGTCCGATGACATATTGATCCAGAAATTCTTTGATGGTGCGCGGCGTTGGAATTTGTCCAAACTGCGGACGCGATCCACGTACGCGGCGAGTTTCTTGTTTGAAAATATTTTGGCAAAGATCCGTGCAGTTGGAGCAAATGTAAACATCGCTTGGGCCTTCAACCATGGGACCAACTTCACGGCTGGTCTTGCCGCAGAAACTGCATGTGGTGACTTTGCGGCCTTTGAAGCCAGTGCCGTCGCCGCCAGAAGGGCCACCTGGACCAGAACCACCGCCAGAATTTCCGCCAGAGTTTCCACCAGAGTTGCCGCCAGAGTTTCCGCCAGAGTTTCCGCCAGAGTTGCCGCCAGAACCCGATGAGAAATCAGAGCCGTCGCGTTTATTGCGCCCCGAGCCACCAGCGTTTTGTAAGTTTGGTTGCGAGCGAGAAGATTTGGGTTGTGAGTTGGAATTCATATTTGGTGTATTTCAGTTGCGCTATTTGATTATGCCACGGAATTCTACTTGGTCAATGAAACTTAAACCTGATTAAAATTAAAGGGCGGAACGATCGGAATAACCCCAACAAAGCGCATGTATTGGTCCGCATAAGGGGGCAATTATGCGGTGGGTGGAGGCGCCTTGCGAGTTGTGAGTTTGGTTGTGGGTTTGGTTGTGCTGGAGGTTTGTGTGACCGAGGACAGGCCAGCTCCCAGACCCGTGATCTCCGTTGATTTGAACATGGCTAACTTCAGTCGATCAAATTCCGCCTGATCAATTTCGCCACTCGCCTTCAGGGCTCGAAGATCCGCCAAGGTGAATCCAGCCGATGTGGTGTCGTAGGATTTGTTGGTGAGATAGTTGCGCGCCGCGAGCATGATCACGCCACCGATCACAGCCACCACCACCAAGCCCCCAAGCCAAGGCGCAAGTTCAGTGAACAAATCGCTGGTGGCGAGTGTGATGCGCACGCTATGGTTGCTTTGAATTATTTCTTGGCTTTGGCGGTTTTCGCGGGCTTGTCATCGGAAGTGGCGCCCTTTGCGCCAGAGCGCTTGGCGGAAACTTGTTTGTTCTGTTGCTCATTCCATTCCTCGGCGGGAACATCAATAAACTTTGCCTTTTCCAAAATTCGATCCGCGGTCTTGTGCTCACGAATGGAATGGGCCAACTCATTAAGCTTGCCGGCTTTTTCAATTTCATTGCGAAGTTGATCGGGACGTGTTCCGCGTTGCATGGCGATGCCAGCGATGCGGCCATTCAGTTCGGCCTCGGTCACGTCAATCTTCATTTCCTCGGCAAGGCGCGCAAGAATGAAGAACAACTTCAAGCGCTTGCGCGTGTTGGCTTCGCTCTCGCCGCGAATTTCCGCGAGTTTGGTTTCAACTTCGTTTGGATCCACGCCGCGTTGCAACATATCCATGCGCGCCATTTCCACGTTGCGCGTGCTTTGCGCCTGGCTCATTTTTTCGGGAAGCGGGAAGTCGACGGCTTCGGACAAGAAGTTGTAAACCTGCTCGCGTTCGGCGGATTTCTGCTCAGAATCGCGTTGGCGCTCCAAGGCCAAGCGAACCTGTCCCTTTAGATTTTCCACCGTATCCAGCGACAGTTTCTCAGCCAGGCCTTGCTCATTCAGCGGTTCAATTCGATCGGCGTCCTTGACAACAAGTTCAATGCGAATCTTGGCGCCGCGCAGGTCCTCGCGTTCGTGTTGATCTGGGCCAGTGGTCTTCACGGAGATTTCATCGCCAACTTTTTTACCTTCAACCAAGGAGCTAAGATTCTCAATCAAAAGGCCAAGCAGTTGACCCTTGCCCGCGTCCGCGGAATCAGGAACAACAACCATGGCTCGATCGTTGTTGAAGAACGCTTCGGCTTCATCGTTTTTGAACGCCTTCACTTCACACAACATGCGGTCAAGTGGTTGGAATGGACCAGTGATGCGGGTCGCGTTTCCAAAGCGGTAGCCTTGGCGGCGAATTTCTAGATCGACATGCTCATCCTTGATTTCAAAGACGGGGCGCTTCACTTCGATACCGTCCGTGTTTGGAAGCGCAAATTCCGGCGCAACTTCAACTTCAATGCTGAAGATGAAAGGCTTGCCAACCACAAGCGCCACATCGCGTGACTCTGGTGTCATTTCTGGATTGCCAACAGGTTGCAACTTATTGGCTTCGATGGCTTGACCGTAGGCTTCTGACAAAATTTGATCGCGCGTTTCCTTTAACAGCGCGTCGCCAAAGCGGCGTTGCAAAAGTTCACGCGGCGCGCGGCCTTTGCGGAAACCAGGTAGCACGGTTTCATTTTTCAGCGAGCCAAAGCCAGTCTCAAGCCGCGCCTTCACAGCTTCGGCGGAAACAGTGACCGTGATTTTCTTGCGGGCAGGACCCGCGTCTTCAATTTTAACTTGGTTGGATTCGACGGTTGCGGCTGATGTGCTCATTGGGGTCTCTCTTTGATGAATTCAAGCAAAGGCTTGAGGGTGGGAAAGTATATGAAAACGAACCCGTCTTGAGGGACGGGTTCGTGCAAGAATTCATGGAATGTTTAGAAAAACTTGAAATCAGCGCAAAATAAATCCAGTTTAGCGATTCAACAACATCTCGGCGTAGGTTGGAAGGGTCCAAAGTTCATTTGGCACCCACGGTTCAATGGCATCGCAGGCCAGGCGAGTTTGCGCCATGGCTGGCACAACTTCGTCGCGCACTTGGCGCATGTGCTTGGCATAGTCGTCGATGTGTTTGCTTTCGGCGTGCTCCAAAGAGGCAAGCGCGGCGCGCAAATTGGAAACATTTTTCATCCATGACTTCAGCGCGGCCTCATCTTCCGGGCACTCAACGCCAGCCGCGTGGCATGCGCCAACATTGTCGGCCAATGTTGCTTGCCATTGGCTTGCGATTGGAAGCACGCTCTTCTTCACCATGGTGATCAGCGTGCGCGCTTCGATGCGCACAACCTTGACATAGGTTTCCATCAACACTTCAAAGCGGGCGTGCAATTCAACCGCGGAAAGCACGTGGTACTTGGCGAACAAATCACGCGCGTTCTTTGTGTCAAAGCATGGAAGAGATTCCGCGGTGCTTTGCATGTTGGGCAAACCGCGCTTGGCGGCCTCCTTGTGCCAGGTCTCTGAATAACCGTCGCCGTCAAAGCACACGCGGCGGTGCTTCTTCACAATATCTTTGAGCACGTTGCGCACGGTGCTTTCTATTTTCGCCTCGGATGGATTTTTGCCGGCTTTCTTCTCTAGTTCCGTGGCGACAAAGTCCAAACTCTCGGCGATCATGGTGTTCAGAACCGTGTTGGGCCACGCCACGCTTTGACTGCTACCCACGGCGCGGAATTCAAACTTGTTTCCGGTGAATGCAAACGGACTGGTGCGATTGCGATCGCTGGCCGCGCGCGGAAGCAGGGGCAACGTCTTCTCGCCAAGATCCAAGTTGCCGCCGCGGATTGTTTTCTTGGGCGCGCCTGAATCAAGTTGATCAAGAATGTCCGTGAGCATTGAGCCAAGATAAATGCTCATGATGGCCGGCGGCGCTTCGTTGGCCCCAAGGCGATGGTCGTTGGCGGCCGTGGCAATGCTGGCGCGAAGCAGATCAGCGTGCGTGTCAATGGCGCGGATGACGGCGCACAAGAACGTGAGGAACTGCAAATTGTTGTGGGTTTCCTCGCGTGGATCAAGCAAATTCACGCCCGTGTTGGTGGACAAACTCCAATTGTTGTGCTTACCACTGCCGTTGACGCCAGCGAAAGGCTTCTCGTGGATCAAGCATTCAAAGCCGTGCTCACGCGCGGTCATGCGCAGAATGTGCATGCACAACATTTGATGGTCGGCGGCGATGTTGGCGTTCTCATAGGTTGGCGCAATCTCATATTGACCAGGCGCGACTTCGTTGTGGCGCGTCTTCACTGGAATGCCAAGTTCAAACAAGCGCGTCTCGGAGTCGGTCATGAAACTAATCACGCGATCGGGAATGGCGCCAAAGTAATGGTCATCCAATTGATGGCCCTTGGGCGCGGGCGCGCCAATAAGCGTGCGGCCAGTGATGACCAAATCAAGGCGCTCGTTGAACAACTCGCGGTCGACCAAGAAATATTCCTGTTCGCAACCCAGCGTGGTGATGACTTGCGTCACGCCATTGTCGGTGCCAAAGATTTTTAAAATGCGAAGCGCTTGATTGTTCACCGCGCGAATGGAGCGCAGGAGGGGAGTTTTTTTATCCAGCGCCTCGCCGGTCCAACTTACGAACGCGGTTGGAATGCACAGCGTGGTCACGCCGCTTGGATTTCTAAGCAAAAACGCTGGACTTGTGGCGTCCCACGCGGTGTAGCCGCGGGCCTCATAGGTGTCGCGAATTCCGCCGGAAGGAAAACTGCTGGCGTCTGGTTCGCCTTGGATCAATTGCTCGCCGGAAAGTTTTTCAATCGCCGTGCCATCGCCCAAGATGGAAAGAAAGGCGTCGTGCTTTTCCGCCGTCATGCCGGTGAGTGGTTGAAACCAATGGCAATAATGCGTGGCGCCATTTTCAACGGCCCAATCTTTCATTGCAACGGCAACAGTGTTGGCCACGGCGGGATCAAGCGAGCGGCCATCATGGATGGTGCGCTGAATGCTGGCGTACACGTCGCTTGGTAAACGCTTCAGCATGGTGTCGCCGCAAAAAGTCAGCGTTCCAAAAACATCGCTGGCGCGGACATTGTTGATCATGGCTGATTTGTGATCCGACGTGCGCATTTGGGACATGTCATTTCCTAATTTCTGTTGATGTTCATTTCAATCCAAATTGGCCACCAAAGTGGGGACCACATGGACTCAGAGAATAGCAATGTTGGCAAGTGGATTGAAGTATAAAACAAGCGTATTTGTTGAATATTGCGCAATGGAAGCGGCTGAGTGTCCCGCAATGAATGGACTTAGCCCAAGATACTGCGCCGCCGATTCACGTAATCCCAGACTACAAATCGGTCCAAGTCTTCACCGCCAGCAAACATGACGCGTCCGCCGGTGGTTTGCGCCATGCGCTGGGCAAAGCTGACATCTTCTTGTGTCTGGCTCCATGAGGGAAGCAAAATAATATTAATGGTGATGCCTTCGCGCTGGCACATCATGGCTTCGCGCATGGTGGCCTTCTCGGTGCGCGGGTCGGGTGGATAGAGAAGGAACAGCGTGCTACCTTCAAAGTGCGCGGTTGGAAGTCCATCGGTGATCAGAATAATTTGCTTGTTGGGCGTGGCTTGAGCGCTGAGAAATTGGCGGCCCAATTGCATGGCGCGCTGAATGTTTGTGAAGTGCAGGGGTAGATCCGATTCAGTCACGCGTGGGTCGGATAGATCGGCTTTAAGCCGCACCACCGAGCTATTAATGGAAACCATCTTTGGCATGAGCGCGGGCACATCGGAAATGGCGACGGCTTTGGCCAGCGAATACATCTCGATCAGTTGCAGAAAGTCGCCGGGATATTCACTGCGAATGAGTCCGTCCAAGGCCAGAGCCATTTTCTTGCAGGCCACGTATTGCCCGCCATAACGCATGGATCCTGACATATCCATCAACACCGCGGTGGCGGCTTTGGGCGCGCGTCGCGTGCGATGCACTTCAATATCTTCGCTACGAATACGCAACGGTCCAGGCTCGCGCGGACCAGTTTGATTGGCACGTTCACGAAGCATTGCGTTGATAAATGTTTGCGGAATATCCATTGCGGCGGGGGAGTCGCCAAATTCGTAGGCGCGCGTGGATGGAAGTTCAACCGCGCCGTCGTTGGTGAGCACGCCTTCGTGTCGACCCGAGCGCGCGGCTTGTAGCGACGAGAAAATTGTTTTCAACAGGCGGCTTTGATAAATGCGCATGGCCTTGGGAGAAAGTTTGAAGCCTTTGCCATCTTGTTCCAAGCCTTGTTGCTCGGCGAGTAATTTGGCCTGCTCCTGAATGCGCTTGGCAATTTCACGCAAGTCGTTCACGTCTTGCTCCTGCGCAAAGCGGCTCAGCGCTTCCATGTCAATCTTGGCAACCTTGGCGTTCTTCATGGCCTCCTCAATTTGCGCCAGCAGTCGATCGATGGTTTCCAGTTCCTCCTTGATGGCCAGGGCTTTCTCCACGTTCATTGTGGTGGCGCCTGTGAACACATATTTTGAAGCGAGTGATTCCACTTGGTAGCGCTCTCCAAGGCGTTCAATAAGTGGCAGTAAACGCCGTGCGAAAAGGCTTTTTTCTTCCACGCGGTACCAGAGCTTTTCCAGGTCGCGCAGTTGCTCTTCCTTTACAAGCTCACGGAATTTTTTTTTCAACTCATCGGGCGCTTCAATTTTTCCGGCCAGGTCTTGAAAGATCTTGCGGGCCTCTTCACGCACGGAATCCGTTTGAAATGTGGCCAGGATTTTTGCCTTGCGCTCTTGCAACATGCGCCGCAGTGATTCCAAACTTGGACCAAGACCGGTGATTGAAGCGGGATCAATCTCTATGGCGTCGGCCAGTTCCTCCGGCGTGAAGCGGCGCATGGATCCGTACATCATCATGTGATTGAACGCCGCGCCAACAGCGTCGGGCGCCTCTGATCGCGGTGGCGGAAATTGAATCGGATCAAACTTTAAATAGGTGTGCAGGACGCCGCCAAGAGGTTTGATTCCCGCACCATCTTCGCATGCAACATCTTTCGCGGGTTTCTTGGCGGGCACTTATTTCACCTCGTACGAAGTCCGTCCATGTTTCTGTGATCGCGAAATTCGATCCGTGGCGTGCAAGCCCGCAAGCACAAACTCGACGCAACTGGCGCGCACCGCGGGGTCCTTGGAGGCGTTCACTTCAAAGGCCTTGTCCCACGCCGGTGGAACGCGTTGCAAGCGCTCGGCGTAGGTGGAACTTGGAATCAAATCACCAACCTCAATCTTCACGCCTTTCGCGAAAATCTCGGCAATTTCGCCCAAACCGTGCTCATCCACATATTCCTGAAACACCACGCCAACCGCCTCAGCAATAATGGAGTCAAGCACTTGCTTCTCATTCATTTGATGACTGCCCATGAGATCAAGTTCAAGTTTGCCAGCGGAACTTGAGTACAGATGCGCAAGGTCGCTGATGCGCGGCACCGCGGGCGTTTCACCAAGTTGAATGGCGCGCCGACGCGCGTTGGCCACCATGGTGCGCCAATTGCTTGAAGAGAATCGCGCGCTCACTCCGCTCGAGGCGTCAATAAATCGACTGGCTCTGGCTTGAATGGAAATCTGCTCAATGATTTCGTCCATGAATGGCGGAACCACAACCGGATGCGAGCCGCCCAAATCAATGCCTGCCTCTTGGCGCGTGATTTGAATTCCAAGCGCGCGCTCGCGCGGATAGTGAGTTTGAATCACGCTTCCAATTCTGTCCTTCAATTGCGGAATCACTTTTCCAGAGCGGTTGTATGTGCTTGGATTGGCGCTGAACAACACCAGCACATCAAGATCAAAGCGAATGGGGTACCCGCGAATTTGCACGTCGCGTTCCTCCAGCACATTGAACAAACCAACTTGCACCAACTCATCCAAGTCGGGCAATTCGTTCATGGCAAAAATGCCTCGATGCGTGCGGGGAATCAAGCCAAAATGAAGTGCGTCCTCACTGCCCATGCCCGCGCCAAAGGCCATCTTTGCTGGATCGATCTCGCCCACCACGTCGGCGAACTTTGTGCCTGGCGCCAAGCGCTCCGCATAGCGATCTTCACGCCTCCACCACGCGATTGGAATTTTGTCCGCCGGCGTGTTGGCCAACATGGCGCGGCCCATGTGTGTGATGGGCTTGGTGGGATCTTCGTGAACAGGGCAACCTGGAATATCCATGTATGGAAGTTGCGCGTCAAGAAATCGAATCAGCGAGCGCATGAGACGGCTCTTGCCCTGCCCCTTCTCGCCCAGGAACAACATGTCATGTCCCGCGATCATGGCGTTGACAATTTCTGGAAGCACGGTGTCTTCATAGCCAACAATGCCTGGAAAAAGATTTTCCTTGGCCGCAAGCATGCGCGTCATGTTCTCGCGCAACTCTTCCTTCACACTGCGGCTGCGCCAGTCAGACTTCATCAACGCGGAAAGTGTGCGGGGCAAATCTGTGGCGGGAGCGGTGGGTGTGGCTGTTGTCATTGGTGTGGTGCTTGTGTTCATGTTCAATGGATCAAATACAATGCGTGAACTGGAAATACGCTTTGAATCCTAGGCGCGCATTTCGGCCAGAGGTCGCGCAAAATAGGCTTGCAATGGCTGTGTTATTTGGGTTTTTGCTTGTTGCCATCAAACTGATTGCCTAACCAACCGCGGCGCCAGAACACAATTAAAAATGTCGCCGCCACTGCCGTCATTAATCCCAATGCAAAGGGATAGCCGTAGGTCCATTTCAGTTCAGGCATGTTCCAAGCGCTCTTTTCCATGTCGAAGTTCATTCCGTAAATACTGGCGATGGCTCCCACGGGAATAAAAATAGTCGCGACCACGGTGAGGAATTTGTTGACTTCGCCTAGGCGATTGCTGGTGGAGTTCAAATACAATTCCATCAAGTCGCTGGCCATCATGCGGTCGGTCTCAATCAAGTCCATCAAGCGCGAGATATGGTCGGAGGCGTCACGCAAGTATGGTCGCAGGTCTGGTCCCCACACTTGCTCCATGGTGGTCATATTCAAAACGGCGTCACGCATGGGCCACACAGCGCGGCGCACACGCATTAAATTTACTTTCACCGCGCGTATGTCAAAGATTTGTGAATTCTTGGATTCCTCCATAATGCGCGCCTCGAGCGCATCAAGCGAATCACCCATTGCGCTGACAATTGGAAAGAAGGCGTCAATGACCGTGTCCACCAAGGCATAGGCCAAATACGCGGCATTGCTAATGCGCACACGGCCCTTTTTCTGGCGGATTCTATTGCGAATCACCTCAAGGCAATCGCCGGGCGCGGTCTCTTGAAAGCTCACCACGTAGCGTTCGCCCAAATACAAGCACAATTCTTCGGTGGTGAATTCATGTTCGTGGTCAACTGGGTGCGGCATGGGCACCACAATAAATATGGCGTGGTTGTCGTATTGCTCAACCTTGGCGCGCTGGGAAGTGTCGGCAATGTCCTCCAGCGCCAAGGGATGGATATTGAAAATGTGGGCGATCGATCTCAGTGTCGCCTCGTCGCCAAGGCCATCCACATTCAGCCAGATCAGCGGCCACTTCTGCATGAACTCTTTCACCTCATCGGGGTGAGAAAGTGTTCGCTCCTCAAAGTTGTCAGGCGAGTACCCAAAAACTGTCAGCACGGGTTTGGACGATTCGGGATCAATGATCAATGTGCCCGGTGGAAGATTGTGATTTGGCATGGCCAATTCGTTGTCACTTCTTGTGGAGAAGATATTCATGCGATTAGGCTAACTGCGCAGGTGAAATCACTCAATCACTTGGGCGGTGAATTTCCAAAACAAATAAATCATGCCCATGGCGACCACGGCGCGCGCGCTCCACGCCAGCGTTCGAATCCAATTGGTGGACACCAGTTGCGCGTGGATTTGCGCATCAAATCCCTGCGAAAGACGCGTATGGCAGGGCACTTGTAGAAAAAATGTGCTCAACCAAATCGCAATAACCAAGGCCAGTCCGCACCAAGTGAGCCAAGCGGGAATAGCCGGCGGACGATTCACCACCAAAAGAATGCAACACGCGAGTTCGATCAACATTGGAATAGCCACGATGGGCGTGATCCAGCGCGAATGCAGTTGTTCGTACTGCGCAAATGTCTCGCGGCTCACTTGGCTCATGAGCGGATAGTGCACAATTTGAATCAGCCAGATCAGGCCCATGAGATAGAGCGATGCGGCGGCTTGAACAAGAAGAAGCGGCATGAATATAGAGTTCGTCAAATGATGCGCCTTCGATTGAAATGAATTTGAAAAAAATTCATGGTCTAGACAAAGTAGTTCACTCTTGATCGTGTTCGCCGCAACAACCGGTGACACGCAAAATCCTACGCATGCAACCTTGCGCGCGCAATGTCCTCACGTCACCACCAAGAATTGCAATTGATCGCTGTTGGTGTCCAACAACGCAACCGTGAACTCACTGGCGCGGTGAAGCGCGCCTGGATTAATGATGCGCGTGGCCCCATGGTGCTCGTCGCGGCAAACATGCGTGTGTCCATGTAGCAAATAATTCACGCCCTCATCTAACGCCGCTGTGACGCAATCCGAATCGTGTCCATGCGTCATGGCAAATGTGCGTCCGCCACATTCAAAGCGCGCCAATGGATGTTGCACAATCACGCCCAACCCAAGCGCATAGCGGCTTAAAACGCGCCAATCTGGATCGCAATTGCCAAACACCAAATGTGTTTTGATTCCCACAAGTTGATCAATCACCTGCTCTGTTTCAATGTCGCCGCAATGGGCCAGTTCATGCGCGCCATTGGCCAACAGCAATCGCACAGCTTTGTGGGTGCGCTCGTGTCGCCCGTGACTGTCTGAAAGAATGCCAAGTTTCACGCGCGCATGGTGGCGTGAAAACGGGCTCGTGGCAAGTTGGTTAGAATTTGCAAATGACTCATACGCCTTCGCTTCGAACACGTTTCGCGCCCAGTCCCAGCGGCCATCTTCATGTGGGAGGCGCGCGCACCGCGCTTTTTAATTGGGCTTTCGCGCGTGGTCGAGGCGGAAAATTTATCCTTCGCATAGAGGACACGGATCAAAAGCGATCAAGCGACGCGGCAAGCGTTGGGTTTCTCAAGGACTTGAAGTGGCTGGGCATTGATTGGAACGAAGGCCCCGAATTTGAAGGCTGTGGCGGCGGAGACTTTGGTTCCTACTTTCAAAGCGAGCGGCTGGATATGTACAACAAATTTTTGGAGCAACTTGTCCAGCAAGGGAAAGCGTATTACGCCTTCGATACGACTGCGGAACTTGACGTGGAGCGCAAGGAATCCAAGTCGCGCAATGAGGCGTATCGCTATGACCGAAGTCGCGCGGATGCTATTTCACCCGAGCAAGTTCAAGCATGGCTGAAAGAAGGTAAATCAGCGGTGATTCGCTTTAAAACGCCTGCGGGAGCCATCGCCATTCATGATGAAATTTTGGGCGACGCCACTTTGCCCGCGGGCGAGGTTGACGACTTTGTCATTCGCAAAGCCGATGGATTTCCAACCTATCACTTTGCCGTTGTGGTGGACGATGAATTGATGGGCGTGACCACTGTGTTGCGCGCGCAGGAGCATTTCAATAACACGGCCAAGCATGTTGTGTTGCAAGACGCGCTTGGATTTCGTCGGCCAACGTATGGGCATTTGCCGTTGATCTTCAATCCTGATGGAAGCAAAATGAGCAAGCGCGACAAGGACAAGTTGCTTCGTAAGACCGCGCAAGATAAAAAATTGACCGCTCCGCCCGCCAACACCGTGGATGCCACGCGTTTCAGCGCTTGGCTGGGCGACAAGAATTCGCAACTTGATTTCGCCGAAGCAACCGCCATGGCCACGGCGTTGAACATTGAGTTGCCGGAAATTAATGTGGATGATTTCCGCAGATCCGGCTATTTGCCGCAAGTGATGTGCAATTTCCTTGCGTTGAACGGTTGGGGACCAGGCAACGATTTGGAAAAGTTTGATAACGCGTTCTTGTGCGCCAACTTTGCTCTAGACCGCGTGCAGAAAACTGCCGCCAAGTTTGACCGCGTCAAACTTCTGGCCTTCAATCTAGACGCCATTCAAAAGTTGCCGCGCGAAGCATTTAGCGGGCTGGTGAAAGCGCACGGCGAGATCTATCACCCAGAGTTCATGAAAAAAATCACGGCGGCGCAATTTGATTTGCTGGTGGCGGCAAGCCATGAGCGCAGTAAAACATTGGACGAGTTGTTCCGCGGCAATCGTTGGCTCGCCTTAGGTGATGAGGAATTGACATGGGAAAAATCCAAGCAAGTTGAGAAAGCGTTGCTTGCCGGAACTCCAAGCGGACTTGATCGCCTAAAGGAACTGCGCGGGGTTCTTGAAGCTGTTGCGACATGGACTCCCGCAGGCATTGAGGAATCAATTCGCCAGTGGGCCACCACAGCGGGGCTTGCCGAACAAATTGGTCAGATCGCGCAACCTTTGCGCGTTGGCGTGACTGGCTCCACTGTGAGTCCGCCAATTTTTGACACGCTTGCAATTCTTGGAAAGTCCAGCTCCCTGCGCCGAATCGATCGCTGTTTGCAAGACTTCGCCACTGCAAAAACTTGATCAAGAATTGCGTATACTATTTCGTTCACGGACTGTTGGCGCAGTTGGCTAGCGCGTCTCCATGACACGGAGAAGGTCACTGGTTCGAGCCCAGTACAGTCCACTTTGATCGCTTGAAATGCTTTCTTATTTCCCGCAATTTCCAGGAACGACTCAATGTCACACGCTCAACAAACGCTCAAGCAATTGTTCTCGCATCCAACTTCCCACAACATTCATTGGCGCGATATTGTCCACATGTTCGAGGGTTTTGGCGGCACATGCGATGAAACCAAGCATGATCATTTGAAGGTGAAACTCGCTGGCAAGGAAATGTCTTTTTCCATTCCCAAGGGCGGCAACCACGCGCTTAGTAGCGATGATGAAATTGGCGCCATTCGCCATTTCGTGAAAGACTGCGGCTTGGCCCCTGAAAAAACCCATTGAATTACACCGGCACATGAGGCTCATGCATGGAGCATCTTGGCTTGTTCTTGTGGGGATTTGGTTGTCCGCCATTGAGGCGTGGCCAACGCTTCCCGCCAAATTTCCAATCCACTTTGATTTCGCGGGGCGGCCGGATTCATTTGTGGACAAGAGCATGGTGGCGTGGTTTCTTCTGCCCGTGTTCGCCAGCGTGATGAACACGGGGCTTTCATTGTTGGCGCCAATGATTCGCTGGATGGCGCTGAAACATCCGGAGTTTGTGAACATGCCGCGTAAAGCGCAATGGTTGAAGCTTGATACGCAGGCGCGACTGCGAACGTTGAAGCCAGTATTTGGCGCGATGCGGGGTCTGCAATTACTTGTGATGGCGTTGTTTTTATTCATCGTGGTGAGCAGTGTCAAAGTGGCCAGCGGACAATGGAGCGTTCTGCCCACGTGGCCGATGTTTTTATTCTTGGCCGCGATTGGTGCGAGCGTTGCGTGGTTGCTGTTCAGGTCTATCACCGCGGTCAAAAAAGAAGTGAAAGTTTTTACGGATCGGCCTTAAAAACCTATTGCGGTATGTTCCGTGGCAGGTCACTATGAGTCGATGAACAACGCCTCAATGAAATATCAAATAGCACTATTGGTCGGTGGCTTGGGAATGCTCTTGAGCGCCTGCGCTGGCAACGGCGAGCAATCGAAGCCAGTCACTGCGCCAGTTTCCACGACTTCTGCGAATTCAAAACCAACCTCGCCACCAATTGCTTCATCCACGGCGCCAACCGCCACGGCAGTAAGCGATGGCTGGATCACACTCTTTGATGGTGGCGACCCCGCGAAATATTTCCGCGGTTTCAAGAAAGATACTTTCCCAACTGGTTGGACCGTGCGCGATGGTTGCTTGGTACGAACGGGTCCTGGCGGCGACTTGATTACGCGTGATGAATTTCAGAATTTCGATCTCACCTTGGATTGGAAAATTGTCAAAGGCGGAAATTCCGGCGTCATGTACCACGTGAGCGAGAACGCCAACAACACGTACGACACTGGACCAGAGATGCAAATTCTGGACGACGACGCGCACAACGATGGCAAAGATCGCCTGACATGCGCGGGCGCGAATTACGCTTTGTATCCCGCGCCCAAAGGTATTGTGAAGCCTGTGGGTCAGTGGAACTCCATCCGTATTTTGTGCAATGGAAACCATGTGGAGCAATACATGAACGGCGTGCAAATTTGCGCGTTCGATGTGGGTAGCGCGGATTGGAAAGCGCGATTGCTTGCCAGCAAATTCTCCAAGTTTCCTTTGTACGCCACCAAATCCACCGGACACATTGCCCTGCAAGATCATGGCGATGAAGTTGCGTTTCGCAATATTCGAATCAAGCCGTTGCCATAATTGTTGACCATGCCTGAGAGCGACGACCAAGACGATGTTCGGACCGATAGCGTGCCCGGATTTCCCAGCGAGCGTTTGGAAAGGTATTTGCATCGCGCGTTGACATTGCCCATTCGAGACACACTGTTGAGCGCGCTTGCGCATGTGCCGCAAGCCGCAGTGGCCAGCGATCTAGGTTGTGGTCCAGGCAAGGAAGTCGCGGAGTTGTTGCGGCGAGGTTGGCGCGTGGAAGCTGTGGATGCGTATGCGCATATGTTGCAAGCCACGCAGGCCGCCGCGATTGAAGCGGTAGGGGCGCAAGAAACATCGGCGCGTTTGTGTTGCGTGCATGCTCCAATTGCGCGTTGGTCCGCGCCGACGCAAAGTTTGAACTTGATCCACGCAGGTTTCTCTTTGCCATTTGTAGCCGCGGCGGATTTTGCGGGGGTTTGGAAAAAAATATGCGCTGTATTGAAGCCAGGCGGAATCTTCGCGGGGCAATTATTTGGGCATCACGATTCATTTCTCACGCAAAGTCCCGCGGGATCCATGAACGTCCACACGCATGATGAAGTTGTGAAACTTTTATCCGGTTTTCAAGTGATTTCAATTACAGAAGAGGAGCGCGATGGAGTTGTGGGGATTCCTCCCAATGAACAGCCAAAACATTGGCATGTCTTTCACATCATTGCGCGGCGCGCCACTTGATGTTGCAACCAATGCTGGGACGTTGATCGGGGCTAGGTTTGGCGCCACTGAGCACGGCGTCAATGGCCGCGCGTACATCCTTGCCGTCCACAGGCAGTGCGTTCCTTGGTCGGCTGGCGTCAGATTGTCCACGGTATGCCAGCGTGTGCGCCGTGTTGTACAGGAAAAAATCCGGAGTGCACGCCGCGTGAAAGTCGCGCGCGACTGTTTGTGTTTCATCAAAGCAATATGGAAACACATAGCCAGCTTCAAGTGCCGCGCGCTTCATGTGCTCTGGACCATCTTGCGGATGCGTCAGCGTGTCGTTGCTGGAGATTGCCACGATTGCAAGTTTGGATGATTGATAATCCAAACCTAATTTCGCAAGTTGGCCGCGCACATGCACCACATAGGGGCAGTGATTGCAAATGAACATCACAAGCACCGGGCGGTTGGCGAAATCATCGCTGTGAATCATTTTTCCCGACATCATGTCGGGCAAATCAAAGCGGGGCATGGATGAATCAAGCGCGATCATTTGACTTTCAAGTGCGGTCATTTATGCGTCTCCATGAAATAGGTGTGCGAAGCGGGGCAATCAATCGTAGACTTTTTTACATGTCCAAGTATCGCGATGAAGGTCCAAGCGCCGAAGATTTGCGCCGCTACGGAGTGCACGCGAGCGAGGATGTGCACGCCGTCGTGTACTGCCCTGATTGTGCGGCAGAAATGCACCCCAGCGCGGATATTTGTCCCGAGTGTTTTTGCTTTGTCAGTGGAACGCGGTTGCGCAAACATCCGTGGAAGGAGCGCGCGAAAAAAAATCGCGCCACTCTCATTATCGCGTTACTTTTATTCGCATTGCTCTTGCCATTCATCGCTTGGTTGCGATGGTGGTGACTGCGAAACTTCGCAGTAAGAGTGCAATGCCCCGTGCAGGATTCGAACCTGCGACCCGCTGATTAAGAGTCAGCTGCTCTACCAACTGAGCTAACGAGGCGAAGAGAGAAGCGTAACCAAGCACGAAGCACTCGGCAAGGTGATCATGGTTGAGATTGTTCCAGTGGCGTTGCGCTTCCTTTGGCGCCGTGGCAATGTTTGTATTTTTTACCGCTTCCACATGGGCATATTTCATTGCGTCCAACAACCGCGGCCGCGTTTTGGTTGGGGCTGGCCGCTCGCTTGGAAGCAACTTGCGTTACAACAACTGGCGCTTGATTTGCGGCTTGATCGCCTGCAGGCGCTTCTTGCAATGCCGGAGTTTGCGCCGCAGGGGCTTGTTGTTGCTGTACTTGTGGAACAAGTTCACCTTTAAGCAACACTTCACTGAGGCGATTTTGCACACTTTCCATCATCTCAATGTAGAGCCGCGAAGATTCCTTTTTAAACTCAATGCGCGGATCTTTTTGACTGAAGGCGCGGAAGCCAATGGCGTCACGGATTTGATCCATGCTCCGCAAATGATCCTTCCACGCGTTGTCGATGGTCTGCAAAATGATCCAGCGCTCAAATTGGGAAAGTTCGCTTCGCAATGTTTCGCGAATCCTCGCGGCCACGGTGGCGCGGGGATCAAGTGCAAATGATGCTCGGTCATGGCGGGTGAGTTGGGTTTGATATTCCTGTCCTAGCCACATATTGGCCGCATCCATTTCGCCACTCACCTGAATGCATTGAGCCGCCCGCGCTTGAATCCACGTGTCGTCAACTTTGCGCGACTGCGCCAACAGCAACTCGCGCAACTCGGCTGGGTTTGAACTTGGCAACTCCTGTGGGTTCCAGCCCATTTGAAATCGCGAATTGGCCCATGAACAAAACGACGTGATGGCCGATTGCGCGTCGGTCTGCAAGCGCGCCGTGGTGTGCTTCAATGCAAAATCAATTGGATAGCTTCGTTCACGCTCGGCGTAGGCCTCGCGCGCGCGGCGCACCAAATTTACCGCGGCAACTTGCGCATCTTCCACGCGCACAAATTCGCCGGGATCAATTTGCACAGACAAATAGCGCTCCGACCACAGGCACAATTCCTTGGCGCTGAAGTCCGGCACTAAAAGCGAATCAAGCGGAGTTAAGTCAATGGATTCGATATGGTTGTGCGAGGCGGCCTCTAGAAATTGCCGCACCCCCAGGCGATCGCCCGACTTGATCAAGTCTGTTTCAATGGTGGTGGCGAAGGTGTCATGCGCCCACTTTTGCAGGCCTGAAATATCAAATTCTTCGGCGGGTATTTCTTGTGGCATGGTTTCCGCCACGACCAACTCAATTTTGTGTTGCGCCTCTTCCAGCGCGTCCACCACCAACATCTTGTGGATTTGATCGCGGTCCTTGCCACGAAGACGTGAAGGCTCAATGTGTATATTCATTTTTTCGCGCGCCCATTCGCTCACGCAATTTGGCACATGCAGTGATCCAAGATAAAGATCAGCCGCCTCATGAATGGCTGGCTCCAAAAATCGCCATGAAGCCCCGCGAATATCTACGCCTTCCAAAATGGGTTGACGCAATCCGTAGAAATTCCGGCGTTGATATTCCATTGGCTCGTCGTATTCCAAAATTTGTTTGCGCGCTTGAAAATTTCGTTCCTCCACCTTGCGTTGCGCTTTTTCAACGGCGCGATTGAGCATGGGCGCCTCAATGGAATCGCCCTCTTTCATTCCCAGGCGCGACAGAAGCCCAAGCGTGGCTTTGCCCGCGAAGATCTTCATTAAATCATCCTCAAGGCTGAGAAAGAAACGACTGCTTCCGCGGTCGCCTTGACGGCCAGAACGACCGCGCAATTGATTGTCAATGCGTCGGCTTTCATGGCGTTCGGTGCCAATGATGTGCAAGCCGCCCATGGCCTCAACGCTGGTCCACAATTGCAAGCGGTGCAATTGAAAACTTCCAAGCTCGTCCAGTTCCTTTAAAAGTTCCGCTTCCGTTCCAGCTTGCGCGCGCTTTTCGCTAACGCCGCGAAGTTCAACTACCCAGTGACGCAGTAAGGTGAGGCGCGCGGTGGAATCATCCATGGCCGCGACGGCGGCGCGCTCAACTTTGGCGCGGCGCACGAGCAAGTGCTTATCAATCGCCGCCAGAATCTTGGCGTCAGTCCATGTCGCGTCAACTTCGCGTGGCGCCAGATCGCGTTTTTTCCAATGCTCAATCAACGCGGTGCGATCGATCTTGCCCAACTTGATGTCGGTGCCGCGGCCCGCCATGTTGGTGGCCACCATGACCGCCGCAAGTTGACCCGCGTTGCTGACAATGTCGGCCTCGCGCTCGTGTTGCTTGGCGTTAAGCACCTCATGCTTAATGCCCGGGCCCTTGCTCAACATGGAGCTCAGTTTCTCGCTCTTTTCCACGCTGGTTGTTCCCACAAGAACTGGACGGCCAATGTCATGCAAGCGTGCAATCTCATCAATGATCGCCTTCCATTTGTCTTTTTCACCAAGGAACACCAGGTCATGACGGTCGGTTCTGCACGCGGGAACATTCGTGGGAATGCTCACAACGTCCAAGTGATAAATTTCGTGAAACTCGGTGGCCTCGGTGTCGGCGGTGCCGGTCATGCCGGCGAGACGCTTGTACAACTTGAAATAATTCTGGATCGTGACTGTGGCCATGGTCTGAGTTTCCTCTTTCACCTTCACGCCTTCTTTGGCTTCGACGGCTTGATGCAGACCGTCAGACCATTGACGGCCCACCATCTTGCGCCCAGTATTTTGATCGACAATCACCACGCCCATGTCGCCGTCGCCGTCGGGCGCAACCACATAGTCGCGGTCAAGTTGATACACCACATGCGCGCGAATGGATTGCTCAAGCAAGTGGGGCATGTCCATGTTCTCGCCCACATAAAAACTTCCAATGTTGGCGATGCGCTGGGCTTCGCCAATGCCGTCGTGGGTCAACACCGCCTTCTTCTTGTCCAGTTCCACTTCGAAGAATTGCTTAAATTGACCGCGCTTGGCTTCAAGTTGCGGCAATCGCGCGCGCGCCTCTTGCTGGGCTTTGCGCATTTGTGGAATGCTGGTCTTATCACGGGCGTTGCGAATATCGCCTTCAAGCGAGCTCATTTCAACGCGGCAAGCCTGCACTTTTTCATCTGCGGCGGTCCATGGTTTCTGCGCCTCGGCCAATTTCATGGCGATGGTGTTGGCCAACTCGTAGCGTGGTCGTTGTCGATCAGCCAAGCCGCTGATGATCAGTGGAGTGCGCGCCTCGTCAATGAGAATGCTGTCCACCTCGTCCACGATCGCGAAGTCGCGCGATCGTTGCACTTGATCCTCGGCGCGCGTCTTCATGTTGTCGCGCAAATAATCAAAGCCAAATTCGGCGGTGGTTCCGTACAAAACATCGCAACGGTAGGCGGCGCCTTTCTCTTCCTGGCTTTGCATGTGCTGTGGATGGATGGCGCCCACGGTCAGGCCAAGCGCGCGGAAAAACGGAAAGGTCCAATCGCGATCGCGTTGCACCAAATAATCATTCACAGTCACCACGTGCACTTGCTTGCCCTCGCATGAATTGAGATAGCACGCCAGAGGACCCACAATGGTCTTGCCTTCACCGGTTTTCATTTCAGCGATTTGCCCCTCGCTCAACACCACGCCGCCAATAATTTGCACATCAAAGGGACGCGCGCGGAAAGGCGGCTTGCTTTGTGAATACACCTCGCGCACCGCGTCGTAGAGCGCGTTTGGAATATCAATAAAGATCCAGCTGGGAATGGGCTCCTTGCCGCCCAAAAAATCGCCATCCGCAGTTGCGGCTGGCGTGGCATCCATGACGGCCTTGGTCTGATGAAATAATTTTTGCGCCTCGGCGGGCAAGCATGCTGGATCAAATCCAGTCGCGGGATTGAAAATATTTCGAATGCCTACCGCGCGGTCCATGGCCTCGCGCGCCGTGGCCAGCATGTCGGGCATAAGCGCGATGGCTTGCTCGCCAGCGGTGATGCGCTTGCGAAACTCCGCGGTGCGCGCCAATAATTGCGCGTCGGTCATGGCGCGAATCGAAGGCTCTAGTTTGCCCACAGCGCTGACAACCCGCAGGTAGCGGTTGACCATGCGTTGATTGCGGGTGCCGAAGAGTTTGCGAGCAAGTGCTCCGAAAATTGGTACGCCCATTTGGGGTGACTCCTAGAAAAAGTGCGCTACACAAAATGTGCCGCGCCAAAAGTTTGAAATAAGAATAAAAGTAGGAACAAATTCAACGCTTGCGAAACGAACAGGCTGGCTGAAAGCCAAACCAGCTCAACGCGTGGGCGGAGGCAGATCCAAAATTTTCCAAGCCGCCGTGGCGCAAGGAATGTCAACGACATGCGAATCACTCGAGGCGATGTGGGTTGGCTTGATGTTGGTGTGTTGGCGCGCCGCACACGCTCTCTTGGCGTTGGCGGGAGTTTGCTCAAAGCAGGCAAATGAACACATGTTGCAATTGGTTCGAGCCACTCCCATGCCAGAACTGGCGAACACGGTCACGGTCATGGCGCTTAGAAACATCACGGCCACAATGGCGGCGGGGCGCAAATGAACTGTCGAGCGCTTCTCAAGCATTTCGACACAGTATGCGTGTAAATCACGCTTTGGGCAAGTGAAATATCAAATTACTTCTATGATTTGCCTGTGCAAACCAACAT
This sequence comes from uncultured Planctomycetia bacterium, assembly GCA_937919205.1. Classification (GTDB taxonomy): domain Bacteria; phylum Planctomycetota; class Phycisphaerae; order Phycisphaerales; family SM1A02; genus SYAC01. The sequence goes on from CALFOZ010000103.1 coordinate 66,511, forward strand.
TACGGACGCAATATTGACTCTAGGCTTGCATTTGATATGACCCACGAAACCACCAATCAAAGCACGTCGAGCACGCATGTTCTGCGCATCGATGGCATGCATTGCGCTGGATGTAGCGCGGCCATCACCCAAGAGTTGCAATCACAACCCGGCGTGCGCAAGGCCATTGTGGATCATCTTTCCGGTATGGCCACGGTTGAAACCGAGGCGTTTGTAACGGATCAAAAACTGGTCGATGTGGTTGTTGGTAGCGGCTATCAAGCGCAACGCATGGACGCGATTGTTGATCCAGTGCTCATGCAGGCCGAGGCCGAGCGCGCGCAATCACGCGCGGAATTGTTGTGGCGCCGCAGAAGTCAAATTGGTTTCGCGCTTTGGATTCCAATGGAGGCGTTGCACTGGATCACCATGTCGCAACACATTCACAACAGCGCGGTTGATAGTGCGTTGCTGATTGGTAGCACATTGTCGATGGTGTTGGTGGGTAGTGGATTTTGGCGTAGCGCATGGAGCGTTCTTCGCGTGTGGCGCACCAACATGGATGTGCTGATCGCGTTGGGCGCGACCACTGCGTATGTGGCCAGCCTTGTGATTTTTATTGCGCAACGCGTGGGCGCCTTGCAAGATCAGTCGACGTGGTTCAGCGAGGCCGCGGCGTTGCTTGCGATTATTTCCTTAGGACATTGGTTTGAGGCCAAGGCCACCAAGAGCGCGGGCGCGGCGGTGCGCGAATTGCTGGAATTACAGCCGGAAAAAGCCGAGCGCATCAACTCGGACGGGGTGGGCGAGTTCATTCAATCGCAGGACATTCGCGCCGCGGATTTGATCATGGTCAGGCCAGGCGGACGCGTTCCCATTGATGGCGCGATCGAAGTTGGCGAGGCGGATTTGGACGAGTCGGTGATGACGGGCGAGCCGCTTCCAGTGCGACGAACAGTGGGCGAGCGCGTGAGCGCGGGCACCATGTGCTTCAGCGGAATGTTGCATGTGCGCGCCGCGACAACGGGGCGCGAGACTTCGCTCAGTCGCATCGCGCGCCTGGTGCAACACGCGCAAACAAGTCGCCCGCCCATTCAGCGCATGGCGGATCGAGTGGCGGCGGTGTTTGTTCCACTGGTGCTTGTGATTGCCGCGGCCACCGCGATTGGTTGGGGCGTGGCGGGTTCGTGGCCAACTGGAATTATGGCGGCCACCGCTGTGTTGATTATTTCCTGTCCGTGCGCGCTTGGTTTGGCCGGGCCCATGGCGGTCATGGTTGGTACGGGCGAGGCTAGTTTGCGCGGCATTCTTATCAAGGACGCCGCCGCGCTTGAGCGTGCTGGCCGCATCGCCACAATTCTTTTTGACAAGACTGGAACGCTGACCAAGGGCGAGCCCGTGGTGACCAACATTGAGTTGTTGGTCGCTGTTGAGACAAGTTATGCGCAAACACAAAACGCAACTTCGCAAAACATTCATTCGCAAGCCCAAGGTTCTGCAAGCTCCGCTTCGCGGGCCGCTCTTTCCATGTCACAAGCGCTGGCACTTGCGGCCGCCGTTGAAAGCGCCAGCGAGCATCCAATTGCGCGCGCCATTCAGCGCCGGGCGGCGCAAGAACATGTTGTTGTGCCCGCGGCGACGCGCTTTGAATCAACACCAGGACTTGGCGTGCGCGCGAACGTGAATGGGCAAAGCGTTGAGATGCGCCGCGACGCAAGCGCCTCGTGCGTGTTGCTGATCGAGGGCGCGGTTGTGGCGCGCTTCACATTGGCTGACTCCCTGCGCATTGAGGCGCGCAAGGTTGTTCAATCGTTGCATGGCGGTGGCATGAGGACCGGTTTAATCACCGGCGATCGCCGCGCCGAGGCACTGCGCATTGCGCAAGAATGTGGCATTGATGACGACATGGTTACGGCCGACGCAACCCCAGAAAGCAAACTGCATGTGATCCGCGGTTACGGTGAACGCGCCATGATGGTGGGGGATGGCGTAAATGATTCAGCGGCGTTGGCCGCGGCTGGATTGGGCGTGGCCATGGGCGGCGGCACAAGTATTGCCAGTGAAAGCGCCTCCATTGTCCTTGTGGGCGGCACGCTGTCGTCGCTTCCAGCGTTGATTGATATTTCAAAAGCCACATTGCGTTGCATGCGCCAAAATTTATTCCTGGCGTTTGTCTACAACGTGGTGGCCATTCCGCTTGCGGCATTCGCGTTGTTGGGCGCGTATGGTCCGGCTATTGCCGCGGCCGCAATGGCGTGTAGCGACATCAGCGTGGTTGGAAATGCGGCGCGTTTAAAGTGGTCGCTCAAGCGTGCGCGCATGCGTGCGGGGCGCGTGGGGTGAATCGAAGTATGCATGTGCGAAGCGCGCAATTACCTTGACGGGGGCTTTGTGTCGACAAAATCCTTGGCGTCGGTGGCGGTGCCATCAACGCGGGTGCGCTGATAGATGGCGTAGGCCTGCGGCATTTGTTGCTGTAGTAATTCAATGCGCGTTCCCTCGCTTGGATGCGTTGAAAGAAACTCAATCTTCGCGCCGCCTTGCGCTTGCATGCGCCGCCACAATTCGATTGCGCAACGAGGGTCGTAGCCAGCTTGCGCGGCGATGAACAAACCAAGTTCATCCGCCTCACTCTCTTGCTTGCGGCTGTAGGGAAGAAGAATGCCAGCTTGCAAACCCATGGCCGCGCCTTGCGCAATGGCTTCACTATTGGTGGCCGCGCCCGCGGCCGATGCGCCAAGTTGCGCTAGCGCGTCTTGCGTCATGCGCTCGCCACCATGGCGCGCAATGGCGTGCGCGGCTTCGTGGCCCATGACAATCGCCAGCTCATCATCGGACTGCACAAAATTCACAAGTCCCGTGTACACGGCGCCGTAGCCGCCAGGAAGCATCCACGCGTTGACCATGTTGGGATCGTCAATCACGGTCCACTTCCACACCATGGTGTTGGCGATTTCCGGGTGGAGCTGTTTGGCCGCTGTGGCAATGCGCGCGCCAATTTTTTGCACTCGATCAAACACCGGACCACTGATGATGACTTTGGCATCCTTCATTTCATCTTGATACGCCTGCGCGCCCATCGCATTTTCTTGGCTGGTTGAATACACATTGAATTGCTTTCTGCCCGTGCCTGAAACAGTGGTGCACGCGGCCATGACTGCGCACACGGTAAGCGTGGCGATCATGCGAAAGGCCGCGGTGATCAACAATCGTGCGCGCGTGAAATGCAAAGGACACATGAAGGCAGTGGGCATTGCCCGCAAGAATATCCGACTAGCATTGCGCGTGGTTGCCCAACAATTGAAGATGTAAGAACGCATTCACGCACCACAGCAGGAACGCACCAACGCATCAAAGTACCAACGCACCAAAGCACCAAAGCACCAAAGCATCAAAGCATCAACGCATCAACGCCGCGATGCCAACCACGCTCTTCGCGAAGCCACCAACATCAATCCAAATGGAATCCACCACAGCAGATCGTTGGTGAGAATGGTGGCACCAAATTTCCACGCAATGGTGCCTTGATACGCGCTCCACACAAAGCCAATGGGGCCCATGACTTTCCCAAACAGACCAACAAACACAATGGGCCAATGTCGAAGAGGCGCGCGCGACGCGGCGATGTATCCAAGTCCATACGCCGCCAGCACCATTCCCAAGCATTGCCAAATGGCGCGGCCGGGTTGCGCGAGCGCGGGCATGTTGGCTAGAGCAAATGGAAAATCAGGCGCCACCACAACCACGCTTCCCCACACAATGTTGTACACGCCCGCCGCAAGCAACCACCAACGCATCCATGGTCGCGTGAAATTGCTGTTGGTGGTGTCGCTCACAAAAATAGCCTAGCTCGGATTCGAACCGAGGTCTTACCGATTATGAGTCAGGAGCTCTGGGCCACTGAGCTACTAGGCCGTGTTAGGAAAGGTAGCATCCAAAGTGTGAATCGTATCGACACCATCTTCGCGAATCTTCGCGCGGGCAATCGCAAGGCGCTGATGCCCTTTGTTGTGGCGGGTTTTCCAAACCCACACATGTTGGCCGCAACACTACAAAGCCTGCAAAATGCGGGCAGTTCCATTGTGGAAATTGGCATTCCATTTTCCGATCCAATCGCCGACGGCCCCGTGATTTCACAAGCCATGCACCATGCTTTACAGCAGGGCGCCACCCCCGACGCCATTCTGCAAGAGGTTGCCGCCATCCGCGCCAAACTCACCATTGGAATTGTGGCCATGGTGAGCGTTTCAATTGTTCAACGCCAAGGCAACGAAAAATTTGTGCACGCGCTGGCCGACGCCGGCTTTGATGGCATTATTATTCCCGACCTTGATCTGGATTGCGCCGCGCCACTCTTCGCCGCCGCGCAAGCGCGTGGCATGTCCATGTCCATGTTGATTTCTCCGCTGACTCCGCCAGAGCGCATGAAGAAAATAGTCGCGTTGTGCCGCGGCTTTGTGTATTTGCTTTCTAGGGCCGGCATCACTGGCGCGCAAACTGGCGCGCCTGAAGTTGCGGAGTTTGTGAAACGCGTTCGCGCGCACACCACATTGCCGCTAGCGGTTGGCTTTGGCATTTCAACGCCCGAACATGTGCGCGCTGTTGTGCGCCACGCCGACGCCGCCATTGTTGGAAGCGCGTTGGTGAAACTAATGGCAGGCGACAACTCCAAAGAAGCCGTGGCCCGAGCTGAAAAACTCACTTTAGAATTAGCCTCCGCGCTGTAAAACAATTAGCTTCAATCTACAGTCATTTATTTTCAGAAGCGCTCTTTGCAACGCAACGCATGTCTAGTTGCGTTGATATCGGCGTAGCACGCCAACCACCACGCCTTGAATCACGCACTCTTTAACAATGATTGGTTCAAACTCCGGGTTCGCCGGTTGCAAGCGAAACGTGCCGTCGCGTTCCTTAAAAAAAGTCTTCAACGTGGTTTCGCCGCCAGGCAAAAGCGCCACCACGCGCTCGCCGTTGCGCGCCACATTGCGTTGCTCCACAATCACATAATCACCGTCCAGAATGCCCTCATCGCGCATGCTCATGCCGTCCACTTGCAGGGCGAATAAATTGCCGCGCTGGCCCAAGCGCGTGCCAAAAATTGTGTCCAGACGCAGGGTTTCCGATTGCTCGTATTTCTCAACGGGGTGCCCAGCCGCAATGCGGCCAATCAGCGGCAACTCATGTTCATTGGCGCGCTCATCTGGCAATTCCGCGTCAGTCGCAATTTCCAAAGAGCGAGCCTTGTTGGGCGTGCGCACTAGCGCTCCCTTTTCGATCAGAGCCTCGACGTGCTCGAAGACCGTGACTTTGCTCACGCCGAGTTCGTTTGCGATCTCCTGCATGGTCGGGGAATAGCCCTTGCTGTTGCGGTAGTTGCGCACAAAGCGGAAGATGCGAATTTGTTGCGGTGTGAGGCTCATTGACATGTTGCAAAGTCCTTGCGAGTGTGTTTGAAAAAGAGAGTTGGGCAGACCAGCGACCATGCCGCCAAGGCGATGGACCAGCGTTGCCAGACGAAATGAAATTGGACGTATTGAAAGTGACCGAAGGCGAATTGGGCGAAGCCACTTGAGACGCGGTGCAATGTGGCGGCGCAATTTCCACAATTGGTTCTTGCACCGTGTGGTTGATTGGCGTTAAGGTTGACGCGTCGTGTTGCGCCCAGCGCCATCGACGAATTCCAAGCAAACGCTCCATCCAATCTGAAACTTCGCGCACCAACGATTTCTGACCGGCAGGTGCCTGGCCCGCCACAACCATAAGTCCGCCGCGAAAGGAGTGGTAATTGGTTACGAATGAGCCGCCGGGACCAAACCGCAACAACGGTTCTTGCTCCGCCGTTGATTGCGCCTGTGAAGGCGTTTGGCGGGTTGATTTGTGTGCGCCTACAAATGCGCTGTTGATGGATTGGACGCTTTGAAACAGCCGTGCCAAGCCCACAAAGGCGCCAAGGCGTGCGATTGAAATTGGTCTTGGGTGTGAGTGATTCATTTGGGTACTCCAATGTGTTGAACTGAACAGTTGGAGTTGCATCGGCAGGTTCGGTATTTGTTCTGTACATTTGTTAGGCACATGTTAGCCAAACAAACCACGATCGGATAAAAAAGGCCAAATTTCTTTGAAAAAGTCTGTTAAAGTTAAAAAATGCCCATTTCCATCACGCCTCCGCCGCCATTTGAACCTGAAATTCGAGCTTAATTTGGCTTGGACCCCAAATTAACCTTCTTAAACCATGGTTCGTTTGGCTCCTTGCCGCGGGTTGTTCGCCAAGCCCAAGAAGCCTGGCGGGTTCGCATTGAATCCAATCCAATCGAGTGGATTGGCCGGCGCAACATTGAATCATTGGTGGCGGTGAAGAAACCGTTGGCGCGCTTTGTGGGTTGCCAGCCGAATGATCTTGGATTTGTCACCAATGCGACCGAGGGTGTGAACGCGGTGTTGCGCTCACTGCGCTTTGAATCGGGCGATGAATTGCTTACATGTGATCACGTGTACAACGCGGTGCGGCAAGCCATGAAATTTCGCGCGCAAGAAACTGGCGCGCGCGTGGTTGAAGTTCCAATCGCGTTGCCGGTGCGCGATCAGGATCACGCCATGAATTGCATCTTGAACGCGATCACACCGCGCACGCGCTTGATTGTGATTGATCACATTACAAGTCCAACCGCGTTGCGCTTTGATGTGCAAAAAATTATTGACGCCGTCAAGGGAACGCGCGCCCACGTGTTGGTAGATGGCGCGCACGCGCCGGGCGCGATTCAACTTTCGCTTGACACGTTGGGCGCACATTTTTACGCGGCCAATTTGCACAAGTGGACCATGGCGCCACGTGGCAGTGCGTTTGTGTGGGTGGCGCCGCAATTCCAAAAAGACGTTCATCCATGCGTCATCAGCCATGAATTTGCCAATGGATTCACGGCCGAATTTGATTGGCAGGGCACGCGCGATCTCAGCGCGTGGAATTCCATTGACGCCGCGTTGGAGTGGTTTGATGAACTTGGCGCTGAGCGTGTGCTAGGCCACAACCATCAGTTGGCGACGTGGGCGCATCAATTATTGTGCGCTGAATTATCGTTTGAGCCGCTGTCGCCCATGGATGGTTCCATGCTCAGTTGCATGGCCAGCGTGCGCTTGCCCGCATTCTTGCAACACAAGTTTCAAACACCCGAGGCCATGCAGGAGCATTTGCTGGATGTCGAGCGAATAGAAGTTCCAATCTTTCCGTGGAACCAGCAATGGTTGTTGCGTGTCAGCGCCGCTATTCACAATGCGCCCGCGCATTACGAGCGCTTGGTGGAGGCGCTACGAAAATGCTTGGCATAGCGCCACCTTGCGCTCGCATTCGTCGCGCCTAGGATGACATCAATGCAAGTGCCAACTCCAGAACCACATCAGCCACACCATGTCGCGTTGCCACTCGCCGCGGTCGATCCCGCCGCCGAGCGCGCTGGCGAGCTGAGCATTTACCAGCAACTTGGCGCGGAAAAATTCTGGTGCATTGCGCGCGCTTTCTACGCGCGCGTGGACAAGCACGAGCGTCTTCGCCCAATTTTTCCACACGACTTGCAGGAACCCATCCGCAATCAGGCGGAGTTTCTGATTCAATATTTTGGCGGCCCGCAAACGTACAGCGACCGCAAAGGTCATCCACGTTTGCGCATGCGCCACGCGCCATTTCCAATTGATCTTGCCATGCGCAATGACTGGGTGGATTGCATGCGCGGCGCGTTGGTTGACTCTGAAATTCCAGATCCCATATTCGCCACCATGATGGCGTACTTTGAGCGCACGGCGACCTTCATGATGAATAAGCCTTGATCGGGTCGCTACTTTGGATTTTTAACCACCACAAGGTCTTTGCGTCCCAATTTCTTGATGGCTTTTTCCGCCTCGGATCGAGTTGCGAATTCACCCAAATACACAGTCCACACTCGTTGACCGCTTTTTGTTTTTGACGACACGACTTTAGGAGTTTCAATGCTATTTCTGGAAGCGGGCTTGGTGAGTTCTTTGGCGCGATTCTTGGCGCTGGTCTCCAAAATAAAACTTCCAGCGTGAATCACAAACGCGTCTGAATCAGCTTTTTTGCCTGCACTTTTGGGTGCGGGCTTGGCATCTTTTTTATTGGAGGCGTCGGAGGCCGGCTTGGCCGCGGGCTTGGCAGGTTTCGCAACGGGCTTCTCATCCGCGGCCTTTGCGGGCTTCTTGGGCTTGGACACGGGTGGCGGACTGGAATCTTTTTCAAAGCCACTCGAAGGCGCGTCGGTATTTGTGGCAATGGTCACGCTATTGACGGGCGCTGAATTATTTTGCGTGGGCAACACATTTCCATTCATGCTCATGGCAGGCTCGGCCATGGACAACACTTTTCCAGCGCGCGTTGGATCCCTTGCCGCCACGGCCAAATTCTTGGCGCGTCGTGACGACTCGCCTGTAAGTTTGTTCGAAGCCGCGTCATAATAATTGGCGGCATCGCCGTAGCGCTTTTGGTGCACCATGACATCGCCCAACATGACCTTGCTTTCGCCCGCGGTTTCGGCGTCCATGCTTTGCTCTGAAATTTGAAAGCGCGTTTGCGCTTCTGGATAATTGCCCATTTGATACGCCGACAATCCCGCAAGAAACGCCGCTTGATCACGCACCGCTCCGGATGTTTCATTCTGCACCACGCTGGCTTGCTCAAGTGATTGTTTCCAATTTTTGGATTCATAACTATTGATGGCGCCATCAAGCCGGTCAGACTGCGCGCTTTGACATGCCGCAGAGCAAACAACCGCAAGCAACGCCACGCAACGAAAAATGGTTCGTCCGGCCACGCGCCACGTATTGGTGGGAGCATGTTCGGGGCGCGCATTTTCAGCGCATGAAGCCAATGTGAAATGCGAGTTGTCCAATTGAATTCCTTTCAAGCAAGGTCAGCACGATGTGCTACATGAATCTCAGCCACAATGTTGGTCACAGGCCAGTCCATCAGTCTTGTAGGGCGCGCAAGCCGCCGCGTTTGAGAAGCGCATTCTCTTGACGTACTGTATCGCCACAAATGAAACTCCTGCTTGATATTCAACGCCAACTTCTGCGCCATCCAGCGCATGTCTTTGTGCAAGACGATCAACGCCAGTGGAAAGGTCTCACCTTGCTTGTGGCCGCGTGGCACATTGCGCGCGCCATTGAACAGACCACCAAGCGCGAGCGGGTCGCGATCATGCTTCCCACCAGCGGTCTTTTTCCGGCGGCGTTGCTGGCCACATGGATGCTTGGAAAGAGCGCGGTTCCGCTGAATTATTTGCTGTCGCGCGATGACTTGGAATATGTCTGCCGCGACGCGGGCGTTGATTGCGTGGTCTCGGTCAAGCCCATGCTTGATTTCATTGGCGGTCCAACCGCGTCCATGAAGCCGCTCTTGATGGAGGACATGTCTTTCAAGGGCCTGCCACCCATGCGTCGCGCCAAGCGCCGTGGCGACAATGAACTTGCCGTGTTGTTGTACACCAGCGGCACCACCGGCAAGCCCAAGGGCGTGATGTTGAGTTGCGGAAATCTTGCCGCCAATATTGATCAAGTTGTGAATTGGGCCACCTTCACGCGCAAAGATATTTTGCTTGGCGTGTTGCCGCAGTTTCATTCTTTCGGATTGACCATTCTCACATTGCTCCCGCTGGCCATCGCCGCCAAAGCCATCTACACCGCCAAGTTTGTGCCGCGAAAAATTCTTGAACTGGGCAAGCACCATCAACCTACGGTCTTCGTGGCTATTCCCTCCATGTACCACGCGTTGGCCGCGCAAAAAAGCGGGGGCAAGGAGCATTTGGGAATGTTGCGCTACGCCGTCAGTGGCGGCGAGCCGCTTCCAGCCAGCGTGGCCAACGAATTCTTTGACAAGTTTGGCGTGCGAATTTCGGAGGGCTATGGCCTGACCGAAACCAGTCCCGTGACCAATTGGTGTTTGCCCGCGGAATATCGCGCGCGCAG
>CALFOZ010000104.1 GCA_937919205.1 uncultured Planctomycetia bacterium
GAAACTCGCTCGCCGCAATTACTGCAAGAAGTGCGCAGAATTGTTGAGCAATGGCCGCGGCCAAATAATCCAATCAAAGGAAGATCACTGCACGATTTACTGGTGTCAACAACGGTGGGATTGGCGCCACGAAGTAACCGCGGCGCGCTGACCAAACTTTTGCGCACCATGTCTATGCAATCTGGGCACGGCCGCGTGCGCAATTTGCACATGGACAACGTGTGTGTGGAGTCACCCATTCCGCGCCTAATGCGTCGCTCGGTGGTATTGAACGCAATCGGCGCGGCGCCACTGTTGCATCAAGAACAACTTGACATGAAACGCGTGGTGCCGCAAGGCGAGCAAGTGCATGTGTACTTGGATGTCTCTGGCAGTGTGAGCGGTTTGGTTGGCGCGCTGTACGGCGCCATCTTGGACAACAAGCAATTTGTTCATCCAGTTGTTCATTTATTTTCCACACGAGTTGTTGATGTCACATTTAAACAAATGCTGAATGGCGATTGCCACACAACTGGCGGCACTTGCATTGAGTGCGTGGCACAGCACATGAAAAAATACAAGGTGAAACGCGCTGTGATTTTAACGGACGGATTTGTTGGCGCGCCCGGCGTTGTGGCGCGGCGCATTTTGGAAAGTGTTCGAATTGGCGTTGCGTTAACGCCAGACAATTCAACTCGCAGAGACCTAGAAGGCCTAGTTGAACACTGGGCACAACTGAAAGTGCAATTCCATGACTGATTTAAATAAATCGTTTTCTATTCTCCGCACAGCCGAATTTGTTTTGCCTGGCCATCCAGACAAGTTGGCCGACGCTATCGCTGATGCCATTGTGAAACAGGCGCGTCGCTTAGAACGGCGCGCGCTAGTTGGCGTGGAAGTTGCGCTACACCGCGACGTGGTGTTTATTGATGGCCGCGTTGCGTGCAATGGCGCAGAAAATATTGACTTCAAGGCGCTTGTGAAAGACGTGTACAAGTCAGCGGGATACGGCGGAGTGTTTGCGCCACTGCCGCATCGGCTTAAATTAAAAACGGATTTGTGCCTTGGTCCGCTGTGGCCGGGCGAAGCCGAGTTTAGAGAAGTGGCCGACGATCAATCCATTATCACGGGCTACGCGTGTAGCACGCCGGGAACGCATCACCTTCCAGTGGAGCATGCGTTGGTGCGCCACCTTGCGTTTGGTTTGTATCGACTTGGTCGTGCCGCAAAAAATTTGCGACTTGGTCCAGACGGAAAGTTGATTGTGTTTGTGCGCGAATCAGATGATGGCAACAGTTGGACGCTGGAGCGCGTGTCGGTTTCCGCGCAACACGCCGCGGATTGGAACGCGGTTGCAGTGCGGCGCGCTATTCACAAGCGCGTGCTGAGTGATGCGAAAGATTTTGCGGCGTTGGTGCCAGGATTAAGCGTTTCATCATCGCTTGATTTGTTGGTGAATGAAGCCGGCGATTTTGTGGAAGGCGGTCCGCATGGCGACAACGGCCTGTCTGGCAAAAAACTTGTGGTGGATTTTTACGGACCGCGCGTGCCGATTGGTGGCGGCGCAATGTCTGGAAAAGATTTCTGGAAAGCAGATCGAGCGGGTCCGTTGATTGCGCGCGACTTGGCCGTTGCCGCCGTGCAACGCTTAGGTTGTAAAGCTTGTACGGTAACGTTGGCAATTTTTCCAGGTGATCGCGAGTTTAGAATTGCAAGTGCGCAGTCGCACGCGACTACGCACAAAGTTGTAGTTCACAGCGATGCGCAACAGGGTGGCGCGCATTCCCCCACCGCCACTACCACCTCGCACACTCAAACAATTTCAAACATTGATCCCGCCAAACTTGCTGGCCTTGTTGATCTACGTCTATGTTCAAAAACAAATTGGCCAAGCGAGGCAGACAACCTGATCGACGTGGCGCGCTGGGGACACTTTGTTCCCATGAACGCGTGGAACATTGCAAGAAATAGCGCGCCAGTGGCGGCGTGCACTGTGTGAATAACAGACGGCCGCCCGCAAGTATCCGCCACATGTGCATGATTATAAATACTGTTGATCGTTTCAACATATTTTGCATCCCGTAAGATTCAATGATGCCAGAAGCAATCCTTCCCCCACAAAAACAAATGACTTGCATGTTGGGTCATCCAGTTGCCGAAAACCCAATCGACCGAATGTTTGATGCGGTGTATGCGCATTACGGATTGCACTGGCAATTTTGGAAATGTGATGTGCAGTCGGAATCCAAAATCGCGGCCGCCATCGCCGGCGTTCGTAATTTGGGATTTGCAGGAGCTTGTATCACCGTGCCTTATAAAGTGGCATCAATACCGCATCTTGATGAAGTGGATAAAGATGTCAAAGCCATCGGTGCGGTGAATTACATGACAATAAAAAATGGTCGGCTAACTGGCCACAACAATGATGGCAAGGGCGTGGTGAAGGCCATTGAAAAAGTCACGGCGATCAAAGGTAAACGAGTTGCAATGCTTGGAGCAGGCGGCGCAGGAAGAGCCATGGCTGTTGAACTTGCATGGGCGGGCGCATCACATATAACCCTGTGCACACGGCGCGAATCTCAAGGAGTTGAAGTGGCGCAAACCGTCACAAAGGCTTCGGGTGTTCCCGCGCAATGGCAGTCATGGGCGGGCAAAATCACTATTCCCAAGGGCACGGAAATTTTAATGAATGCCACGCATCTAGGCGCCGCACCAGAGTTGGAATTAGTGCCGATTGATTGGCACAGCGTGAACAAGAATATGACTGTGGTGGATGTCATTACAAATCCGCGCGTCACTCCGTTTTTAGAAACCGCCCGCGAGATGGGTTGCCCGATTGTGGATGGCGTTGAAATGCTTGTGCAACTTGCAATGCAAATGTTTCAGGATTGGACTGGAATAAAACCTGATGAGGCCGTATTTCAGAAAGCCGTTGCGCGCGCGCTGGGAGAATAATTCTGCTTGATCCGATTGGGTTGTGTCACATTAACTCATGAAGCAGTTTCTGTAACAGCGCTTCAGAAGCGCGGGCACAGAGCAGTCACATGGGCAACACAAATGTTTGTCCACGTGAGTGGCGGGCCGATGCATTTGACGGAACCCTTCCCCACTTGCGGCTTAGTCAAAATACGTATCGGCGTGGTCGTATGGCGGCGCGCAACAGCAGAGCAAGCGCAAGTTAGTTTCGGCGGTGATCTGGTGGCGCGCGCCAACAGGAATCAGAATGGCGTCGCCGGGGCCAACCTTGCGAGTCGTGCCATCAAGATCCATGAGCGCGGTGCCTTCCAGCAGAAAATAAAATTCCTCGCTGACCTTGTGGTAGTGGCGTTGAGTGGATTGCCCAGGCTTCAAAGAAGCTTCCGCCAGACTTTGCATTGCAACGGGCGCGTTGGTGCGATCAAGAATACTGCGGATGACAGAGCCGTCTTTGGTTATAAAAGGTTTTTGATTTTCGAGTTGCTGAACAATCATCAATTCAATTTATGCGATTTTGTGAACCACGAATGAGCAGATTTTTATTTCGATTGCGAGGCAGATAGAAGCGGATCCATTACAAACTCTCGGATTTGGCGCACAATGCGAATGAGTTCCGGTGCGCGAAGTTGATTTTTATTTACAAATGCCCGCCATTGAATTTTTTTGTTCGCATCAACAGCAAACTCGTCACTTAAACCGATTGGAACACCATTTGGAAACGGCGTGGCGCGCCGGCGAAATGTGGCCGCTATCGCCTTTGCAAGTATGGATTGATCAAGTACGCCTTCAACAGCCAACGCGCTTAAATCAAAGTAGTCCTTCATGCGGCTATTTGATATGCCCAAACTCACAATGGCCTCTAGCTTTTCTGCCGCAACAGTGGCGCGCGGATACACACGAAGGTTTGGCGCGCGCAGGTCTGACAGCAGCGTTGGAAAAACAATCTCATCTGGCGCTGGCGTAATCACCTCGCCAAAACTCAAGTCGAGCTGCAAGGAACATCGCGCTTTGCCAAGAACGCAATTCAATTGAACCCGATAGCCGCCGTATTTATTGTTCTGGCGAATGTCTTGTATGGTTATGGATGATGGATGAAATACCATGCCATCATTCACCTGGATGGCGCAAATGTTGCGCATGGTTTCTCGAATTTGTTCCATATTTTCCAAACCAAGAACAAGAAAATCGGCGTCATGTGTGGGGCGATGCGGCGCGTCAAACCAAACACTGAACAACAACGCGCCCTTAAGGCAATATGTTTTACGAGCGGGCGTAATGGAAAGGCGATACAGAAAACGCTCGATGGCATAGCGCATAAACACATGATTGAAATCTTCACCGCGCAATTTTGCGCCGTTGAGCAGTCGAGCATGAATTGACGCCGCGCCGCTCACAACGCCGCAACCGCTTCCATATATGGCCGCATGACATTGGAAACTCGGTTGATCTTGGCAAATTTCCATAATTCGTCGGCGCTGGCCTTCCTGGCGCGCAGTGAATCGTGCAATGCCTCCAGCGCAACATCCAAACCAATTTTGTTTCGAAACTTAAAGCAATCCGCAACGGTCTTGGCCACACTGGTCACGCGTATGGAAACGCCGTCCACTTTGCGAATGACAACGCCAGTCTTCAATGCCGCCGTGGAAAATCGAACGATGCGCAGTGGCGGATAGTCAATGCGCGGCGCGTGTTGCGTGTTGCCGATCGCAATCCACGCTTCAAACGGGGCCTGCGTTGTTAGTCCATGCAATCGAAGCGCGGTGAGCAAGCAAAACACAACATTCGGCGCGCGCTTCATCACCGTCACCAGCGATGAATGTTCGCCGCCTTGGTAATTGGGCAGTGCATAGAGACCGCGAGACACTCGCACCAATTCGCCTGCAGTCACCATGCGAGACAGTTGCACGCGCGCAACGCCCGCCTGGACAAGTTGCGTGGATCGAGCTGTGCCAACACGGCGCAGAAGCTTTTTAATTTTGATATGAATGGAGGTCATAGCGGCATTGTTCCATAATCTATGTATTTGCGCAAATGTATATAGATATTGGAACAACCCCCAAAATGGCGCCGCCCCGCCGCGCAATTGCGCTAGGCGCAAGAACATTCCCACACCAACCGTCGGCGCGAATGCCGCATATATGCGCACACATTGATCCATACCCGCAACGTAACGGCTAGCGCGGGCTACTTTACAAATCACTGCCCTTTTTCCGCGACTATGTATGTGCGTCACACACCCATCTTTCCAACCTAGCCAACGCACCACGCCAACTGGTCGCCTCAAGTCGCGCCGCGCGCCATCATCAATCTATCCCTTGGTGCTTGCCCCATCTATTCCCAACTTCTTACGCAACAACCCAGCATCAACGGTGACCTGCGTCATCACTTGCGGCGTCATGCGATCTACATTTTTATAAATCATGGCCATGCGTTGATTGCCCGCCAACTGCTTGCGCGTGCGAATTAAAAAGTCCCAGTAAAAAACAGTCACGGGGCACGCCTTCTCGCCAGCGCGCTCGCCGGGGTCGTAGCGACAACCGGCGCAATAATTGCTCATGCGCTGTATGTACTTGCCGCTTGCCGCGTACGGCTTGGTGCCAACCAAACCAGTCACGCCCTTGGCCGCGCCCGGCCTTCGATCAGCGTGCATGACCATGCCCAGCGCGTTTGGCAGTGTGACCCAATCCACTCCGTCAACAAACATTCCCAAATACCAATCGCTGACGGCGCGCGGATGAACACCGCTGATCAGCGCAAAGTTGCCAGTGACCATGAGCCGCTGAATGTGGTGACCGTATCCAGTGTCAAGGACTTCACCAACGCACGCCTTCATGCACGCCATGTCGGTGTCGCCGCTCCAATAAAAGTTTGGCAACTCGCCGCGTTGATCAAGCCCATTTCGATTTGCATATGTCGCGCCCTCAAGCCAATACACGCCGCGCATGAATTCGCGCCAACCAATCAGTTGACGAATGAACGCCTCCACCGATTGCAGAGGCGCCTTGCCCGCGTTGTATGCGGCGATGGCCTGCTCGCAACACTCCTTGGGATTGATCAACTTCAAGTTCAGCGAACTTGAAAGCGCGGAGTGATAGAGAATGGGTTCGCTTGTCCACATTGCATCTTCAAATGGTCCAAACTTTGCAAGGCGATGCGTGATGAAGTCGTCCAGCGCGGCCAGCGCTTGCTTGCGCGTGACGGGCCAGGCGAACGATTGCGATTTTCCCGGCAACTCTGGAAGCACGCTCTTCATGGCCGCAAGCACCGCAAGCGTAATTTTGTCGGGCTTGAACGTGATGGGCGCGCGCGGCCGCGGACTTGGACCGCCCTTTCCAAATGGCAAGCGATTCTCCTT
>CALFOZ010000105.1 GCA_937919205.1 uncultured Planctomycetia bacterium
GAGCATTTCATCTTTCACCGGGAGCCACTCATGAAAAATAGAATTCAATCCGCCGTATGCATGCTTGCATTTGTATGTGTCGCTACCGCGAACATTTTCGCCGCGACTCCGAATCCGCCCGACATGTTTTCCAAGAGCACGTTTGAAGCCGCTCAAGCTCAGGCCAAGACCGAGACAAAATTATTTCTTGTGGACGCCACCGCCACGTGGTGTGGCCCGTGCAAGAAAATGGACAAGACCACGTGGGTGGATGACAAGGTGGTGGCGTGGATGAAGCAGCACGCCATTGCCGCGCAAATTGATGTGGACAAGCAAAAGGAAACGGCCTCCGCATTAAAAATAGAAGCCATGCCCACGATCATCGTCTTCAAAGATGGCAAAGAGTACGACCGTATTGTTGGATATAAATCAGCGGATGAATTGCTTGAGTGGCTTAACGGAGTATTGCAAGGCAAGCACGCCATTGACAAAGTGATCGCCGACGCTGGTGATCGCAATGATCCTGTCGCAAAAATAAATGTGCAGGCCCGCATGCAGTTGGCTAAGTCTTTGGCAAGTGCAAGAAAATTTGATCGGGCAACAGATGAATTCCTTTGGCTTTGGGAACACATGTTGGAGCATAATGAAGCCTATTCGGCGGTGCGTTTGTCTTTTTTAGCCAGTGATATGACGAAATTAGCTGCGCAATATGAGCCCGCCAAAGCAGCGTTTACCAAATTGCGGGATGTAGCTCGTCAGAAAATGGATGCGGGTTCAAAAAATCGAGATGTAATTTTCGATTGGTTCACGCTTTGCGAAATTGTTGGCGATAAGGATGGAATACTTGTTTGGTTTGAAAAGGCGAAGGACGAAAAGAAAAGCGCGGCTGTGATTTCCACTATGGATTACAAATTGTTTGACCTACTAGTTGAACATAAGCGATGGGCGGATGCGGGATTGTTGGAAAAAGATCCTGTTGCGGCGGCGCAGACGAGTGTTGATATGGACAAACTCACTTCAAAAATGAATCAGGGCAGTGATCAATTTGATGCGGAAACTAAAGCAATGTTCAAGAAGGAACGTAATCAGCGTCTATTAAATGATTTCGCGCAACGCTACGCATGTTGTTTGGCGGCGGAAAAAAACGAAGAGGCCACCGACATTGCCAAAATATTCTTGGAGTATCAGAACAACACGGATGCGCGTGTTGCTCTTGTGGAATGGGCGATGAAGGTGAATCAACCGCGCGAAGAACAACTGAACTGGTTGGATGAGGTGGCTGAAAATGGCGCAAGCGTGAAGTCGTTGCGCAAGAAAGTGCAAGACGCGTTGGCAATACAGTCACAGGAAAACGCCAAGAAAAAGGTACCCGCTACGCCGTAAGCGCCTCAACCAGCCGCCAGCATTCTTGGAATGTGTTGTACAGCGGCGCAGGCGCGGCGCGCACAACGCCTGGATGGCGGAAGTCGCACACAATTCCTTTGGGCAGCAGTGTGTCGAATAATTTTTTGGCGGTGGCGGTGCCGCCCTCAACTAAAATTGAAAGTTGACAGCCGCGCGCGCTTGTAGCCGTGGGCGTGAGAATGCGCAAATGTTTTGGGTCGCGCGCGCGCAGCGATAATTCAATGAAGCCACTCATGGCGCGGCTCTTGGCATTCATGCGCGCCAAACCCGCGCGGTGAAAAATATCAAAGCTTGCAAGTAGGGGAGCCAGCGACAAGATTGGCGGATTGGAAACTTGCCACGCATCGGCGCCCGCGGCTGGATCAAATGTTGGCCCCATCTGAAATCGCGTGGCGGGATTTGTTCCCCACCAACCTTCAAGACGCGGCGGCGGATTTGCGTGGTGGCGCTCATGCACAAACGCGCCAGCCACAGCGCCTGGACCGCCGTTGAGATATTTGTAAGAACACCAACACGCGAAGTCCGCGTTCCAATCGTGCAGGGCCAAGCGAACATTGCCAATGGCGTGCGCCAAATCCCAGCCGCACTTTGCGCCAATTGTGTGCGCCGCCGCCGTGATTCGCGCCATATCCAGAACTTGCCCCGAGTAATACTGAACGCCACCCAGCATGACCAGCGCAAGGCAATCGCCAGCGCGCGTGATCGCCTCAACAATGTCATCGTTGCGCAGACACTCTTCGCCATCACGTGGCGCCACTTCAATCACATCCGCATTCGGGTCGCCACCAAGCATGCGCACCAATGAATGCACGGCGAATCGATCGCTTGGAAACGCGCCGCGTTCCATAAGCAACTTCCGGCGCTTACCCGCTGGCTGATAGAAACTCATCATTAAGAAATGCAAATTCGTAGTGAGCGTGTTCATGGCCACAACTTCATGCGCCAGTGCGCCGGCAAGTTCCGCAAGGCCAGGGCGGAAAAATTCGTGATAGCGAATCCACGGTCGAGTTCCATGCATATGGCCCTCGGCGCCCATGCTGGCCCAATCGTTTAGTTCTTCCATCACCCGCGTGCGCGCCGCCTTGGGCATAAGTCCAAGCGAGTTGCCAACAAAGTACGCCTGCGTGGCGCCGTGTTGGTCGCGTGGAATTTCAAACTCGTCACGAAAAGAACTTAGTGGATCATGCGCGTCGCACCATTTTGCAAACTCAAGCGTGGGCTTCAGGTCCGCCGCGGACAATTCAAGAATGGATGTTGGAAGAGTTTGAGTCATGTGGTGATTTCGTAGTGGCGAGCTTGAGTCAGAGTGTGAAGTTGTAAATTCAACTATAAAATTCTCAAGTGCCCGATTTGGATGATTGTGGTTTGTTGGAAAAACGCTTGGAAATACCTAGAAAATCAATCGCGGTGCCCGCCAACATGGCGTGCCTTTGCGCTTGTGAAAGCCAATCCGCGTCGCGAATAAGAACGCCCGGCGGATTCTCGCTCAGCGGAAATGGATAATCGGAACCCATGGCAATACGGTCCGCGCCAACGGTGTTCACCAAAAAACGCAACGCTTCTGAGTCATGCACGATGCTGTCAAAGTACAAGCGCCGCACATGGTCGCGCGGATTTGTTTGCGAATGTGTAGCGCACAAATCTGGACGCGCTTGAAAACCTTTTTCAATGCGGCCAAGCGTGTATGGAAACGCGCCGCCGCCATGCGCAAAACATAATTTTAATTTTGGATGTCTATCAAGCACGCCGCCAAACGCCAGCGCGCAGATGGCGCGTGAAGTTTCCGCGGGCATGCCAACAAGCCACGGCATCCAAAAGCGCGGAATTTCGTCGCGGCCAACCACATCCCATGGATGCACAAAAATCGCCGCGCCCAGTTCTTCCGCCGCCGCGAAAAAATCCGCGAACGCGGCATTGTCCAAGTCCACGCCATTCACGTTGGTTCCAATTTGCGCGCCAGGAAAACCAAGTTGTTTCACGCAGCGCTCAAGTTCGCGCACCGCAAGCGTGGCATCTTGCATGGGCACGGTTGCCAGGGCGATGAACCGATCAGGTGTTTCGCGCACAACGCCCGCGAGGTGATCGTTGAGCAACTGCGACAAATCGTGCGCGTTGTCGGCCTTGGCGCCGTAGGAAAACATCACTGGAACTGTGGAAAGAACCTGCATATCAACGCCGCTTGCGTCGCAATCTGCCACGCGCCGCGCGCCGTCCCAACAATTGGATTCAATCTCACGAAATAATTTTCCGTCAATCATCATGCGCGCCTTGCAATAAGCGCAGTGATCCAGCGAAACCCAGCCGCCGCAGCCATACCGCTCGCGCAGATCCGGCCACCGCTCGGGAAGCATGTGCGTGTGCAAATCTATTGTTCGCGGCGCGAGCATTTGAAGATGCTAGCGGGAACTTTCAGGCAAATCATTGTGTGCCGAGGGCGCAACGTATGCCTCGTACATTCCATGGAAGGATGCAGTTTGCGTTGCACAAGTCGGTCATGGCGTTGCCTTGGCATGGAACCCTAGTCGCAAGCAACTCGGCGCGCCAGAGCCGCGCACATCTTCTTGTGAACGCAATGCGTGCGCAAGAGAATGAGTTGCGATCATGCGCCGCGCTTGCCCCGCCTTAAATTACTTGGTGAGCGGCGCAGGTTTCGGAATACGCGTTCCACATGATGGACATGTGCAGAGTTTCGGATCCGCCCAAAACGCTTCCATGGCCTTGCGGAAATGATTGACAATATCGGAGCACGCAAATTCCTGGTCATACACCAACGCATCGCACTTCTCGCAGTAAAAAATCAAGTGCTCAGTTTCGGTGGGTGGTCGCCTACGTTCCACCACAAGGCCAAGCGTGTTTGGCCCGCGTTGTGGTCTATGGGGCACGCCGCCAGGAACAAACATGGCTTCGCCCTCGCGCAGAATGATGTCGCGAATTCCATGCGCATCGCGCACGCGAATGGACACATCTCCTTGTAACTGCATGAAGTATTCCTCGGAATTCGTCATGTGATAATCGTTGCGCGCGTTTGGGCCGGCGATCAACATCACAAAAAAATCCTTGCCGCTGAAAAGATATTTGTTCGACACTGGCGGCACCATCAAGTGGCGGTTGGCCGCGGTCCACGCGGACAAATTGATCGCGCTTGCCACGCCGCCCTTGCCGTCCCATCCGGTGGGATCGCCAAGTGGGTCATTGGCGGGAAATGGCGATGCAACGACGGCGGTTGGATTGATCGTGCTCATATGGATCAGTTTACCTTCAGAAAAAGCCGCCACCAAGCATTGCAATGCGGCAGGTTTTGACGCCTGGAGGATTGAAAAAATAGCGGCGATGGCTTTGATCAAGCGATGAATCTTTGCCTTGGCAGTGATTCTGGAATTCAAAAGTTGATTCGTAAGAGATTTTCAAACAGAAGCAGTATTTGATTCAAATATCTACCCAAGTTTCTTTTGTCTCAACCCTCGATTCGCCAAGACACTAGTGCTACACTTGTTTCGTTGGCAACCACTTCGAACACGCCGACATACCTCAATCCTTCAAGGAGTTTCTGTTTTGAATGAATCTGCAAATGGCGGCGTTTTAGTTGCTGACGAACTTGAGACCCTGAACAAAGAAAATATGCAAACCAGTGGCGCCGACGCCGCGGATGTTGGCATTGGCGAACCCGAATTTGACACGGCGCCAATTCAAACTCCGCGCAACGTGAAACTGGCCATGCTTGCGGCCGTGGTGTTTCCGCCGCTTGGCGTGTTGACCGCCATGGGTTTGTTGTGGGGCGGCCTGTTTAATTCCACCGACCTCATCATTCTTGCCACCATGTATGTGTTGACAGGTTTGGGAATCACGGTTGGGTATCACCGCTTGTGCACGCACAAGGCGTTCGCCACGCGCGGTCCAATTGCGTTTTTCTTTCTGGCTTTCGGAACCATGGCGGGTCAAGGTCCAGTGGTGTGGTGGTGCGCAACGCATCGCCGTCATCATCAATATTCAGACAAGCAATTTGATCCGCATTCTCCGCACGCTGGTTACGAGCCCGGAATGGTGGGTTTTTGCAAGGGCTTTATGCACTCGCATATCGGTTGGCTGTTTGAGAAGGAGCAACCCGACTACAAGCGTTACGTTCCTGATTTGCTAGAGGACCCAATGATCATGTGGCTTGATCGAATGTTTGTGCCAATTCTTTTCGCGGGATTGCTTTTGCCCGCGGCGGTTTCTGGTTTCATCACGGGCACATGGCAAGGCGCGGGCCTTGGATTGTTGTGGGGCGGCTTGGTTCGTATGTTCATGTTGCATCACTCAACTTGGAGCGTGAATTCCGTGTGTCACGTGTGGGGTCAAAAAGAATATCGCTCTGGCGATGAGAGCCGCAATAATCCCATCATGGGAATTCTTGCGCTGGGTGAAGGCTGGCACAACAATCATCACGCGTTTCCAGCGAGCGCGCGTCACGGTTTGAAGTGGTGGCAATTTGATTTAAGTTGGATTGTGATTCGATCACTGCAACTTGTTGGTTTGGCCAGCAAGGTGCGCTTGCCTTCCAAAGAGCGCATGCAAGAGCGACGTCGCGTGAGTACTCCGGCGTCTTGATTCGGTCGTAACTCAATGTAGAAGTTCAAAACCGTGGCGTCACACGCCGCGGTTTTTTATGCCATGATCGCGCTAGAAAGCGAGAACTCCAATGCAGACAATTCAAAATCAATCACCCCCGGTTGACATGTCGGTCATGGCGCCTGTTTTAATCATCTACTTGGCGATTTTATTGTTGGTCATCGTGGCGCATTGGAAGGCGTTCGCCAAAGCGGGGCGGCCAGGCTGGGTGATCTTTATTCCGTTCTACAACTTGTATGTCTGCATGCAAATTTCCAGCAAGCCGGGTTGGTGGTGGGTACTGCTTTGCATTCCTTTTGTAAATATTATTTTTTCCATCTTGATGATGCGCGGCCTGGCTCGCAACTTTGGCAAGGGCGTTGGCTTCACTGTGGGCTTGTTGTTGTTGCCCATTGTGTTCTGGCCAATTCTTGCGTTTGGTCAAGCGCGCTACAACGCAACGCCAGCGTGACTTTCTTAGCCTAACTTCCTTGTGAAGTTTGCGTGACGTGGTGGCGAGGCTCTACTATTGCCGCCGTTACTGTTGAAGGCAATCACACAGACAAGGCTGAATTTATGGCTGAAGAAAATTTGGACAATGTGCGTGAGCGAATTCGCCAGATCGATCTGGAGTTGATCGCGCATGCCGCGGAGCGTTCGCGCTTGGTGAAGCAAGTGGGGGAGATCAAGCGCCGCAAGAACATTGCCACCGTGGATTATTCGCAGGAGCGCGCCGTGCTTGAACGTGCGCGCGTTGCCGCCGAGCAACACGGACTGGATCCAAACGTGGCGCAAGATTTACTTGCCCGTTTGATACACGCGTCGGTGACGGCGCAAGACCAAGAAAGTTTGCGATTTTCCGCGGCGGGTGTGGGCAAGAGCGCGGTGATTGTGGGTGGCGCTGGTCGCATGGGCAAATGGATGAGCCGATTTCTTTCCGCCCAAGGATTTCAAGTTGGATCGCTTGACCCATCAGGAACGACCGAAGAAAATCAGTGGTCGCGCGACGCGCTGCACAGCGCGGACTTTGTGGTGTGCTCCACGCCACCCGCCGCCACGGCCCAGCTGTACGCAAGTTGGATTGCACGACCGCCCAAAGGTTTTGTGGTGGACATCGCCAGCATCAAGACGCCGTTGATCGAACCCATTCGCGCGTTGCAAAAAGCGGGCGTGCGCGTGGCGTCCATCCATCCAATGTTTGGTCCCAGTATTGTTCTGTTGCGCGACGCGGATGTTGTGATTTGCGACACGGGCGACGCCGACGCGACCGAAGCTGTTGAGAAATTATTCAAGCCAACCACGGCGAACATTGTGCGCTTGCCGCTCATGGATCATGACCGCGTCATGGCGGACTTGCTCAGTTTGGCGCACGCAACAGCGATCGCATTTTCGTTGGCGTTGCCGCAAAGTGAGCATCCTGTGCGCAGTACCACATTCTTGGCGCTGGAAACTTTGGCCGCGGCCGTGGTTCGCGAAAGCCCCGATGTGTATTACGAAATTCAAGCGCGTAATCCGTTTTCTGGAGCGGCCGTTGAGCGTTTGCGCGCCGCGATTGACCGCGTGGCGGCGGCGATTGCCTCTAAAGATTCGGCGGCATTCGCGCAATTAATGGGCGAAGGACAAACCCGCACGCCAAGGAACCAACCCAACACGTAAGCGCGCTCAGTGATCGTTGATCAAGCGCGGTGATGCGGATGTAAAGAAACTAGGCGCAGTCTTTGATGGGGTGGCATACTCAAGACTTTTTGCTCAAAAGCGCCACGCTCACGCGTATTGTCAAACACGGATATATTGCCCACCTTCAAGTCATGATTCACAAAATTTTTAAAGGAGCTACTTATGCGAATTCAATTCTTTTCCGCAATCGTTCTTGTTGGGGTGTTAGCCGCGTGCGCGGGCGCGCCAAAAACTGCCGAGCAAAAAAAATCACTTTCGGCTTCCGTGGCCACGTCTATTGATCTGGTGAAGAAGACTGATCCGACGATTGAGAAATTCTTCAAGGACAACTACGCCTACGCGGTTCTGCCAAGCGTGGGCAAGGGCGGCTTCATCATCGGTGGCGCGGGCGGCGATGGCGAGGTGTACAAGGGCGGCACGTTGGTGGGCTATTGCTCCATGGGCCAAGGCACCATCGGCGCGACCATTGGCGGTCAATCATTTGACGAATTTATTTTCTTCAAGGATGAGGCCAACTATAAGGTGTTCACCGCCAACAAATTTGCGTTCACCGCGCAAGTTTCAGCAGTAATGGTGGCATCCGGCACGGGCGCCGCAACCAGTTACCACGATGGCGTGGCGATCTTTACCAGCAATTCCGAAGGCGCCATGGCGGAAGCCGCTGTTGGTGGTCAGCAATTTAAGTTTGTCACCTTGGACGCGGCGGCGACGAAAGCGAAGTAAGTGTTGCAAGTTTGAGCGTGTTCTTTTTCCATTCGGAGCAACACTCTGAATTTGGCGAAATCAATTTCAATTGATTTCAAAAAGACACATTGAAATTGACGACGGACGCGGACATGTTCCGCGTCCGTTTTTTATTGCCCAATTGGTTTGCGTGGCGCCGCGCTATAGACTGTTGGCGTGTTCATAAATATTTCCACCTACCTCTTCGTGCCCCTCGCTGGTTTGGCTGAGTTGCGCGAACAACTGCGCGCCGTGTGCCGCGCGTGTGATCTTAAGGGCACGATCATGTTGAGCCCCGAGGGCATCAATCTTTTTGTGGCGGGAACGCGCGTGAATATCGACATGTTGCTTGGAACATTGCGGGCCGTGGCTGGCCTTGAAAATATCACGCCCAAAGAAAGCCGCAGTGAAACACAACCTTTTCGGCGCATGTTGGTCAAGATCAAGAAAGAAATTATCGCCTTTGGCGTGGATGGAATTGATCCAGCGACACGCACCAGCAAAAAGATTTCGGCCAAAGTGTTGAAGCAGTGGCTGGATGAGGGAAAGCCCCTGACCTTGCTTGACACGCGCAATGATTATGAAATTAAAATGGGAACATTTCGCGGGGCCGTGGCCGCGGGCATTTCACATTTCCGCCACTTTCCCGGCGCGGTGCAGAAACTGCCAGCCAATTTAAAGCATGAACCTGTGGTCATGTTTTGCACTGGTGGAATTCGCTGTGAGAAGGCGGGGCCCTATATGGAACGCGAGGGCTTTGAAAATATTCTCCAACTTGACGGCGGCATTCTGAAATATTTTCAGGAGTGCGGCGGCGCGCATTACGAAGGCGAGTGTTTTGTATTTGACCGCCGCGTATGCGTGGATTCCGCGTTGCAAGAGACCAGTTCCGCGTCCTGCTTTGCTTGTCAAATGCCGCTCACGCCGCAGGAACAGAAAGACGCGCGCTATGTCAAAGGTGTTTCGTGTCCATTTTGTATTGGGCAACCGGCTCTCACAAATGACATCCGCTCGCAACTGGACTAGTCTTGCGTCATGGCCATTCCCATACACAGTGATACGCATGATGAAACGCGATGCTCAACAACGGGCGCGATCGTGATCACATTGGGGGTCGCGGCTTGCTTGGACATTGCCACTTCAACCGCGCTTAGTTTGACTGACCATCAACCAAGTCTGTCCGTGGTCATGTTTCGAATTACCGACGCGTACGCCAGTCCGATTGCGTTGCTCACCACATTCATCACGGCGTTTTTTTGGCTGACGAAATCCCAAAAAAGTTTCAAGTTTTTTTTCAATATCACTTTGTGGCTTTCCATGATCGCGTTGCTCGATAATTTGGTGGGACTTATTGTGTGCTTGTTCGACAAACAGGACAACCCCGAGTATTTACTGCTTTCCGCATGCTTGGTGTACTTGGAAAATGTGGCGGTTTTTGCTGGATTTTACTGGCGATTTGACCACCCATTGCAGATTCGTATCGCGGCTGGCGAAAAGATTCACCCTGGCATTGTCTTTCCGCACAACACATCTGGGTTCCAATCGTTGGTTGGATGGCGGCCCAAGTATGTCGACTATTTGTTCCTGTCTTTCAACACGGCAAGCACATTCGGTCCCACGCTTCCAATTCCACTGCGAAATCCAATTCAAATTGGAATGATGTTGCAAGTCACCATCGCCATGGCGGTGCTGATCATGTTAGCCGCGCGCGCGATTGGTTTAATTCATTAATGTACTGCGACATTGTTGGCGCATGGTTTATTTTTTCGGCGCGCAACCCTTCGTTCACGGCATCAACTGAGTGGTTCAAGCCATTTTTGTTCTTGGTACCAGCGCACCGCGTCGCGCGTGGATTCTTCCACCGATCGCGGTTGCAATCCAAGTTCAGTCAAACTTGCCGAAGGATCGAAATACATGGATCGACGCGTCAGGCGTACGCCAGTGACCGTGGCCATGGGCATGCGATGCGAAGCGTTGTCGGCCCACAATTCACTGATCCAACCGGCGGCAAGCGCCACAACATAGGGCACTTTTTTGCGCGGCGCGGGTCGGTTGGTGATGCGCGCCAGCAATTCAAGCCAATGCACCAACCTGGTGTTGTGCGCCCCTATTAAATAGCGCACGTTGGTGCGACCGCGTTGCATGGCGCGGATCAAGCCAGCCGCGGCGTCGCGCGCGTCGATCAGGTTAAATTCGCAATCCAAGTACGCCGGAATTTTTCCGCGGCAAAACGCAACCGCAAGACGCGTTGGCGGAGTTTGATTTCTGTCACCAGGACCAATCGGAAGCGTGGGACTACACACAATCACCGGCGCGCCCGTCGCCGCAAGTTCAAACGCGGAACGCTCGGCGCGAAACTTGCTCAAGCAGTAGGGGCCAATCATGTCTTGCTCTTGAAAGCGGGCGTCTTCAACCTTGCCAAGAGTTGGCTTGGTCGAAGTAAGAATGCTTTCGGTGCTGACATACAGCACGCGTTGTGCGCCGGCATCAAGTGCGGCGCGCATGACATGCACTGCCGCGACATGATTGATGGCATCGAATTCGCCGCGATTGCGCCGCCACAAGTTTGGATCAGCCGCAAGGTGGTACACCTGATCACAACCGCGCACCGCTTGATTGACCGCTGAAATATCACGAATATCGGCGCGTACAAGCTCTATTTTGTTCAACGGCAAATGGTCCACATTCGCGTTGGGGTGCTCAAGCACGCGTACGTGTTGGTTGTCGCGGGTGAGATGATCCACAAGATGTGAGCCAATGAATCCCGCGCCGCCGGTGACAAGAATCATGGAAGAACTCGCAATTTGATTCGCGTAAAGAAGAATTGCAAAAAATATTTAGAAAAATCGCTTTGAGAAATTTCACATGGTTTCAGAGCGCATGCGTTGGTCACAATCACGCTAAGACTCCGCGTGCAAGCGTGGCCGCAAGTTCACGCAGGTGCGAGTGCGATGGGGTGAGTCGCTCGCGCGAAATTTTTTCCACCATTGCAACAACGGCGCGATTGATCGGACAGGGGAAATCCGCCGCAAGGCGAATAAGGTGGCCGTTGTAGGCGTCAACTTCAGTGCGACCACTGCCCATGTCCGGGCTCATTGAACAATAGGTTCCGCGTAGTGACGGCCGGAAAAAGACGCCCATGATTTTTGGAAGCATTGGTGTGCGCAAAATTCGCATGACCGTGTCGGGGTGAAACGGACCAATGGTTGCCATTTCCAATCCGGCTTTTCGCAGAATGGAATAATTTTCGCGCAGAAGCGCAAAGAACATTTTTTGCGCCAGTGGATCAATCAGAAGTTGCGCGTTGTCCACGCCGGCACTGGCGGCAAGCGGCGAAATGGCCGCGTTGTACATAAGTTTTGTGGCTTTAAACGGCAGGATATTTGGCACATTTTCAACGGGAAATAATTTTCCTTGCGCTAAAGCGTTCGCAAGTGTGTCAATGCATTCTTGTTGCGCGGCGTTGATGTCGTAGCGAGCGCCAATATGTAGCGAGCCAGCGCGGGTGATTCGTGTCGCTGGACAATCCGCATCGCATTCTGAAACAAAAGATGCGATGGCCTCGGCTGGGTGGTGAAGCAACTCAAGTTGCGCATCGAACCCATTTTGAATGGGTACAACATGTTCCATGTTGGCTATGCGCTGAAGAACAGATGCGTTGTCGAACGTTTTTACGCACAGCAAAATTGTTTCGTTGGCTGGTGGTGCCCACTTTTGAAATGAAACAAAATGAGCGCGCGTTTCTATTTGGCCATCAACGGACATTCCATCGCGCTTTCCCGCTTCTATTTTTTTAGCGTTCGAATCAACCATGGTCACATTCCAACCAGCTCGCGCTAGGCAAACCCCGGCGGCGATTCCAATTCCTCCAGTTCCAAGAATATGTGCGGTGTGGTTCATGTTGAATATAGAAATAGCTTTAGTATGGCAGACTCATGGTATGTAAATTGTTCAGCAATGATTGAAATGAAAAATGCCGACAACCAAAAACATTTTCATTAGTTCACATTGATGTACGTCTATCAAAGCTTGCTCGTTACAAGTCTGAGTTGCGAACCTGCGTCGTATTCAAACTCTCTTTAATTTCAGGCTTTTGTTGCGGATTGAAGCACGCGTTCAACAGCCGACAGCGTGGCGTCAATTTCAATGGGTGCGTTCACCGCGGCGTGGCCGTACGCATCGTTTGTGTTTAACAATTTTTCAGGGTCTTTCAGAATGTGGCCGGTGAGCATGGCGACCACGCTCTCGTGCGGGGCGATGATTCCGCGCGCCACCAGCTCGCGCACGCCCGCCACACTTGCCGCGCTGGCGGGTTCACAGCCAACACCACTTGCGTCAATCACTTGCTTGGCTTGCATGATTTGCTCATCGCTTACCGAAGTCACAACGCCGTTGGTGAAACGAATCGCCGCCACCGCGCGATCCCATGAAGCGGGGTCGCCAATACGAATTGCCGTGGCGATTGTTTCCGCGCGCACGCTTGTGCGCTTGGCAAAGTTGTCGGCAAAATCATGCGCGAATGGAGCGGCACCGCTGGCCTGCACCGACAACAGTCGTGGAATGCGATTGATCAAACCAAGTCGCTGCGCCTCGCGCAATGCTTTTCCAAATGCGGAAGTGTTGCCCAGATTTCCAGCGGGTAGCGCCACCCAATCTGGCGATTGCCACGCAAGTTGCTGTAGCAATTCAAACATGATGGTCTTCTGTCCTTCAATGCGAAATGGATTGAGCGAGTTGGCCAAGTACACGCCCAACTTTTCGCTGGACTCGCGCACCAAGCGCAAGCAGTCGTCAAAGTCGCCGCGCACCAACAATGTGCGCGCGCCATATGCCACTGTTTGAGCCAATTTCCCCATGGTTATGCGTCCCGCGGGAACCATCACCAACGCAGGAATTCCCGCTTGCGCTCCGTAAGCCGCAAGCGATGAACTGGTGTTGCCAGTGGATGCGCATGCGATGGCTGTGGCGCCGCATCGCTTGGCTTGCGTCACCGCGACGGTCATGCCGCGGTCTTTAAATGATCCAGTTGGATTGAATCCTTCATGTTTTATCAACAAGTTTTTTACGCCCGCGAATTTTGAAATAGCGGGGCGCTCTAGCAACGGCGTGTTGCCTTCTGGGTGGCTGACAATGTCCGCGTCACTGATTGGCAGGACAAGTTCGCGAAATCTCCACACACCAGAACGGCCCACCGCGGATCCGCGCATTGCGGTAATGCTCACCCGGCTATCAAAGAGATTTTGCAACTCCTCGCTACAAAGCGCTGGCAAGGCTGGCGTGATATCAAGCAGACCGCCACACTTGGAACATGTGGCAAGCGCAGTGAGGTCATTGAATTTCTCCCCGCACGCGGCGCACGCAATCGTGATGCCTGTCTTGTTGATGTTGTCGCTCATGAAATCACCACGCGCAATAAATCGTTCAGCACACCAGCCGCGGTGACGGCGGGTCCAGCGCCAGGACCGGAAATAACCAACGGGTTGTCACGGTAGCGAGCGGTGGTGAACACAAATTGATTATCCGTGCCGCTGAGTGAGCCAAGCAAACTTCCAACGGGTACGTCAACCAGACCCACTTTCACGCTGGCTCGCGTGATATTTGCGCAGTATCTCAGCACTTCGCCTTTGCTTGTCGCGGCGCGCATGCGCTCGCTCCACGCCTGATCAAGCGACTCAAGTTGCTCAACAAAATCCGCTAATGAAATTTCCCGCAAGTTGGCTGGTACTAAACTTTCAATCGCCACATCGGTCAACTCGCCCACGTAGCCAATCAGTCTGCCCAAGATCAAGCCCTTGCGCGCCACATCGCGGCCGGACAAATCCTCGCGTGGATCTGGTTCGGTGTATCCAAGTTGCATGGCGCTACGAAGCGCGGCGGAGAATTTTCTGCCGCGGCCAAGCTCGCTAAATAAATATCCCATGGTGCCAGATGGGCACGCCACAATGTTCAATATGCGGTCGCCTGAAGCGATCAGTTTTTCAACCGTGTCAATAATGGGCAAGCCCGCTCCAACGGTGGCCTCATGCAATACTTTACGACCGCGTTTGCGCGCGTCGTGTAGCAACGCGCTTGAGGAGGCGCCGTCGGATGCCAACGGAATTTTATTGGCGATGACCAAGTCCATGCCGTGCGCGACGGCGCGCAGTAATGTTTCTCGCGTGTCGCCGCTTGAAAGATCAATAAGCACCGGACGCGTGAGCGCGTGCGAAGCAATGTGTTCGATGGCTTGAGTTGGCGCGCCCGAGTGCGCATGCGGCATTGTCTTCAGAGAGCCGCCGCGTTGCTTATGCGCGCTTATGCCAGCCAGTGCACGCAAACTGAAACCCTGCTTTTCCAGAATAAATCCACTGCGATCAAGCACCGCAACAATTCGCAATGCGGCGCGGTCATTGGAGGGCAACTCCGCAATTTGGCTTAGAAGTTCCTGTCCAATGCGGCCGCACCCAAGCAAGATCACATCGGCGCCACGGCGACGCGCCGTTCGTCCACCACCCACCTTGTCCAAACTAAATGTGGAGTGAATAGCGCGCACAGCTTTGGGCACGCTTGTCTTATTCACAATAAATGAAATGTTGCGCTCTGAAGATCCTTGCGCAATGGCGATGACATTCACTTGCGCGTCGGCTATACAACCCAGCACTCGCGCGGCCACGCCGGGCGTTCTTGCCATGCCAGAACCAACAACTGCCACTGTGGCAACGCCAAGCAATACTTCGACTGAGTCAATTTCATTTCGCTCAAGCTCTGTCGCAAACGCGGCGCGCAATTCCTTTTCCGCAAGTTCAGCCGCGGCTTCTGGCACCGTGAAACAAATTGAGTGCTCCGAACTTGCCTGCGAAATCAGCGACACGGAAATTCCGGCGTGCGCCAACGCGCCGAATGTGCGCGCCGCAATGCCGGGAACTCCAAGCATTCCATTTCCCGCCACGGTGACAAGAGCTTGCGCGGTCATTGCTGAAAGCGCTCGCACGGGCGAGCCTGCCATGGAGCGACCTTGCACAATTTCCGTGCCCACAGCATCGGGTTGATTGAATGGACGAATGCGCAAAGTGGTGCGCGCGTCCAGCGGAATCAACGCGCGCGGATGCAGGACTTTTGCGCCGTAATACGCAAGTTCGGAGGCCTCGCGTGGATCAAGCAGTGGCACCACGCGCGCCTCTGGAATAATTCGTGGATCAGCGGTGAGAAATCCCGGGACATCTTTCCACAGCGTCACTTCTTTGGCGCCAAGCGCGCGCGCGGTCACGGTGGCGGTTAGGTCGGAACCGCCGCGACCAAGCGTGACCACCAAGGCTTCGCCTTTACCGGCGTCAGTTATGCCCCGCGCGATAAAGCCTGGCACAACAACAATGTCCCCAGCGCGCAACTTGTCTGGGAAAATATTTTGCGCGGCAATTTCAGTGCGCGCGATATCCGGAGCGGCGTCGCCAAATCGACCGTCCGAGTGTAGAAATTCCGTCGCGTCCACAACGCAGGCGGAAATATTCGCAACACGCAACGCGTCGCCGACAATTCGCGCCGCCAAGCGCTCGCCACGGGAAATAATTAAATCGCTCATTTGCGCCGTGAGTTCGCCCGCGCGCGACACTTGGTCGGCGAGTTTTTTGAGCTCCTTGAATAACTCGTCTATATATGCATGCGTGACAGCGGCCGCGCCATCAATGGACTTTGCCACGGACATGTGCCGTTCAAAGAGAGCGTCCGCTTGCGCATGAGCGGCGGCAAGATCGCCGTTTGCCGCGGCGCGCGCAATGTTTAATAGCAAGTCGGTCACACCCGCCAGCGCCGAAGTGACAACAACGCGTTCGCCGCTGGTTGCCGAAAGAATGCCCACAACAGCGCGAATGGCGTCGGCGTTTGCAAGCGCCGCTCCGCCAAACTTGTGCACCGAAATTGGATTGGCGATGGTTCGCATGGCTTCAATGGATTGTCCATGCCCGCATGCAAAGCGCATGTGCAAGCAAGGCAATCAATTCACGGCGAGATTATGAGCGCAAATTACTGTAGTCAACAGCGATCAACTTCCCCTGTAGGTTGAGTAGCCAAAGGGGCTCAGTAGCAACGGAACATGGTGATGGCGCGCCGCGTCGTTCACATGAAATTCAATCGTGACCGATGGGAAAAAAGTTTCAATATTTTTCTGCGCAAACCAAGCGCCTGTTTGAAATGTGAATCTGTAGTGGCCGATATGCAGCGAACCTGCGCCTAAAAAGTTTTTTACTCGGCCATCGTTGTCGGTAGAAGCGCTATGCAAATCCGACCATTTTTCGCCCTTAAGAATTTGGCAAGTCACCAACATTCCCGCCACGGGCAAACCACTGGAGGTGTTCAAGACGTGCGTTGAAAGTCCATGTTGCGCGGGTATGGCCATGGTGTCAGGCTAAATCAGTTTCGCATAACGGTCAATCTTTGTCTGAAAGCGCGAAAGGGAGACGCCATGAAATTGCCTTGTGGAATAATTCACTTTGTGAAAGTGTGATGATCTTGCGATGGGTATCTTCTATATATGAGCGGTGACAATCACGGGCACGAATCCAAGAATACTGATTACCGCGACTTTATCTCCGCTGAGTTCATGGCGCATATTCAGCAGAAATTGCGCGCGGTGGACGGCGTGGCGGATTTGTTTCAAGTGGGCCAAAGCGGGGGGCTGGAAACTCCAGATGCCCTTCGCTTTTTGTGCGAACTATTTGATCTTGTGAAAAGTGATTTGCGCGCCGTGTTGCGTCAACGCGTCATGGACCGCGCGTTTATTGATCAGCGCACTCGCGCCTGCTTTGAACTGAATCGCAAGTTGCGCGTTGACTACGGCCACCGCGATTATCAAACCATCATTGGTCAAGAGGACGCCGACGGACGCATTGTGGTCGGTCCCAAGAATGAATTTTATTGCAAGGCGGGTGGCGGTAAACCAGTTGCACCAATTCCGGAATTTTTGCTTGGTCACCATGTGACTTTATTCGGTCCACCGGATGACGCCAAGCTTTCCATCAACGCCATGAACGCCTTTCATCGCAAGTTGCCTGGCGAGCCCGCGATCGTGGAGCAGTTGCTCCGCGATTTCAATGGCGCTCCCATGTGGGGCGCGGACGATGAGGATTCTAAAACACCTTTGCGTGCGGATCTCGTTCTTGCTGGCCAGAACCTGACCAACTGTTTCAAGAAAAATATTTCATTCACGGATCAGCGCACAAGCAAGAATTACGCGCTAGAAAACAGCCATTTATCCCAGCCAATCAAGCGATTTCCGGGGCTCGCTATTCCTTGCGCGTTCTTGTTCTACAAAACAAATCCGCTTCCACTTCACTTGTATGACTTCGCGTTGCATCTTTACGCCAACTGGAACAACCCCAAGGCGTTGGCATTTTATGTTCCAAAGTTGGAGAACGAAGAGGAGGCCGCGTACATCCGCGTCATGATTGAGCATGCCGAGCGATTGATTCAGCGCGCTCATCCGCAATATCAAACTGGCACTGTTCGCTTGATGATTGTTCTGGAAAATCCGCGCGCCGTATTTCGCGTGAACGAAATTATGGACGCTCTGCATCCGTATTTCGCCGGCGCCTCCCTGGGTTGGCACGATTATCTCGCGTCCACTGCGCGCTTGATGAAAGAGGACGCCAATTATCGCATACCGGTGAAGGCCGATCCCAACATCGTCATCAAGCACATCAAGGCCTCGCATGATTTGTTAGCCGCGGTCGTGGGCTCGCGCGGCGGCATAAAAATTGGTGGCATGTACGGCGTGTTGCCTTCAGACAGCGACATGCAAAGCGATTCGTTTCAAGTTGCAATAAAAGGTTTCATCAAAGATGTTATTACGCAACTGAAGCGCAATTTGAACGGTTTTTGGGTGGCTCACCCCGATTTTGTGCGGCTAGGTTTGGCGCTTGTAGAAGCGTGGAAACGATTTCAAAATGCGGATCGCGCCGCGTTGGACAATTTGGTGAAGGCGCTTCTTCTTCCCAAATATCACGTCGACATGTTGGCGTTCATTCACGGCGCGGATGTTGCCGGCCTTGATCTAGCCGACACGCTTTATCCGCGCGCGCTGTTGGTGGCCGACGAAATGCAATCCAACTTCATCGCCAATAATGATCCGCGCGAAATTCGCTATAACATTTTCCAGTCCCTGCAATATCTCACCGACTGGCTCAGTGGTAATGGTTGCGTTGCTCTGCCAGCCACTATTGATGGCGTGCCCGTGCGCGTCATGGACGATCTGGCAACCGCCGAGCGTTCGCGCTGGGAAGTGTGGCATGAGTTGCACCATGGCCGCTTTGACATTGAGGAATTTGTGCGCATCGCTCATGAAGAAATGCGCTTCATTCAAAAAGATTTTTCCACCGTTAAAAAAATCACACAGGTGAAATGGAATGAGCGCACGCGCAAGTGGTATCCCGTTGCCATGAACATCATGTTGCAACTGATGAGCAGTGACAAGTCTGTTGAGTTTGCCTCGGAGTTACTGCTTCCATTCACGTTGGATTGCATTCGAAATGAAAGCGATCCGTGGAAAACCATGGCGCAGATTGAGCCAAACAAATATCAATTACCAACGCACGTGGCTCGATACCACGCCTACTTCAGCGCGTGCGGTAGTCACTCATTTGCCAGCGCCATGGCGCGTAAACCGGTTTTAGATTTGCGCGCCGCGGAGCAGTTGATTCAATCATTCAGCGTGGCCGATGTATTTGAAGCCGCTAGTTTCCACGGCGACATTGGCGAAAGCACCCGCACACTTGATGCCACGGCCGCGCAAGAGCAATCAAAAGTGTTGCGCACGGATACCCAAGGACCAGGGCGCGATTCAATCCACATCATGCCGAATGATTCGGCTGGTCCTACACAACCAAAGTCCAATCACACTCTCAAGCAACTTCGTCTGCTTGGCGCGCACTACTTGGAGAAATTTAAATTTAAGTTCCTGATTTCCGCTCAGGGAAAGTCTGGCGAGCAAATCCTGGTCGCTTTGCAATCTCGCTTGCAAAATTCTCTAGAGCAGGAACTAGCAAGCGCGCGTGAAGCGTTGTGGCAGATCACGCGCAAGCGCTTGTGCGCGCAACCACTCGACTCCGTTGTTCAAGACATTCAAGCCGCACTACAGCGTCACAACATTGTTGGCGCTTCAATCAGCTTGTCCGCAGCGGATGGCGCCATGCAATCACTTGAGTTTGGCCAGCGCGCCGCGGGTCAGCCCGTCACGCCACAAACATGCTTTGAAATTGCGTCGCTGAGCAAAAGCATTGCAACATGTTTCGCCATGGAATATTTTCGCGCCGCCAATATTCCTTTAGACACTCGCGTGAACGCGTTGTTGTCAAAGACATCGTCCAGCATTCGCGTGCTTTCACTCAACCCCAAACATCCAGAATGGGCCGATCAAGTCACACTTGCGCATCTTATGAGTCACGAAGCGCTCAACCTTCACTATGTCAGTGGCGTTTCCACGGATCAGCCAATGCCCAGCGCAAGCCAGTTGATCGCCGAGCACGATCAATTTAACTATGAACCAACTGGAGTTCTCAATGAACCCGGTAGCGCGTTTCAATATTCCGGCGGCGGCTTCATTGTGCTTGAGCATGTCATTGAAACACTCGCCGCTCAGGATATTGCAACGATCACCGCGCCTTTTTTGCGCGACTTGCACATGAACTTGATCACATTTGAGCAATCCAATCAAGCAAACATGGAATACGCAAGCGGCTACAAAGATTCAGGCCAAGTAATTGAAGGCACTCGCATTATGTTTCCAGCTTTCGCGGCAGGCGCCGTCGCGTCGGCGCAAGACGTTGCAATATTTCTGCGCGCGCTCGCCAGCGCGTATCACAATCTTGATGGTGCGGGTCCAATTTCGCATGACACCGCGGTGCGCATGTTGCATGGAGTGGACAAAGGCTCGCAAAAATTCATGGGTTGCAACATGGGCCTTGGTATTTTCACGGCCGACGCCGGCCCCAATCGCTTGTGCATTCATCAAGGCGCCAATGACGGCTTCCGCGCGTTGTTCATTCATTGTTACGCGGGTCCCGACATGGGCGCGGGCTTGGTCATTCTTGCAAACGGTGAATACAACGGCGTGTTGTTTATTGCGCAAGCTACTCAGATTGTGTTGCGCCACTTCAACATGCAAGGTGTTGATGCCACGCGTTTCCAAAACGAATTTGTCGCCGATCATATTCCGCAGGAACAGCGCGTGAACGCCGGTTACCGCGAACTTATTTTCGGCGCCTTTCAAGCTGATCTTCCAGAAGCCATCACGCGTCGTGGCGCACGCGACGCGCTTGCGGATTTCAATCTTGCCGTTGGCGCGCGCATTGAAGAAGTTTCCAATCAACGTTTTGCGCGCGCTGAAAATCTTCTTTCGCCCAATCTTCCAACATTTGAACCCGCGCTGTTTGGCAAGCAGGGCAAAATTATGGATAGCTGGGAAAGTGTTCGTCACAATCCGCGCGAGTTCGACCACTTGATCTTTGAAATGAAAAACGCCGCCTCGATTGATTGCATAAGCGTGTCAACGCAATTTCATTTGGGAAACCACGCTTCCGCAATTCGCGTACAAGGCTGGGACGAAGTTCATAACTGCTGGAAAGATATTGTCGCGCGCTCGCCGCTTGAGGGGCATTCATTTCACGCATTCCACGCCGTGTCGCAAGGCGCGGAGTTCACGCGTATTCAAGTTTCCATGTTTCCCGATGGCGGCGTGACGCGCTTGGCGCTGTATGGAATAAATCTTCCTCCGCACGAGAAAGCGAAGTTGCTCGCGCAACCTTGCGCTACTTGTCCGCCATTTGATACGCAAACGCGCAAGCCACTCACGCCCAAGTATGCGGCCAATAGCGACGCAATCAAGCGCAACCTTGCGCGCTTTGCGCCAAGCGCAACTGAGGAATTGAAAGCGCGGTTGAATCAATCTGTTGAAAACACTTCCGCATCGTTGAACACGCAATACGCGAACGCGCGCGCCAAGCAAGGTGAATTAGATCTTGCATGCGCCGCCTTTGGCGCCACGATTGTCTCCGCGTCCAACCAACATTACGGACCAGCCGCGCAAGTGATTTCCCCATATCCGCCGCTGAACATGTTCGATGGTCTCGAATCCGCACGCAGTCGCGACGCGGGCCACAGCGAAAATGTTGTCATTGCGCTTGCCAAGCCCGCGCGAATTGGACTCGTTGAAATTGCTTTCACATATTTTGTGAATAACAATCCGCGTGAAATCACGGTCGAAGGATTGTGCAACAACAAGTGGGTTCCACTGGTCAAGCGCACCAATGTAAAAGCCTTCGCCGCCAACTCAATTCAATTTCCCATCCATCATCTAGAAGTCTGCGACCAAATTCGCGTCACTGCATTTCCAGATGGCGGCATGAATAGAGTGCGGGTGTTTGCCGCGCACTAATTCGCGCGTATTTCCACGCATCATTCTCATAACCGCCACGCACTCGAACTACTTATCGACCGCGCCAAGCAATTTGCGCCCTTAAAGAAAATAAATAATTTGAATTCTCTTTATTCAGGCAACATCGGCAAATTTATTCCGTAATAAATTGTGTGCAATGTGTGCATGTTGCATATGAAAGTGTGAGTGCGCCACTTTCAGCCAAAACTCTATAAGCGATTTGCCCGAATCTTCTCTTAGAAATGTTCCAATAAATGGCGCTTGTTTTGACTGATAAGTCGATTGCTGTTCTATGTCAATTGAAAGAAAATGCAATGAAAAAATTCTGGAATTCCGTCGCGTCCGTGCTTCTCACGGCAACCACAACATTCGCAACAACCTTCTCCTTCACAAATCAATGGCCTGGCGGCGGGCAAGGCTTGTTCCGCATCACCAACGACACAGCCCAAACCATTCAGGGTTGGACATTGGAGTTTGATTGGACGGCGGAAATTACAAGCGCCTGGAACGGCACAATTCAATCGCATGTTGGCAACCACTACATAATAATTAACGCTCCTTACAACGCCACCATTACGCCTGGCGCCTATGTTGAAGTTGGTTGCTCTGCCAACTTTTCGGTTGCGGGCGTGTTGCCC
>CALFOZ010000106.1 GCA_937919205.1 uncultured Planctomycetia bacterium
AAATCGCCCACATAGATCGCCCACATAGATCGCCCACATAGATCGCTGGCCAAGTCCAATCCGATCACTATTGTTTTTCTAGCCGTGCAATAGACTGCGCAATATCAAATGACAGCGTCCATACTTTCCACCCACACTCCGCGCGCTCCACATGAATGATTCGCAATTCAATCCACTGTTCAACATTGTCCTGATTCATCCGCAAATTCCCAACAACACGGGCAATGCTGGGCGAACCGCCGTGGTCACGGGTTGCCGGCTCCATGTGGTGCGTCCCATTGCCTTTGACATGGATGAGCAAGCCGTGCGCCGCGCGGGCTTGGATTATTGGCACTTGCTCGACCTGCGCGAGCATGAAAGTTGGAGCTTATTCATGCAACGCGAGCAACCAAAAAATGTGTGGCTGTACACATCGCACGCCACGCGCGCGCATTGGCAAGCGCCCATGC
Source organism: uncultured Planctomycetia bacterium (assembly GCA_937919205.1). Lineage (GTDB taxonomy): Bacteria > Planctomycetota > Phycisphaerae > Phycisphaerales > SM1A02 > SYAC01. Next base: position 450 of record CALFOZ010000106.1, read on the forward strand.
AACGCGGCGATTATCTGCTGTTTGGCAATGAAACCAGCGGCACGCCCGATGATATTCACACATGGGTGGCAAACACCTTTGGCGCGGACCACTTATTGCGCTTTCCCATGCGCGATCATCCCGCTTGTCGAAGCCTAAATTTGGCAACGGCCGTGGCGTGCGGGGTGTACGAAGGCGTTCGCCAACTTTCGGGCGGCGCAGAATGCCTTCCCCTTTAGAATTGGCGCAACCGTTACGATATGAACGTCGGATTCACTCTTAGACCCAATGGGCGCGGGCACGGATTGCGTTGATTCTTGCGGAGCCCTTTCTTGCTTGTCCACTTTGCGCCACAAATTTTTGCACCCCAACCATTTCACAATTTGATCCAGGAAAAATTCATGCACACCCATTCACATTCGCGTCGCGGCTTCACCTTGATTGAAATCTTGGTGGTGGTTGGAATCATCGCCCTGCTTGTTGGCATTTTATTGCCAGCCCTAGGCAAAGTGCAAGAGCGCGCCAGAATGACGCAAACCATGGGTTTGATGCAGGAATTTGCCAAAGCGTGCGACGCGTTTCAGCAGGAGTTTGGCCGCTACCCAGGGCTTGTGCCCGAGGAAATTTTGGCCAATGATCCGCAAATTTCCGGCACTGAAAATGCCATGCTTGAATTGATGGGCGGCGGCGTGCGCAAAAATGATGTTGATACTTCAACGTACACAAACATCACAACTGGTTTCGGCGCGTCAGGATGGGAGGAACTCACATTCAAACCCACAGGCCAGCCAGACTTTAAGGTGAAGATCAACGTTGGCAAAATCGGCGATGGTCCGTTCATAAACGGCAAACAATATCCGCCCTTCTTTGCGCCCAAGGCAAACGATCTGCGTCCTACAGCGGGGCAAAAGATTGGCAAGTCTCGTACTGCGGAACTAGCCACAAGTACAACTCGAATTCCAGATCTCATGGACTCTTGGGGCAACCCAATTATTTTCTTGCGCGCGGCGCGCAATGTTGGTCCGTTGGCTGGAACCAATCTAGATCGCGCGCAGTTTATTGTTCTTGATGATGGCGGAACAAAGTATGGAACAATGGATCCCTATTTAGGTTCTGACAGTCTAGGAGACTCAAGTTTGCCGCAGACCAAAGCGGGCGCGCCTATTTACACATTGTTCGAAGATGGCTCCACACCAGTTGACAAGAAAAAACTCTTCGCGCAGTTCTTGCGCCATCCAGGCTTTGGTGATCCAGCCCTGCCGCTTTCTGGAACCCCGCGCGGCAAATACCTTCTGATTTCCGCGGGAAA
>CALFOZ010000107.1 GCA_937919205.1 uncultured Planctomycetia bacterium
CGCCCAGTGGTTGGGTCAAGAGACACTAATTGAACCCATTCGTTTACAACCAATTCCCGAACTTCTGCTTGACGCCCCGCGATTTCCAACAGAGCCGCGGGTGTGGCTTCGACCACAAGTAACAGCCGCATTGGCTCGTGGATTTCCACCATTTGCAACGGAAGTCCGGTGCGCAAGTCGCCGCGGTGGCCGTTCATGACGCCAAGTAATCCAGTGACATTGTGTGGCAGTTTTGTGCCGCAACCAAATCGGTCAAGATCCACCGAGGAAAAGTAATACTCCAAGCTGATCCCCGCGCCAACCGGACCAACTGCAGCAAGAATGCGTTCAAGAATTGTATTAGTTGGATCAGTGGTTGGGTCGTAACTCACCAAGAATGCGCGGCGATCAAGGTGTAGACCGCGCGTGAGGGAACGCCGTCCTACAAATGCGCAGGCATTTGTGCAGTGCCCATACTCCGGACGTGGTTGTGCAAGATGGGCCGCGCGTTCTTCTACATGACGCAGTGCGTCGTCTGGTGAAAGTCCAAGTGGCGCGCTTTCAAATCGACGCACTCGTTCAAGGGCGCTGTGACGGCGAGCGATTTCAAGGGCGCGCCACGCGTCATCAAAGGACGCCGCGCTTGCCAATGGCAACTCTTCTAAATCAAAGCACTGCACTGCATCATTTGCGGTGTCGTGAAGCGCGCCAACAAACCATGTGTCAGAGGGAATATCAATTCCAATTGCGCGCAGTGATTCCCGCACATCGGTTCGATTTACGAGATCGGCAAAGAGCCGCGCATTTGCGCCACCGCGTCGACCACCACAAGCGCCGCAATCGTGAGCAGACTCATGCGGATTATTCAGGCTGGTGGAGCCATGCCCAAGTACCACAATCATTTTCGAAAAGTTTTCAACCAGTCCAATAGAGCGCAACATGCCAGCAACTCGATCAGTGGCCTCTTGCAGTGAGAAGCCCATGGGTTTTCCTGCGGGCGAAAGTGGCGCCGACGGTTCGTGACGAATTCCACCAAGGCGAGTTTCTGGCCGAGGTGCCAAGCGTGTTT
>CALFOZ010000108.1 GCA_937919205.1 uncultured Planctomycetia bacterium
ACTGAAGGGCACGCTAGGTGGAAAGTTTCTTTCGGAGGTGCTTTACGCTTCTATACAAAATTATTTCAGTCTTCCAGAGGGAGTAGGTCCGCGACTTTGACAACCTGCCCGGCGTGGTTGTGCTGGGGTATTAAACGTGTTGGCCTTGCAGCGCCAGCCATCACTTGCGTCCAAACACACCAAACGTCATCTCACGCGTAATCCCGGCAAGGTTGTCCATGAATTCCGCGGTGTTCTTGTCTTTGCGGTTGATGTTCTTGAAACGTTCCAGCACCAACGCCAACGCGCCGAACAAGAAAATGCCAAATACGCCTGCAATAATTACATTTTGTGATCGCTTGGGCGAAGTTCTGCTAATCGGAGGATCGGCATTTTCAAGGATCTCTATTGAAACTTGATCCTCTTGCTCTTGAATTTTTGCCAGTTCTAATTGCTTGGTGAGAGTTATAAAGACTTCTTCTTGAACCTTGACTGTGCGTAGGAGTCGGTCTTTTTCTGATTGCAGATCTGGCGTGGAGATCTTGCGGTTACGGCTGTTAAACACTCCAATGGCATTCTCCGCTTTGGAAAGCATGGCTTGCGAATCTGTTAGTTGTTTCATAACAAAGATCCGATTTTCTTTGGCCTTGTTACTGCGCGTATCTTTGTTGTAGCGTTCGAGTTCTTTGATAAATGCATTGGCAATATCAGCGGAAAGTTGCGGCTCGCTTCCGACAACGGTTACACTAATGATTGGCGGAGCAGAGAGTGATTTGGATTTCCCCGCTTCAATCCTGACCATTTTGCCTACAACTTCTATGCCTTGCAAAAGACGATCTTGACTGGAATCACCTTCAATTTTGAGATATTCAAGCAGGGAGACGGACTGACCGAGTTCAACCACGGCAAATTTCTGCTCCAGAATCGGTTCTAAGAAGGTGCGACTGTTGAACAGCGCACTGTAATATTCTGGAGAAGTACTTTCGGTAAATGATTCACTGGCTGCAATCGCACCTGGCCCAACAACAGTGCTCATTCTGTCGGAAATACTTGCGCGTTGCGAGGGGATGAATTTCGCGGTTGCCGTGTACGTGGACTTGGCAATAAAGAATGAATACAAACCAACCGCAACCACCAGCGCAAATGTCCAACCTGCAATCATCCACCTGCGCCTAAGAAGGATGTTGACTATGGCCAAAATTTGAATGGGGTTTTCTTCGGGCATGTATTCGCCTTGGAATTCGCTTTGGATTACTCCGTTTTGCTGAACACGTTGACCACCAACTGCGCTCGCTTGCTCTGAATTTGGCTCATTCATGGAACTTACTTGATCTCTATGTTTGGCTTGGTCATGATCACAACCAAACTGCCCGCGGGCAACTCTGGATTAAACGGCTCGTTGG
>CALFOZ010000109.1 GCA_937919205.1 uncultured Planctomycetia bacterium
CGTTGTTGCTCTTGGTGGTCATGATGTGCTCGCTGATATTGTGTTTCAAAAACTACATTACAAATTTCCCGTGCCGTGAAGGTTAGTGCGCCGCGTAACGGGCCTTGATGGCGGGAACTACATATTGTTCAAACGCGCTCTCCAAAGTGTGCGTTGGTTTCCAACCCCAATCGCGTCGCGCGGCGGAGTCGTCAATGTCCTCGGGCCAACTGTCAATGATGGATTGACGGCCAATGTCCGGCACGAATGAAATGTCGGCGGCTGGAAAATACTTGGTTACACAGCGCACAAAGTCCGCGGCGCTTGGAGAAAAACCTGAGACGTTGTAAACACAACGCGAAAGATTATTCTTGGGCGCGTCAGCCAATTGCACCAATGCATCCACCGCTTCCGGCATGGTCATGAAAGAAATTCGGCTGTCGGGGCGCACAAAGCACGCGTAAGGTTTGCCCTGCGCGGCGGCGTGAACCATTTCAGGTCCGTAGTCGCTGGTGCCGCCGGCCGGCACGGTGTGCGCGCTCATGATTCCAGGAAATCGAATGGATCGAAAATCAATCGCTTGAATCACTCGGTCCTTGGCCAACTTGCGGTAGTGCTCCTGGTAGTAGCGGCCCAAATGCTCGCCCGCCAACTTGTTGATGCCATACATGGTGTGCGGCTCCAAATATTGATCTTCTTTCACGCTCTTGGCGCGCTGTTTTTCGGCCAGCGATGGCAAGCCATACGCGGCGATGGAGCTTGGAAAAATAAATTTCACACTTCGACCGTGGCTACGAGCTTGTTCGGCGGCCAACTTCAATAAATTCAACGTGCCCACCACGTTCACTTGGTGGGCGGTCTCGGGCGCGAACTCGCCGCGCGTGGAAAGCAAGGCCGCCAAATGAAAGACTTCATCCACTTCATACATGGCCAGCAAGCGCTCAAGTAGTGAGTGGTCGCAAATGTCGCCCACGAAGGCGTTGTCGCAGTGGGCGCGGATATCGGGATGCAATTCGCGAATGTCCACCGCCACCACGTTGCTTTCTGCGCGTTGCGCCAGCAATTCAATCAGCGCGTGGCCCAATTCGCCGCCGGCCCCGGTGACCAAAATGGCTTTGCGTCTTTGATGTCCACTGGTTGACTCCGTCGTGTGTGTGTGTGTTGAGGAATTCATTATTTTTAGACCACGCATTTATATTTGATTAAAATTGATTTGGCTTTCAACACGCCGGCAAGTTCGTCGCCTGGCCCCTTGTACAAGATGGCCACGGGCCCGCGAAATGTGGTCGCGCGAATTTGGCGCATGAGATAATCGGATTTAAAATTCACGGAGTCTCCATCTGTAGCGAAGTCGGTGTAGTCGGCAAGAATGGACGCCGCATATGGCAACATCAAACCCATGCCGCGCGCACGATTGTATGTTTCTTGCTCGCTGATTTTCCACGAATCAAAGGTTGGCTCCAAGCGAATGGCGGCATTTTTCAACTGCTCCATCAAAGCCGCCATGAATGTTGCGTTGCTGGTGAAACCCCCCAAAGATTGCGCCACCAGTGGAAGACCAACCGCCGCGGCCACTTTGAAAGCCAAGTTGGCGCCCGCGACCGCGCGCGGAAGTTGCTCCTCATATGTTCCCTCGCCGCGTAGATCGATGGCCAAGCCAGTGCATGCAAGTTCGATGGCGATGTCACACCAAGGCTTCAACCTTTCAAGCGCCGCGCCGCTCACGCCCGCGTCGGCGCTTGCCAAACCAATTCCAATCGATGGATCAATCAACAGACTTCGCACGCCCTGCGCGTCGCAGGCGCCACGCAATGTCTTGGCCGAGGCTTGTGTGATTGCCGGTAGCAATCCACCACTCCACTGCACGCGAGTCAAGCCGCATTGCATTTTCACCCATTGCGGGAATGTGTCTAGCGTAAGAGATCCATCTTTAAACATGCGATGAAACGACGCCTGCGCGACG
>CALFOZ010000110.1 GCA_937919205.1 uncultured Planctomycetia bacterium
TGAGTGTGTCGCGCGTTGGGTTTGCACGTGTTGAGTGTGTGTGAGTTCAGAAATTCCACACGCGTGGTATGGCGTGTTGCCGTTGATTTATTTCGCGCGGCGTGTATTTGCCAAGGGCAAAGAAATACTTCGGCCAGTCTCGTCATCGGGCTTCACTAGCAAATCGTATTCATGGCTGTCGACCGCTTCGCACATGACCAACTCGCCGGGCGACAATTCGCGCTTGGAACGAATGATGGTGGAGCTGTCCACTTGCGGCGCTTGGAACCAGGCGCGGCCGGTGTAGAGATGCTCGCCCTTTTTAGTGCGGCCTTCGGCTGGCGCGTCCACCAACACCTCAAGGCGGCGATTGGCTTTCGCCATGGCGGCCACGTGTTCAAAGGCTATTTCCTGCTGTAAAAGCATCAACGCCTCTTCGCGGCGCGCGGACTCTTCTGGCGGCACGCGCAACTTTGGATCAAGATTCATTGTGCCGCTGGGAGTTCCGTCTTCGTGGCTGTACTTGAAGCATCCCGCCATTTCAAAGCGTTGCTCGCGGACAAATTCAAGCAACTGCTCAAAATCTTTTTCGGTTTCGCCAGGGTGGCCAACAATAAATGTTGTGCGCAGAGCCAGGTTTGGAATTTTCTTGCGAAGCCGAGTCAGCAAGTCGCGCGTTTGATCGCTGGTGATGTGCCTGCGCATCAGCGTCAACATGGAATCGCTGGCGTGTTGCAATGGCATGTCCAAATATTTCACAACGCTTGGAAGCGTGGCGATAGCGTCGATCATTGCGTCGGTGAATTTGCTGGGATAGGCGTACATCAAACGAATCCAACCGCCGCCGCGCTCTTGCGCCACGCGGTCAAGACCCGCGAGCAAGCCAGGCAAGCCACGCTCGTCGCCAATATCAAAGCCCCAACTTGTGGTGTCTTGACCAATGATGTTCAACTCAAACGCGCCGTCATCCATGAGCGCGCCGGCTTCGGCCACCACATCATCAAGTGATTTTGAGCGCATTTTTCCACGAATTGATGGAATTGTGCAAAAGGCACAGCGTTGATTGCAACCTTCGCTCGCGCGCAAATAGGCCCAGTGCCGCGGCGTGAGCCGAAAGCGATTGGAATCAGATTCAAAGTAGCCAACGCCTTTTCCATCCGCGCCATTGACGGTGAGGCCAATCGTTTTCATGCCGCGCTCTTTCGCCGCCTGCAATGCGTTGGCCGCGATCCAGTAGGGGGGATGATCCGCGTCGCTACCCAAATTTGTTCGTGAAGGAGTGACGCCGGTCACGGCTTCCACAACGCGGTCGCGATCAAACACGCCGATCATTGAGTCAACGCCCGGGGCCCACTCTAAAATTTTCGCGCGGTGCCGTTGCACCAAACATCCCGCAACCACAACGCGCTTCAACTCGCCGCGATCCTTGCGCTCAAGCGCCTCGCGGATCACGCTTAAACTTTCCTCCTTGCTTGCCTCCAAAAATCCGCACGTGTTCACCACGATCGCGTCTGGTGAATCGCTTTCATTCACGGGCGTGAGTCCGCCTTCGCGCAACATGGACAACATTTTTTCGCTGTCCACCAAATTCTTGGGGCATCCCAAACTTACAAACGCGACGCGTTCAATGGTTTTATTTTTCACGGCGCGGGGCATTGGGTCATCTTAGACGAGGAACGATTTGAAATCACTTGGAATTAGGGGAAACTAAGGCGATTTTTGGATGTATGGGAACGCGCTGGCATCACCCCGCGACGGCGGAATTCATCGCTTCTTGCGCCGAAAATGCCCCAAGAAGACGCCGCCATTCGTCGTAGCGATATGCGATTTCCAGTTCCGTATGCAATGAACGAATGCGCCCTAGCCACGATTCCATCATGGCCTCTTGCCAACCCTGGCCCGCTTGATCGCAGAAATACGCGCGACACCCAAGTGGCCGCGCCTGATGAATGCCGCACATGCCTTGCACAAGAAAGGGGCAATTTCCCACGCGCACGCTGGCGGCGACTTGAGCAGTGGTTGGCGCGGAGGGAATTTTGGAAAGTGTCCACGCCACTTCCAAACCCGTGAGCCACATGGAGTGGCCGTGTTGTTCAAAGTTACAGCACTTGCCGCTGGCCAAGCACACCGGTCGATGAATGCGAAGTTGCTCTTGCGCTTGCGATTCAAGTTCGCGCATGAGCGCGTCCACTCGAGGGTCGCGCGCCGCCGATCTCCATGCTTGAACATGTTGTGAAAGTTCCGCGGCACTGTTGCCAAAGCCCGCGCTATGTGTCGAATGACTTTGCTCGCTTGAGTCGCTCATTTCGCCGTTGCTACAAAAACTCGCTCCGTCTTGTGCGCCAGCGTCGATCACCACGCGGCGTCCTTGCTTGAGGCGCGCTCCGCCAACAGCGCCTCAAGAATTTTCTCCGCAGGAATAAGCGGACCGCTTCCCATGCCAGGGCACGGCGCGGCTTTTTTGGCTTCATCCCAAGCCTTGCGTGAGTTTATATTTTGATCCCAAAAAGGCCATGTTTTGCACTGATTTGGACGGTCTTGATATACCTTGCACAAGGCTTTGCCAGGCACGCTTTTGCGATCCAGCAAAATGCAATCATGGCCGCGATGAAGATCAGCCGGGCCGGTGATTTCTTTCAGCGACCACTTGGAGCCAATTTTTCTGGCGTACTCGCGCAAGAAATCTTTCTCGCTTAAGCCAAGTCGAGTGGCCATTGATTGGCCTTCTTCTTTGGCGAACCACACTGCGCCAGGCTCGCCGCTACAGCAATTTCCACAGCACGTGCATTCAAAGCGAAGTCCATCGCGCCACCAAGGCGTGCCACCACCTGGCCCATTTGGGTCAAGTGGTGGAGTATGATTTTCTGAAGCGCTCAATCAGAATCCGAATCCTTGCGGACATCGGACTCTTCGATTGCGATCAATGAACCTTGCTCGGAACTTTCGTTCAGCGCCGCAACGCGGTCGCCAACCGTTGGGCCAGACCCTTGACGCTCGGCGCCCAAGGATTCCGCTTCATCGGCGGCCGCCTCAAGCTCCGTTAGATCATTGTCCTCATCGCCCATTGGTTCCTCAACCAACTTCTGAATGCGGATGGCCTGATACGCCTTGTAACCGGTTCCGGCTGGAATCAAATGTCCAAGAAGAACATTTTCCTTCAGGCCGACGAGCGTGTCGATCGCGCCCTTGAGTGCCGCCTCGGTGAGAACCTTGGTGGTCTCTTGGAAGCTGGCGCCCGAAAGGAAGCTTTCGCTTTGCAAACTGGCCTTGGTGATTCCAAGCAGAAGTGTTCGAGCCGTGGCGCGCTTGGGCTTGCGGGTTTTGGCTTTCGCCTTGTCCTGGCCTTCCGCGTTTGTGTTGGCTTCCTTGACTTCATCCTTGGTGAACATCTTGCCTCGCGCAAGAGTTGTTCCGCCTGAATCTTCCACCACGAGCATGTCATCAAGCGCCGCGTTGACATTCTTCAAGTTGAAGCGATCCATCACGTCGTTCAGAAGAACGCCCGTGTCACCTGAACTTGTGATCTTCATCTTGGAAAGCATCTGGCGCAAAATCACTTCGATGTGCTTGTCAGAAATTGGCACGCCTTGGGCGCGGTACACGTTCTGCACTTCATCAAGCATGTACACATACAGCGCGTCTTCACCATTAATGCGAAGAATGTCGGCTGGATCACGCGGGCCTTCCACAAGTGGATCGCCTGCGGTGACATTGTCGCCAGCATGCACGAGCAAATGTGTTCCCTGCGGAACATGGTGCTCCATGAATGTTTCGGCTTCACCAAGAACACGAATGGTCATCTTGCCCTTGCGCTTGTCGGAGAGCAGTTCGATCTTGCC
>CALFOZ010000111.1 GCA_937919205.1 uncultured Planctomycetia bacterium
ACCGCGGATGCGTGGGTGAAGGGCGAACCCGTGAAAGAATTGCAGGCGGGCAACGCATATGTTGTTGAATTTTGGGCCACCTGGTGTGGCCCCTGCATCAAGGGAATTCCGCATCTCACGGCCATGCAAAAAGAATTTCCAACGGTGCAATTCATCAGCGTGGCCGCCAGCGAAAATGGTCCCAAAGAAAAGCAACTTGATACATTAAAAACATTCGTAGCCGACAAGGGTGACGCCATGGGTTACCGCGTGGCGTATGACGGCGATCGAGTGATGGGCAAGTCATGGATGGAAGCCGCCGAGCAAGGTGGTATTCCGTGCGCGTTTATTGTTGGCAAGGATGGCGTGATCCAGTGGATCGGCCACCCAATGGAAATGGACAAGCCATTGGCCGCGGTGGCCGCGGGCACTTGGGATTTGTCCAAAGCAAAAGAAGCCGCGACTGCTCAGGCCAAACTAGAAGAGGCCAGCAAATCATTTTCCAAACTTATGCGTTCGGCGCAAAAAAGCAACGACTACACGACAGTGCTTGCCAAGTTGCAAGAGATGATCAAGAGCGATCCAACAAACACCCAATTGTTGATGACCAAGTTTCAAATTTTGGCTGGACCAGCCAAGCAACCGCAAGAGGCGATTGCGGTTGGCAAACAACTTTTGACTATGGATCTTGAAGCCGAGGAATTGAATCAATTGGCGTGGGTCAGCGCTACGGAAATGCCTAAAAAGTCCCGCGATTTGGACTTTTCGCTGGCCGCGGCACAGAAGGCGGTTTCCGTTTCAAAGCCCGTGGAGCCTGCCGTTCTTGACACACTTGCGCGCGTGTATTGGGACCGCGGCGACAAGGCCAAGGCCCTCGCCACTCAGCAACAAGCGGTTGATCTTGGCATGAAAGACAACACAGACGCCGAGACGCTTGGCGAATTAAAAGAAACGTTGGAGAAGTACAAAGCAACCCAAGGCGCGAAAAACTAAATTCACGTTCGCACTTCAACTTCATGCCCCACCTTCGCTGATTCATAAATAGCGTCGATCACTGATTGCACCTGACGCCCTTCATGCGCGGTGGCGATTGGATGTGTTCCATTCTGCAACAGCGATGCAAACGCCGTTGCTTGCGCGTTCCACGCCTGCTGTAGTGGTTCCTCGGCGGCGAAGTGCGGCTCTAAATCCGCGGGCATGCCGTGGCTTTCGGTGGCAAGGGTGAGCGACTTTGCCTGTAGCCCAATGTGGCAACCCGCTTTCTGTCCCATCAAGATCACGCCGTCTGGAAGAATTCCATCCGGCACATTCATGGCCCACGTAGTGTTCACTTCAATCGTCAGTCCGCCCTCGCAACGCAGTAGCGCGGTGGCGTGATCCTCCACATCGCACACGCCGTCAAATTTAGGCGGACCAGCCCACATGGACACATGCGCGTAATTATGCATTTGACAGCCAAAATTTGCATAAATGGCTCCGCTCACGCGTAGTACTTTTGGAAAGCCCGCCAGCCACAGCGAGGCGTCAATAATGTGCACGCCCAAGTCAATCAATGGTCCGCCACCTGAATGCGCCTTGTTGGTGAACCAACCGCCAAGCCCTGGCACGCCGCGGCGACGATAGGTACTGGCCTTGATGTGGTAGATCGAACCAAATGTTCCAGCGTGCGCAAGTTTTTTGGCCGTGGCTACGGCGGGAAGTTGTCGACATACAAATCCCATTTGCACGTGCTTCTTGGCTTTTTCACTGGCGCGAATAATGTCGTCGCATTGCGCTATGGAAAGCGCCATTGGTTTTTCAAGCAACACATGCTTGCCCGCTTGCACACTTTGCACCGCCAGTGGCATGTGCAAATCATTGGGCACGGCAATGATCACGCCGGCAATATCGCGTTGCGCCAACAACGCTTCAGCGCTTGGCATCACTTGCGCGCTTGGCACTTCGCTGGCTAGTTTGGCGGCGGCCTCCGGCTTAATGTCCCACACCGCGGCAATATCAAGACCAGCGTGTTGCGCGTGGCGCGCATGCACATGGCCAATTGATCCACAACCGATGATTCCAATTTTGGCGCCTGTTGATTTCATGGTGAGTGTTCCATTCATTGGTTTTTTAAATTGTGCAACTTCTGCTCACTCGCCAAGGTATCGCAAAGCCACGCCGCACCGCGCACGCCACTTGAGTCACCAAACTTGGCAATGCGAATGGGCGTGCTCCAAGAATCAGCGAAAATATGCGGCAAAATCGCTGGCGCAAGGCGCGCCACCAAGCCGTCCACCAGGCTGGCGCCGCCGCCAAGCACAATCACATCCGGGTCAAGCACATTAATCACGCCGCCCAAGGCGCGCCCAAGCCGGTCAATCCAGCGATCGATTGTTGCCGCGCACGCCGCGTCGCCCGCCTGTGCCTGCGCGGAAATTTGCTTCAGGGAAATTTGATTCGTGTTGTTCACAAGCGCGTGATCCATTTCAACAGCACTGCCCGAAATAAATTGTTCAAGGCAACAGGCGCGCCCACACCAACATTTTTCACGCGCCCGTTCCACATCAAGCGCATTGGGAAGCGCCGTATGCCCCCACTCGCCGGCGATTCCGTTGGCGCCGTTGCGCACAATTTGATCGACCACAACTCCGCCGCCGCAACCTGTTCCAAGAATCACGCCAAACACAATCGGCGCTCCACTGCCAGCGCCATCAATCGCCTCGGATAGCGCGAAACAATTTGCGTCGTTGGCGGTGAGAACTTGCAGGCCAATCAAGCCCTGCAAATCTTGCCGCAGTGGCATGCCGTTCAGGCACGTGCTGTTGGCGTTGCGATGCAATTGCGTTTGCGGATTTTCACTGCCTGGCGTGGCAACGCCCACGCCCGCGACAGCACCAGAAATTATTTTCGCCCGCTGTACCAATCCCGCAATCGCCTGCAAAGTGCCTGCATAATCGCCTTTGGGGGTGGCCACGCGTTCGCTCCACAATAATTCTCCATCACGCCCCAATACCGCGGCTTCAATTTTTGTTCCGCCAAGATCAATACCAATTCGGTTCATGCTGTGCTTCACTTTGCGCGGCGCGCCAACACGGTCTTGATCACATCGCTCATCAACAACGCCGTCAACGCGCCAACACCCTGCGAATCTGTTTCATCGGCAATGCCCTCACAAATATGAAACGTGCTCACGTCGCGGCGCGCGCCGATATAGCGCAGCATTTCACGAACCTCTTCAACAGCAAGCCCCGCCGTGGTTGGCGCGCTGGCCGCGACGCCAGTGATTGCGTCAAGATCCATCTCCAAAGCCAAGGGTCGCTTCTTGGCAAACTTCGCCGCTTCTTCCATTGCTGCAATATGAGGCGCATGTGGCCACATTTTTCCAAATGGAAAGTATCCAAGCATCTCAGAGCCCGAGAATAAACGCGTGCGCATTCGTTCAAGTGTCATCGCATGCAAGCCGTCCTCTTTTCGGAATTGCTCAAACATGGCGTCGTTCACAAACGGCTCTTGTAAACCAACCACGCAATAACGCTCCAAGAATTCCTGGCGCCGCGCCGCGGAAAATGCGTTGCCACTGTGGCGCCCCGCGTCCTGGCGCAAATCCGCATGTGCATCAATATTGATGCATGAAACCCCCCGTGAAGTGGCCTTGGACAAACCTTTGATTATTCCAAACGCGTTCTCGTGTCCGCCACCAACCGCCACCAATAATTTGCCGCTCTTGATAACTTCCTGAGCAACGGCCGCCACGCGCTCATCCACCTCGCACACCAAAGCATGAAGCGCGGCCAGGTCCACGTCGCGCGTTGGGTCCAACGTTCCTGCTTTGCGCATCACATCATCAACCGCAATTTCACCCAGCACCAACAACGACTCGCCCCGTAACGCGGCGTTGGCCTGCATGGACAAAAACTTTGCGCGCGCGGCCGCCCACAAAGTGGCGCAACCAAGTTTGCCAAAGTTTGCGCGCACGCCAATGTCGCTAGGAATGCCCAGCACCACCACCGCGGCCTTGGTGCGCCCAAGCGCGGCCTGCCATGATTCACCACTGCCGCAGAAGTCCGCGCTTTGCGCCAACTTTTGCTCGCCCTGGCGCTGGCGAATCAGCTCAAGCGCCTCGGATTGCGTCAATGTGCGAACGAATTCCTGCATCACAGAATGCTACCCGCGAAATTGCACGTCCCGTCCGCGCAACACGCAATGCGCGCATTTGCAAATCCACCATTGTCCCCTACATACATACGCAATTGCTGATTGAGCAAATTCACAAGCGCCGCCTGCGCAAACCCATATCAGTGCCTATCCTGTGTTTCCAATGAAAGAGCCAGACTTCAACGACCCAAAGACCAAGCAAGCCATGGAGCACATTCGCTCCATCCTGGGATTCATTGGCGACGATGCGAACCGTGAGGGACTGCTTGACACTCCGCGGCGCGTGATCAAGGCGTATTACGAGCATTTCTGCGGCTATTCAATGGACCCAGCGGAGCCGCTCAGCCGCACCTTCACCGAAATTGAAGGCTACGACCAAATGGTTTTGCTCAGTGGAATTGAAATCCAAAGCCACTGCGAGCATCACATGGTTCCCTTTGTGGGCAAGGCGCACGTGGCTTATATTCCAGATGGACGCGTGGTTGGCTTAAGCAAACTTGCCAAAGTTGTTGAGATTTTTTGCAAGCGCTTGCAGGTGCAGGAAAAACTCACGGCGCAAATTGCCGGCGCCATTCAAGACCATCTCAAGCCGCGCGGCGTGGCCGTGGTGGTGCAAGCGCGCCACTATTGCATGTGCTATCGCGGCGTGCATCAACCGCATGCGTGGACAACAACCAGTAAATTGACTGGCGTGTTCCTAAACAATTTGGCCACGCGCGAGGAATTCCTTCGCCTTATTTCCATTACGCAGTCTCCGTCCATGTAAGGAAATATGTGCCTTGCTAGGCACTATTTCTATTTCAGACGTTCTGTCCCGCAATGAGGGAATGCTTCAATATGCCGACCACACCCTTAATTGAATTTTGTAACATTCAAGTTCCGGGATCTTAGGATCTCCATGACCCAAAATAAAACCTCCAGCCTTATCCTGACCAGCATTGCAAGCGTAGTCAGCCGATTCACAGGGCTGTCCACGCAAATAGTCATGGCGTGGTTTCTTACGCCAGCCGACTACGGCTTGTACGCCATTGCGCTGGGCATAACCACATTCACCACCATCATGCGCGGCGGTGGAACGGGCGTTGTATTTCAAACCATGCAACTGAAGGAATTCAGCACCATTGGCGGCGGACTGCTTCGCGTGGCGTTGGGGTGTGGAATTTTGGGAACCGTGTTCACGTTGGCCATGGTGTTACCCGCTCCATATTTGTATCCCCAAGACAACACCAAAGGGCTTGGCTGGATTTTATTTTACAGTGCCGTGAGTTTTATAGTTTT
>CALFOZ010000112.1 GCA_937919205.1 uncultured Planctomycetia bacterium
GTGGCTTTGGGTTGCATGGATTTCACGTTTCTCGCGGGCTCGATGGGCAGTGTGGTTGGAGAAAAACTGGCGTGCTTAATTGAGTACGCCACGGATCACAATTTGCCCCTGATCATTGTGTGTTGCTCGGGCGGCGCGCGCATGCAGGAGAGTGGATTCTCTTTGATGCAAATGGCCAAGACCAGCGCCACGTTGGCGCGCTTTGACGCCGCGGGTGGTTTATTCATCAGCGTGCTCGCGGATCCAACAACGGGCGGCGTGACCGCAAGTTTTGCCATGTTGGGCGACGTGATTCTTGCGGAGCCGCGCGCCTTGGTTGGTTTCGCTGGTCCACGTGTGATTCGACAAACAATCCGCCAAGAGCTTCCAGATGGATTTCAAACTTCTGAATTTTTGCTTGATGCTGGATTTGTGGATCGCATTGTGCATCGATCCGCTTTGCGCAGCGAGATTGGGCGAGTGATTGACTTTGCAGGCAAGTAGCACGCCGCGTTTCAAATTGATTCGGCTGATTCAAATCACAAGTCTGTGCGCGCTTGGCGCGATATTCAACACGCTTGCGCTTGATCCGTTCAACGCATCGTGGCTGGCGCTGTTAGCGTGGACGCCGTTGGTGTTGGCGGCGCGGGTGAGCGCGCGTTGGCGCGCACATGAAACGCTCGTCAAGGAAAGTTCTTTGTTCAGTGACCACTGGGCAACATGGCGCTTGGCGTTGATCGCGTGGCTGTTTGGAAGCCTGCGCTGGCTGTGGTTAGAAAGTTGGATTGGTCCGGTGAGCGATTACGGTTGGCCGGCATTGGCGATTGTCATGGGCGCCTTCGACGGCATCTTCGCCGTGGTCATGTCGCGCGTGGAGCGAGGCCAGCGATTTCGCGCGTGGCCGTTGGCCATACGAAGCGGAATTATTTTATGCGGGTGCGAATGGTTCCGTGGCCGGGTGTTCATGGATGGATATCCGTGGTTCATGCCGGCGCAACCACTGATTGATTTTCCTTGGCTCGCGCAAGGCGCGGACGTGATTGGTGCGGCGGGGCTGGGAATTATTCCTGGATTGATCGCCGGCGCCTTGGCCAGCATGATCGCGCCACGTGAATCACATTGGCGCGCGGGCGCGATCGCCACCACAGCATGCGTGGCGCTGGCGTTGACGTATGGATTTTTCAACTCGGCGCCCGTTGCAATCGACAACGCCGACATGCTCAAAGTGCTTGTGATTCAAACCAATGTCGCGCAAAGCAACAAGATGGCGCCCACGCGCGCCATGCAACAGGAGCAATTTGACACGGCGTTTGCGGCAACCACCGACGCCTTGGCCGAGTTGAAATCGCGCGCAATCACGCCAGATTTAATCGCTTGGCCGGAGACCGTTTTGCCGGGCGTGGGTTTGGAAAGCGACGCGATCATGTTGCAACGCGAGAAGGGTTTGTGGCCCGCCGACAATTTCACATCGCAATTGGAAAATCTGGTCAATCAATGCGGCGCGCCATTGCTGGTGGGTAGCGGCGCCTATGAAGGCTTGCGCATTGAAGGAAATCGTTACGCGTGGAAAAAACATTTCAACAGCGGCTATTTGCTTAAGAGCGGCGGGCGGCATGAGCGCGTCGACAAAGTTGTGCTCACGCCGTTCGGTGAAACCATGCCATACATCTCATATTGGAAGGCGCTTGAACAGGCCATGCTTGATTTTGGCGGCCGCGGAATGGAGTTTGATCTTTCAACTGGTGAGCGACCGCGCACGCTTTCAATGCAAAAAGCTGGGCGAAGAATTTCCATGGCGGTGCCGATTTGTTTCGAGGACACGGTCTCGCGCGCGACGCGAAGTTTGGTGAACGCCGATGACGGAGCCGACGTGATTGTGAACCTGAGCAACGATGGTTGGTTTGGCTCGTTTAATCCGGCGCGCCGCCACCATGAACAGGCGGCGCGTTGGCGTTGCGTGGAGTTGCGCCGATCCATGTTGCGCGTTGTGAATACCGGAATCAGCGGGGCGTTTGACACGCGGGGCAGGCGTGTTGAAAGTTCCCTGCCAGCGGGGCGCAGTGGATGGATGCTTGCATCGCTGGCTTTGGAGCAAAAGCGCACCATTTTTGCTACGATTGGCGACGTATTTTCTTGGGCCATGTTTCTGGCGTCTTTCATCATGTACTGCTTTCCACACATACAAAAAAAATCATTGCGCTCGGTGGGCTTGATTGTGTCCGCTATCGTGGCCACTTTTTGCGTGGTTGGTTGCGGCGACTCCACGCAAGGCAAGTTGTCATCATGGAGCAGTCGGGATCAAAGTATTTCGCCGGAAAATGACGCCTCGCTTTCGAGCAAGGCCAAAACTAAATCGCCGATTCCGGTTTCCAATTCCAGTGATTGGGCCCGCAACGCGCGCTTGGTTTTGGATGAGGCTTCGCGCAACCCCGATCGTTCATTGCGCGCGCACTCCATAGAGGCCATGCAATATGACATGACTATTTTTGAGCCCGCCGTGCGGCGCGGCCTTGCCGATCGAGAGGCAAGCGTTCGATTTGTCTCCGCCATGAGCGTTGCAAAAGTTCGCATGCCTGGTGCGAGTCCATTGCTTCAACCACTTCTGCTTGATCCCGATGACAGCGTTCGAGCGGCCGCGATTTTGGCGCTTTCCCGCTCCGGCGCGCTGTTCAATCCATCGCCGCTTGCCGCCATGATTTTGTCGCCAAGCGCCCAGCTTCGTGGCAATGCCGCCATGGTTCTGGGCGAATTGGAAAATAAATCCGCGCTTCCTTTATTAAAGGAGTCAACGTCTGAACCAATGCCCCGCGCCAATCCAGCCGCGATTCGCCTTGTAAATTTACAAGTCGCGGAGGCCATGGTTCAGCTTGGCGATACGCTAGAACTGGAACCCATTCACGCGGCGTTATTTTTTAGATCCGATCAAAGTGAGTGCATTGAATTGGCGTGTGAAATTGTGAGTCGGTTGCGCGATCCAACGGCGCTACCCATGTTGCAACGCTTGATCGAGGCCGATGGCTCCGATATTCGTCCGATTGAAATTCGACTTTTCGCGGCCATCGCGGCCTGCAAGATTTTAAACCCGCCACCTATTCGGCTTGCCGATCTTGGTGTGATCGCGTCGCGTGACCCCAATGCCCGTGTTCGCACGTTGGGGGCAAAGCTTTTGGGTGTGGTTGGTGCTTCAGAAACCGAATCCACGCTCTCTAAATTGCTACGCGATCGGGAACCAGAAGTGCAAATTGCGGCGGCTGGAAGCATTTTGCGCCGTCATCGGCAAAGTTCCTTGGTGAATAGCTCAAACACGCAAGCGCCCGCAACGACTGCAGTTGATACAAATCACGTAAATGTGCCATTGCCTCGTTGACACAAGCGCCTAAATCAGGGAAATTACTTGCACGGCTCGGGGGGCAGTAGGCCGTAAGACCCGTTTGGATTCCTTTTGATTGGAGTTTGGCTGTGCATATTCTTACAAAGATCTTTGTTGTGCTGACTTCGCTTCTGACCGTTGCGTTGGTTCCGCTTGTGATGTTGAACACCGCAAGCGATGAGAATTTTAAAACCCGATGGTTGGATGAGCAAGTGCGCGCCACCGCCGCGGTGTTTGAAAGAGACGCGTCGCAGAGAAATCGCGAGATGGAAGTTCGCACCGTGCAAGACACCGCGAAAGATTTT
Organism: uncultured Planctomycetia bacterium; assembly: GCA_937919205.1. GTDB lineage: Bacteria > Planctomycetota > Phycisphaerae > Phycisphaerales > SM1A02 > SYAC01. The sequence continues at coordinate 3,655 of CALFOZ010000112.1, forward strand.
GAGATGAAGTTGGCCAAGGCGCAGTTTGAGCGCGACGCGGCATTTGCGGAAGCCGCACGCTTGAATGGATTGTTCGCCAGCACCCAAGCACAGTTAGATCGATTTGCTAGCAATCTGCAAGTATTTTCCGAAAGCGATAAAATTAAAAGCGAGTTGGTTTCAAATGTCTCCAAGGAATTAACCACGCTTCGCTCCAGCTTGACCAAGGCCAACCGCGACAATGTCCAACTGGATGATCAAGTGGCCAATCTCGCAAGTGAGAACGAAGTGTTCAAAGCGCAGTTGCGACAAGTGCAGGAGCAGTTGAAGCAAGCCAACGACGACATGGACAAGACCGCCGCCGATGCCAAGAGCGCGAATGATCAATTGAAGAAGTATGGAACCTATGCTGGCGCTTTGCCACAGGCGCGGCCAGGCGCGACCAGTGGGAGCAACGGTGAAGCCAAGCTTCCAGCGGATCGATCGCTGAGCGCCACCATTATCAATGTGCGCCGCGGTGTGGATTCCACCATGGCGGAAATCAACGCTGGAAGCCGCGATGGCGTGCAACCTGGTTGGGTGATGAGCATCGCCGATGGCGGCAAATATGTGGGAAATCTGCGCATTACCACCGTGGATGTGAATCGCTCGGTGGGCGTGGTTGAATTGGAGCAAGCCAGCAAGGGCGAAGTTCGAACGGGTCTGCGCGTGATCGCCCGCAAGGGCGAGTGAATCTTTTATAGGCCACCACCATGAGTCAATTCAATCCAAATCTTCCGCAGAGAAAACCAAAGCTTGATATTTATTCCGCGTTGCTTGCCGCGAGCGTGTTGTTGCTCTTGGTTGGCAGTGGTTGGATCGCCTTGAAAAATATCGACATCACATCTGGCTCTGCAAAACAAGGCGGCGCCTTTGAATACGTTGAATACAAAAAATAATTCTGATGGCGGTCCGTTTCGCGTGAACGGTTTTTCTTTGATGCAATCGACAAACGAAAGGGAACGGAACTTCGATGGGTCTTAAATCTTTACTTGGTTGGTTTAGTGTTGACATGGGTATCGATCTTGGTACCTGCAACACGTTGGTGTGTGTGCGTGGCGAAGGCATCGTGTTGAACGAGCCCAGTGTTGTTGCCGTGCGCAAGGGCACCAACAAGGTTTTGAACGATGGCACCGCGGTGGGTTTCGCGGCCAAGGAAATGTTAGGCAAGACTCCGGGATCCATCCAGGCGATTCGCCCTCTGAAAGACGGCGTGATCTCCGACTTTGAAATGACCGAGGCCATGTTGGCGTATTTCATCCGCAAGGTGAATGGTCACGGCCGCATCTTTGGTCCGCGCGTTGTGATCGCGGTTCCAAGTGGAATTACCGCGGTGGAAAAGCGCGCCGTTCTTGACAGCGCCGAGCGCGCCGGCGCCCGCAAGGTTTTTCTTGTTGAGGAGCCAATGGCCGCGGGTATTGGCGCTGGACTTCCAATTATTGAGCCCACGGCAAGCATGATTGTGGACATTGGCGGAGGCACAACGGAAGTTGCGATCATGAGTCTTGGCGATATCGCGGCGTGCGAAAGCGTGCGCGTTGCCGGCGATGATTTTGACGAGGCCATCATCGGCCACATGAAAAAAATGTACGGCTTGAACATTGGAGAGCAGACCGCTGAGCGAATCAAGATTGAGATTGGCTCCGCCGCATCCGTTGGACCGCGTGTGGATATGGATGTGCGTGGCCGCGATATGGTCACTGGTTTACCGCGCAAGACCACGGTGACATCCGATGAAATCCGTGAGGCGTTAAGCGAGCCAGTGAAGTCAATTTCTGAAGCTGTTCGACGCACGCTTGAGCGGGCCGATCCAGAATTGTCCGCCGACTTGGTGGAGAACGGACTCACCCTGGCTGGCGGCGGCGCCTTGTTGCGTGGCATGGATGTAGTGTTGAATCAATCCACTGGTCTCACGGTGAAGATCGCAGACGATCCGTTGACCTGCGTGGCGCGAGGCACGGCGATTTATCTTGAAAGTCTTGAGGCGTGGAAGTCCACTCTTGAGTCGGACGCGGACGAATATTGATCCGCGGGAAACTGAATGTGAAACGTGGCGCGAAATCCTGACCAGCCAAGCCGCTTGTACTTGGCGTGCCTTCTGGTTGCCGCCACAATTTCCATGCTACCCAGCGCGCGGGTTACAACGTGGACAACGGATGTGGCCGCGGTGTTGTGGTTGCCGCTCACGCCTCCGGCGCATGGCTTGATGGCGCTTCGGCATTGGCTACGACCACAGCGCGATGATGCGAAATATTTGGACGCGCAATTGCTGAGCGACGAGCGCGATCGATTTCGCGCCTTGTGGCATTCGGAGCGAATTCACACCAATGAATTGGAGCAAAAGCTACAGCAATTGGACCGCGCCAAAAAAATGGATCGTGGCGGCCGCGAGGTCGCGCCCTTATTGGTTAGCGTGACCGCGCGTGGCGAGGGTCCGGGCGAGCGCATGTTGGCGCTTAATGCGGGATCGCGCGACGGTGTGCAAAGCGGTGACCCCGCGGTGATTGGTGGCGATATTTTGGTTGGGCGACTTGTGGGTGAGCCAACCGGTGTGCGTTGTTGGTTGGCGCCGTTAACGGATCCATCAACGGGTCGTGTGGACGCGTTCATCGCGCCGGCGGATCGCCCCGAGGCTGGCCCAAATGAATCGGTTGTAGTGCAATTACGCCCGGATTCTGCAGGTATTTTGGTGGGCGACATCGATGCAAGCAAGAAAGTTTTTGAGGGCGATATTGTGCGCTTGGCCGATGCGACTTGGAAGCCCGCCGCGCAAGGCATGCGCATGGGAACGGTTGTGGCCGTGCGTCGCAGTGATAAAAATCCATTGCGCTTGCGTGTGGAGGTGAAGACCAACGTGGACCCAGATCAATTGCGCCAGGTGACTTTAAAAATTGACGCCGAGGCAATTCCATGATGCGCCCAGCAGTGCGATTTCACGCCACGCATTGGTCCGCTCAATTGACAGACGAGCAAGGCCTAAAGAAGCGGGGTTGTGCATGAGGTGGAGCATGTTCTTTCTGGCCGTGGCGATTGTGTTGCCCATGGACGCCGCGTTCATGCCCGTGTTTTCAATCGCCGGCGCGTCACCAAGTTTGGCGGGCGTGTTGGCGGCGTTCGTATCGCTGAATGCCTCCCGCCGCGCCGCATGGTGGGGCTGTTTTGTCATTGGATTGCTGATCGATTTTTCATCGCCGCATTACATCGCTGGATCAATTTTGTTTTTGCCCGGACCCAACACGTTGGGATTCGCGCTTGGATCCGCGGCCGTGACCGTAGTGCGGGCTCTGCTTCTGCGCCGAAGCATGCTTACCGTATCGGCAATGACATTTGTGTTGTTGCTGGGCGTGAGTTTGGTGTGGGTATTTATTTGGAGCGTCCGCGGCTTGTGGCTTGATGGCACGGTTCCATTTTCGGGTAGCGCCTTGCAGGAACTGGGCAAGCGAATGGGTTGGTGTTTGTCGAGCGCGGCGATGGGGTTGCCCGTGGGTTGGGCTCTGAACCGCACTTATTCGTGGTGGGGATTTCCCGGCGTCGGCCCGCGTAAATATTGAGCCACTTTGTGCTTGCAATCAGCGCAGTGTGTTCACGCAAGAATTACGCGGAGATTTTTTTACACAAAGAAATTTTAGGCTACTCTGTAAATGTCAAAGAAGTTCTTTGATGCCGAATGCTTTGGAGGAATGCGGTGCAAATCCGCAACGATCGCGTCACCGTAAGCGCGCCTGCGAAAATATTTCGCTGGCGAGTAAGTCGGGTCGACCAACTCAAGCGGCTCTGCTTGTTCCCTTCCTTGGATCCTGCGCGAAACAGGTCATCCGCATTTGAGAAAGTTTTCCATGTCTATTTCATTCGCCACCCGCGGCGTCGCCGCGATTGCCTCTGTTGTTGTTTGCACATCCGTTCACGCCGCCATCGTTGACACATTCACCGTTGGCTCTGGCGACAAGAGCGCCAGCATTCAAATTGATTTTGAGAATGGCAACGGCTACTTGATCAATTATTCATGGAGCGCAAGTGCGCACAGTAGTTGGGACGCCATGTTGGCCGTTGATACTGCGCTATCGAACATGTCCATGCAGTACGACACCTATTCATTTGGCGTGTTCTTAACCGGCGTGACCATTGACGCCGACACCAATTATGGTCAAGGCGATGTCGAACCTTACGAAAATTATTGGCATTTATGGATCAAGGATTCCGGGCAGTGGGAGCAAGCCATGTTCGGCGCGTCTGATCGCATCTTGTTCAATGGTGCAAGCGATGCGTGGGTGTTTGGTTCTTCCACGGCGCCGCAAAATATTCCAGCGCCGGGCGTAGCAATGTTGATCATGGCAAGCGCATTTGGCGCGCGCAGGCGCCGCTAAGAAGTTCAAGCGCACCCACAAAATCGCCCGCACAAAGCTACATTGTGAGCCATGGCAACTCCACGGATTGCATTTCACGACACGGCCGGAAAATTTGGACCCATGCTTGATCTGCGCGTGGCCGCCGAGTTGCGCTCGGGCGTGCGCTGTAATTATCAACGCCTTGGCGTGGCTTCGTTGTGCGCGCCCAAAGAGTGGACCACGTTGCTAGAGCAACGCACCGGTTTGCCCGTGAACGAATTGGCCGCTGGCGAAAGTTTCATGTTCTTGTCCGGCCGCTTGATGGAAGTGCCAAGCAGTTTGGATTCACTCGCCGTTGGCCACGCCATGACGGACTCCGCCGATGGCAGTATTGTGGCGGCGCATTTGTCGCGCAAGGCCGCGGAACATTTCATCGCGGGCCACGCCTTTGATTCCAAACTAAAGACAACGCCGCGCATCGATCTTTCTATTTTGCGCAGGCCCTGGGATTTGTTGGAGGCCGACGGATTTGCTCGGCGCATGGCCTCTGACGCCAAGGCAACCCACGAGGCATGGAAGCAAAGCGGCGAACTTGCCAAGCCCGACAAACTCGTCGCAATCACGGGCGAAGTGCACATTCACGCCACTGCGGAGATCGGCAAATTTGTGGTGCTAGACGCAAGTGAAGGCGCGATTGTGATTGGTCCGCGCGCGCACATTGGCCACCACGCGGTCATTGTTGGTCCAACTTCCATTGGCGAGGACACGCACATTGCCGCGCACGCCACCATCAAAACGCGCACTGTGATTGGTCCGCGTTGCAAAGTTGGCGGCGAAGTTGGCTCGCTGATTATGCAGGGCAATAGCAACAAGACTCACGACGGCCATCTGGGCGACGCGATTGTTGGCTCATGGGTGAATCTGGGCGCCGGCACGCTGAATTCAAATTTGCTCAACACATACGCGGAAGTTTCCATGCAACTTGGCGCGGGTGAGGCGGCGGAGTCAACGGGACGCGTGTTCATGGGATGCGTGATTGGCGATCATGTCAAGACCGCGATCGGCACGCGCATTATGACGGGTTGTGTTCTTGGAACTGGTTCCATGATTGCTTCCAGCACTCCGCCATCGCTGTACACCGAGCGATTCACCTGGCGCACCGACGCGGGTGAAGAAATGTATCGCCTAGATAAGTTTTTGTCCGTCGCGGAAATTGTCATGGCGCGCCGACAAACGGAAATGTCGCCGCAAGAGCGCGCGTTGATCACGCAGTTGCACGCCAAGGCCGTAGCCAGCCGTCACGCTTCAAGCGTATCGCTTGGTACTGCGGCAGAAACGCCAACTGCGCCAACTTCCGCCAGCCATTCAGCGCGGAAATAATCGTGGACAATCTTTGGATCATCGACGGTCACGCGCAATTTCACCGCGCCTACCACGCCATTCGCTCGGGCATGACTAGCCCCATCACCAACGAGTCCACGCACATGGTGTTTGGTTTCGCGGGCGTTTTACTGCGCTTACTGCGCGAGCAAAATCCACAGCGACTTATTCTTGTCATTGACCAAGCGGGCGATCAAGGAACATTTCGCTCGCAGATTGATCCGCAATACAAGGCCAATCGCTCGGCGCCGCCGGATGATTTTCGTCCGCAAGTTGCGCGCTGTGTTGAGTTGTGCAAACTGCTTGGCATTCCCGTTGTCGCAATTCCAGAAGTGGAAGCCGATGATTCCATCGCCACAATTGTGAAGCGCGTGCGAACTACGCACCCCGATTGGGACATTCGCATTGCCAGCCGCGACAAAGACCTTGCGCAAATTCTGGATGAGAAGACCGCGCTGTTTGACGCCTCCAACGGCGCGGTGTTGACCGCCGACGCGCTGTGGGAAACCAAAGGCATTCGCCCCGACCAAGTGATTGACATGCTCACGCTCATGGGCGACACCGCCGACAATATTCCAGGCGCAAAGGGTGTTGGACCAAAGTCCGCCGTTGCGCTGATCACGCAATATGGTTCGCTTGATGGCGTGCTGGCGCATGTGCACGAACTCACGCCCAAGCGCCGCGAAGCCATTGAGGAGGCGCGCGCGCTTTTTGTGTTGGGCCGCAAGTTGGTCACGCTTAAAAGCGATTGCGACGTTGAAGTTGGCATTGAAGACGCGCCGTTGAAATTGAACCAACAGAATCGCGAGCAAGTTGTTGAGTTGATGCGTCAACTTGGTTTTCACAGGCTCAAAGGTGAAATGGATGCGCTGTTGGGTGGCACGCCTGTTGCGGCAGATCAAAGTAATTCCGCGCAAAGTGGCGCCAGCGCGCGTTCCAACGCGGGCGCAATGTCTGGCGCAACGCGTGGCTTAATGAGTGGTTCAATGAGTGGTTCAATGAGTGGCGTTGATGGTGCGCAAGAAAAACCCGCCAAGCGCAAGAAGGGCGCGGATTCAGGACCAAGTTTATTTGATGCGCTTGCAAGTGGCGGCACGAATTCACAAACGCAAGCGGGGCCGGGGGCGTATGTGATTGATTCCAGCGCCACGCGCGACGGCGTGTACAACCTGATCGCCACGCAAGAACAACTGCGCGCATTTGTTCAGCAAGTGCGCGAAACAAAAAATGTAATGCTGGCCTTCGACACGGAAACCGATTCCATTCACCCGTCGCGCGCGGGCTTGGTGGGCGTGTCGCTTTCCATCTCAGCTCGCACCGGCGTGTACATACCTGTGCGCAGTCCCGAGCCAGAGTCGCACATGACGTGGGAGCAGATTCTGCCGATCTTAAAACCACTGCTTGAAGACGTCAGCATTGCAAAGACCGGCCACAACGCCAAGTTTGACATTATGGTTCTTGCGCGCCACAACATTCACGTTGCGGGCCTGCGCGATGACACGCTGATTAGCAGTCACTTAATCGACGCCGGCCGCATGAGTCACGGACTTGATTCGCTGTGTGAAATGTTGCTGGGCCATCGCAACATTTCTATTTCATCGCTCATCGGCAGTGGCAAGTTTCAGAAAACATTTGACAAAGTTCCACTTCAACTAGCCACGGAATACGCCGCGGAAGACGCGGATATGTCGCTGCGCCTTCATGAATTGTTCGCCCCGCAAATTCACGACATGGGCATGGACCAATTACTGCAAACATTGGAGTTGCCATTGGTGCATGTGCTTGCGGTCATGGAACAAAACGGAATTCACGTGGACGCGCAGGAACTAGATCGCCAACGCACTCGCCTAGAGCAACGCGCAAACGCCTTGCGCGAGCAAGTCATGGAACTGTGTCCGCGCCCCTTTAACTTGGACTCGCCAAAGCAACTGGCGGAGATTTTATTTTCGCCAACCACCGGCGCTCTGCCTGGCCTTGGCCTACACGTGGTGAAGAAAACCCAGACCGGCGCCAGCACCGACGTTGAGGTTCTTGAAAAACTTTCCAACGACCCGCGCGTGAAGACCGCCGTTCCGCAGTTGGTGCTTGAGTATCGCCAACTCACCAAGTTGGTTGGAACATATTTGGTGGCTCTGCGCGAGGCCATCGATCCCGCCGACGGCCGCGTGCACGCCAGCTTTCATCAAGCGGGCACTGCAACGGGTCGGCTTTCAAGCAGTGACCCCAACCTGCAAAATATTCCCATTCGAAGTGAAGACGGAAAAGAAATTCGCCGCGCGTTCCAAGCCGAGTCCGGCAACGCGCTTGTCAGCGCGGATTATTCACAAATTGAACTTCGCATGTTGGCGCATTTATCCAACGACGCCGCGCTAAAGCAGGCCTTTGTTGACGGCAAGGACATTCACAAAGCCGTGGCCGCGGAAACATTTGGCGTGGCCATTGATGAAGTCACCAGCGAGCAACGCTCCGCCGCGAAGATGGTGAACTTTGGAATTGTCTACGGCATTACGCCCTACGGATTGGCGCGTCGACTTGGCGCGCAAAGTGATTTTGAGCACGCGCGCAAAGTGATCGAGGACTACAAGAAAAGATTTGTCGGCATTGAATCTTTCCTGCGCCACTGCGTGGAGCAAGCCAAAGTGCATGGCTATGTGCAAACCATGTTGGGCAGGCGCAGGCCAATTCCGCAAGTGCATTCCATGAATCCCAACGAGCGCGCGTTGGGTGAGCGCATGGCCATTAACACGGTGGTGCAGGGAAGCGCGGCCGACTTGATCAAGATTGCAATGGTGCGTCTGCAAGCGGCTCTGCCAAAAGAATTTCCCAAGGCGCGTTTAATTTTGCAGATTCACGACGAACTGTTGGTGGAGTGCCCCAAGGCAGAGGCCGACGCGGTGCTGGCGCGCATGAAGGAAATCATGGAGGGCGCCATGCAGTTGGACGTGCCCCTGCAGGCGGACGGCGGCATTGGTGGCGATTGGTTTGACGCGTAAAATGCGCCGCATTTGCGCCTGCATTTGCCCCCGAATTTTCGCCTGCATTTGCGCCTGCATTTGCCCCCAAATTTGCCCCGCATTGAATCCAAATTGAAGCGCCTTTCAAGCCAGTTCGTCGTGGCATTTAAAGCCACATTCAAGCCTGATTGACCTCTACACGGAGATCGCTACACTCTTCAATTCGCTGTTGCGATTGGGGTGGTAGCTCAATTGGTTAGAGTACCGGCTTGTCACGCCGGTGGTTGCGGGTTCGATTCCCGTCCGCCTCG
>CALFOZ010000113.1 GCA_937919205.1 uncultured Planctomycetia bacterium
ATATCCATGACTGTTTTTTCTAGAACAAACCTAAATCCAAATTCAATCCCTAGAACCACTGTTAAAGTTTTGGTCGCCGACTCCATTGGCGGTAGCGGTGTACAAGCCATTCAAGACTTGGGTTGCGATGTTGTGTATGAACCAGAGTTGGCTTCCAAAGATTTGGCCAAGCGACTCACTGAAACGCAAGCCGAAGTGTTGGTGGTGCGCGAAACCGTTGTCAATGAGGCGGCTATTGAGGCCAGTTCCAAACTTGCGTTGGTGGTGCAAGCGGGCGCGGGCGTGGATGAAATTGATCTTGGCGCGGCCAGTCGCCGCGGCGTGTTTGTGGCCAATTGTCCTGGGCGAAATGCCAATGCGGTGGCGGAGTTGGCGTGGGCGCACATTCTTGCGTGTGATCGTCGCTTGCCTGATCAAGTGATTGAAATGCGCAACGGATTATGGAAGCGCAAAGAATATTTGCAGGCGGCGGGTTTGCATGGGCGCACACTTGGCGTGGTTGGCTTGGGGCAAGTTGGTATGGAAATCGCGCGGCGCGCCAAGGCCTTTGGCATGGGCGTTGTGGCGTGGAGCCGTCAGTTGACAGAGGAGAAGGCCGACTCCGCAGGCGTGCACTTTTGCGCCAACATTGTCAACCTGGCTAAGTTGGCCGATGTGGTCAGCGTAAGTTTGGCCGTGCATGAGGAGACTGACTTGTTGATCGGTGAGAAATTTTTGAACGCCATGAAACCCAATTCGATTTTCGTGAACACCTCCAGCGGTCGCGTTGTGGATGAGGCGGCGTTGGCGGCGGCGGTTCGTGCCCGCGGCATTCGCGCGGGTCTTGATGTGTTCGCCCGCGAGCCCGACAAGGACGATGCCCAATTTGACGAGTCCATTGCCAAGGTGCCAGGCGTGTATGGAACATTCCATGTTGGCGCATCCACCACGCAGGCGGCGCATGCCGTGGCGGCTGAAACTGTGCGCGTGATCCGCGAGTGGTTGGAGAGTGGTTCCGCGCCAAACTGCGTGAATCGCGCGCGTTCCACGCCGGCCACCACGTTGTTGTCGGTGCGGCATTTGAATCGTCCAGGCGTTTTGGCGCACGTGTTTTACACGTTGGGTCAAGCGGGCATCAACGCCGAGGAAATGGAAAATATAATCTATGAGGGTGGTGAGGCCGCAATGGCGCGCATCCACTTGAACCAAACTCCTACAGAGGAACATATGAACACTATTCGCCGCAACGCCAATGTGCTTAGCGCAAACATCACTTCGATTGTGAGGAAATCATGAGTCACGCAACCCAAGGCAAAGTGAGCGCGAGCGCGGTTCGTCCGATGGCAAGTGGACGTGTGTTTAATTTCTCAGCGGGTCCAGCCACCATGCCGCTTGAAGTGCTTGAACAATTGCAAGCCGACTTGGTGGATCTTCGCGGTGGTGGCGCTGGCATTCTTGAAATTTCCCATCGCGGTGAATTGTTCGAGAAGATTTTGCAAGAGAGCGAAGATGCGTTTCGCAAAGTTGGAAATATTTCGCAGGACTACGCGGTGTTGTTTTTGCCCGCCGGCGCCACGCAACAATTTGGAATGTTGCCGCTTAATTTTCTAGCCGACGGCGCGAGCGCGGATTACCCAGACACCGGCGTGTGGACTTCAAAGGCCATCGCGGATGGCAAAGAAGTGGGAAAAATCAATGAAATTTGGAAGGGCGCGGACTTTGGATATCGCCGCACGCCGCGCGCGGGAGAATTAAAGACCACGCCGGGATCGACCTATTTGCATTACTGCTCCAACAACACCGTGTGGGGAACGCGTTGGGTTGCGCCGCCGCAACCAGCCGCGGGCGCGTGGTTGGCGCGCGACGCCAGTAGCGATATTTACGCGGAGCCACTGGACTTGAAGGGCTGTGCTTTTTTGTACGCATCGGGGCAGAAAAATCTTGGACCATCGGGCATGACCATGGTGGTGATTCGCCGCGACTTGTTGAAGGCGCCCGTTCGAAAGTTGCCAAGCATGTTGCGCTATGACGAGCACGCGAAAGCGGAGAGTCGCTTGAACACGCCAGCCACATTTGGAATGCACGCGGTTGGAGTGATGTGCCAATGGATTCTTCGTCAAGGTGGACTTGTTGAAATGCAGTCCCGCGCCAAGACGCGTAGTGATTTGGTTTTGGCGGCCATTCGCAACTCGAATGGGTTTTGGAAAGCCAACGCTGAATCGGAATGTCAGAGTTTTGTGAACGTGCTTTTTCACGCGGCCAATCCCAAACTTGAGCCGTTGTTCTTAAAGGAAGCCGCCAACGCAGGGCTTGCCGCATTGGCGGGGCACAAAGTGACGGGCGGAATGCGCGCCAGCATGTACAACGCCATGCCCGTTGAGGGCGCCAAAGCATTGGCCGATGTAATGGTTGATTTTGCTCAGCGAAACGGCTGAATTGAGTGGTTGCAGTTTTACAAGAAGCTCACCAAATGAATCGGCCGCTCAATAAAAACAGCGCTCTTTGCCGCTATCCTCTCTCAACCTTATGACAGAGATGTATGAATATGACTTGGTGGTAATCGGCAGTGGACCGGCGGGCCAACGCGCCGCTGTGCAAGCGTCCAAACTTGGCAAGCGCGTGTGCGTGGTGGAGAAGGGTGCGGGCATTGGCGGCGCGTGCATTCATTCTGGAACCATTCCCAGCAAAACATTTCGCGAGGCCGTGCGCAGTATGACGCGCCGTAGCATCATGCTGAGCATGCACGCTATGGGAACACGCCCCGTGCGTCCAACTATGGAAGCCTTGTTAAGTAGAGTTGATTTGGTGGTGGAGCGCGAGAGCGAAGTTGTGCAGGATCAGTTTGACCGCAACGACATAGAAATTATTCCAGGACTTGCCCGGTTTGTGACTCCGAATGAAATTCACGTTGAAGGCATGGATATCAATCGCACTTTGCACACGTCGTTTACGCTTATTTCAACGGGCAGTCGCGCGGCCATGCCGGTGAAGATGATTCCAGACATGGAATGTATTTTTACCAGCGACACTATTTTGTCACTACCAAAAATTCCGCGCACCATGGTGGTGATTGGCGCCGGCGTGATCGGCATTGAGTACGCCAGCATGTTCGCGCAGATTGGCGTGCAGGTGACTGTGCTTGATAAAGTGGATCGGCCAATCGCGTTCATGGAGACCGAATTGGTGGACGAACTTGTGCACCAAATGCGCAAAAAAGGCGTGACTTTTCGCTTAAATGAAGAAGTGGCCAGCGTCAACCGTTCGGTTGGACCCAAGCCGGCTGTGACCATTGAAATGAAAAGCGGCAAGGTGATTGTGACGGATGTTGTGTTGGCCAGCGCGGGGCGCCAAGGCAACGTTGAAGGATTGGATTTACAAGCCGTGGGTCTTTCTGCGGATGATCGCGGAAGAATTAAAGTGGATGAGCGTTACCGAACCGCGGTTGAAAATATCTACGCGGCGGGCGATGTGATTGGCGCGCCTGGTTTGGCGGCCACCAGTTATGAGCAAGGCCGCATTGCGGCGTGCGACATGTTTGGTTTGCCTCACGTGGCTATTGCAAAATATTGGCCCTATGGAATTTATGCCGTGCCCGAGTTGAGCATGGTGGGATCTACCGAACAGGAATTGACCAAAGACTTGGTGCCCTATGAAATTGGCGTGGCGCGCTATTCCGAAAGCGCGCGCGGACAAATTCGTGGTGACGATCAGGGCGTGTTGAAACTTATTTTCCACCGCGACACGCGCAAACTTTTGGGCGTGCATTGCATTGGAAGCCAAGCCACGGAAATTGTGCACATTGGCCAAGCAGTGTTGGCTTTGGGCGGCGGTTTGGATTATTTTGTGAACACGGTGTTCAACTATCCAACATTCGCCGAGTGCTACAAAGTTGCGGCGTTGAACGCGTTGAATAGATTCCGCGCCGTGGATGCCGAAGCCGCGGCGAAATAAATTCGCGTTCATTATGTGGCGAACTCTTTGTGCGCGCCGAAGCCGCGGCGAACTCAATTCGTTTCGGTTTCGCTGTAAATCCATTGCATTTGCCATTACTTTGGCGAAGTGGGCGCGTTGGCAACATTGCGGTGTCCATCCAAAAATACTTTTATTTGCCCATGAATCGCTTTTGAAAAATTGAAATGTGTTTTCATTTGCGCCGCATAG
>CALFOZ010000114.1 GCA_937919205.1 uncultured Planctomycetia bacterium
AAATTGATCCCGACGGTTTGTGGATTCGCGCGCACATCAATCCACTGGCGCACTTTAGCGATGGCCACCCGTTGACCAGCGAGGATGTTCGCTACACCTACATGGACTTCATCAACAATCCGCTGATCGAGGCCGAGCGCACACGCAGTACGCAAGACAATTTGAAGGATGTGAAAGTGATTGACGATCACACTGTGGAATTCATTTTCAAAGAACCGCTGTTCACCAATATTCTCACGGCGCTTGGCGATCCGATTTTGCCCAAGCATTACTACGGAACATTTGAGCCCTCGCAAATCAACCAATCCACTGGAATGATGATGGGCTCAGGGCAATTTCGTTTGGAAAAACTGCCTAAAAACGCTGACGATTTGAAGAATCAATGGACGCCTGGCCAAGATGTTGTGCTGGTTCGCAATGAGCAATATTGGGCCGCGCCCGCGCCGCTTGCCAGCCTGCGCTTTCGCACCATCAAAGATGATCTTGGACGATTGGTGGCGTATCGCAATGGCGAAGGTTCCATGATGCTGCCAACAAGTCCGCAGTTCAACAAGATCATGAAAGAGGAGGCGGACTTTGAGAAAACAAATTACGCCTTGAAGTGGACCAACATGCGCTGTGGCTACAGTTTCATCGCGTGGCAATGTGGTCCGCGCGCTGGCAAGGGCTTGACGCCATTTGCCGACAAGCGTGTGCGCCGCGCCATGACCATGTTGCTTGACCGCCAAAAAATGATCCGCGACATTTGGGATGGCATTGGAATTGTCTCCAAGGGTCCGGTGAATCCAGAAAGTCCAGGAAGCGATCCATCTGTCGCGCCGCTTCCATTTGATCTGGAAAAAGCAAAATTACTTTTAGCCGAGGCTGGTTGGAAAGACCGCGACGGCGACGGCATTTTGGAAAATGAGAAAGGTGACAAGTTCACCTTTGAATACACCTACGCCACTGGCGGCGAGATCAGCGAACGCATTGCGCGCTTTGTGAAGGACAGTTTCGGCAAGGCCGGTATTGTCATGACAACACGTCCAGTGGATTGGAGCCGCTATCAAGAACTGCTTAAATTGCGGGACTTTGACGCCATAACCATGGGGTGGGGCAACAACGCGCCCGAGAGCGATCCGCGCCAGATTTGGCACAGTGAAAGCATCAAAGAAGGTGGCGACAATTTCACGCAGTGGAACAGTCCGCAATGCGACGCGTTGATTGAGAAGGGTCGCCGCGCCATGAACGAGGCCGAGCGCATGCAAGTGTGGCGCGAGTTTGAGGCGTGCGTGGCGGAGGATCAGGCGTACACATTTATTCGCGTGGCGCCGTGGTTGAGATTTGTGAAGCGTGACTTTGGAAATGTGAACACCTACAAGACCGCGCTTGAGCCGCAGGAATTTTTCAGAGTGTCCGCGGTTCCCGTGAAGAACTGACGCGAAAGTCAACGCATGGTCACCTACCTTGTCCGCAGATCACTGTTGATGATTCCCACGCTGTTGGGAATTACATTGATGGTGTTCATGTTGCTGGCGCTGGCGCCGGGCGGGATTGGCGCGTCCATGCAAGCCGCGGGTGGTCAAGGAAACACAACCGGCATCGCGCAACAGCAGGCGTATTTGGAAGATCGCTATGGTTTAAGCGAGCCAGTGATTGTGCAATATGCAAAATGGTTAAGCAGTATTTCGCCGATCAAGTTTGGCACGCGGGATTTGCGCATGGCCAGTGGCGAGCGCGTGAGTGTGCCGCGGCCCATTCCCGCGCCATCGTTGCCGCAGGTGTTTGCCCCGCCGGCCATGCCCGCCGTGGTGTTCACGCCAAGTGCGGATGAGAGCCAAATTGCCGAGTTTAAAGCGCTTCAGCGCGACGCTGAGGGAGCGCGGCGCACATATGTTGGTTCGGTGCGTTTGTTCCGTGACGCGTTGGCGGATGTGGCGCGCGCGGTTGGCGCGCCTTTGGTTGGTCGGCTTGATGGCAAAGGCGGCGCCAAGGCGAATGAATTTGGCGACGTGCTTACGGTGCTCGACGCGGCGCAAGCGCAAGCTGTCAAAGATGCGGCATCGACTACGGGCGCGGTCAACATGGCTGATGCAAAAAATAATTCCGACGCGTCCGCGGCCACGAGCCGTGTGGAGCAATTGGCGCGTGCGCGCGTGAAATTATTTGACGCCGCCAAGAGCATGGACACCAAGTGGGCGCTTGCCGAGGAGACTCGCCAGCGCGCCACGATCGCCTTCATGGCGGGGCCCTATCCCAAAAGTGGATTTCCGGTTATTCCAAATGTTGTTTCGCTTGACACCTCTGACTTTGGCGTGGCGTTCTCCAAGAATCGACCAGTGTGGGACTTGATCATTGAGGCGTTGCCCGTGACCCTGCTGATTAATTTGATTGCGTTTCCAATTTCATATTTCATAGCGGTTCCCACGGGCGTGATTGCAAGCGTGCGCCGTGGAAGTTGGTTCGACACGCTCACGGGCGTTCTCTACTTGTCGCTGTATTCCATTCCCACCGTGCTTGCGGGTGTGTTTGCGATTGGATTTCTTGCCAACAACCAATACTTGGGCTTGTTTCCAGTGAGTGGCATGCATGACACCACCGCGGACACAATGGCTTTTTTGCCTAGCACCAATGACGCGGGCGTCTACAAGTGCGGCTGGCTTCTTGATGTGGTGTGGCACATCGCGCTTCCTGTGCTGTGCCTTACATACGGCTCTTTCGCCATTCTTTCCAAGCAAACGCGCGCCAGCATGTTGGACAATCTCAGCGCCGATTATGTGCGCACCGCCAAAGCCAAGGGCGTGGCGCGCAATGATGTGGTGGTGCGCCACGTGTTTCGAAATAGTTTGTTGCCACTGATCACCATGTTCGTTGGAATTTTTCCCGCCATGTTGGGCGGCAGTGTTGTGGTGGAGCGCATCTTCAGCGTGCCTGGCATGGGCAGTTTGGTGTTGGACGCTATCTCCAACAATGACCGCGATCTTATTTTGGCCGATGTGCTGATGATCGCCGCGGTGAATGTGTTCGCGTTGTTGCTCGCTGATATTTTATACGCCGTCGCGGATCCACGGGTGAGCTATGAGTGACATCAATCAAGAAACGCCAAATATGATTTCCGGCATCGACGCCATGCGCGGCGTTGGACAAACACGCGCCAAGGGATTCTGGGCAGATGCGTGGGGCCGCGTGCTCAAGCGCAACGGCGCGCGCTTTGGTTTGCTCTGGATTGGCTTGATCGCCTTCTTCGCCATCTTCGCGCCATTGATCGCCAATTCACATCCGTGGATGATTGAGCAGATTGGCGCAAATGGTGAAGTGACCAGCCGATCGTGGCCACTTTTAGCCAATTTAACAGCCACAGATTGGCTTTTACTGCTTGGCGTGTTTGTGGGCGCGCCGTGGATTTTACTTGGTCCACGCTCGCTCACGCGCTCGCAACGAACGGGCATGTTCGTGGTGGCGGCCATTCAAGCGGGCGTGATCGTTGTGTTGGTTCCAACACTGATCGAGTGGTCAAGCGAATCTTCACGCGCGCCGTGGCTGAAAGAAATGGCGCGTGGCAACAATGGCGGTTGGCCTATTGCGGCGGTTATCTCACTTGGCGTTGCGTGTGTGGCGGCGTGGATTCCATCCATCGACTCGCTGTGGACGCGCGTGGCAAGCGCGTTGGCCGTTGCCGCCATAAGTGGAAGTATTTCCGTGACCGCGGGTGGCGCGACCTTGATCAACTTTGAACGCTACATGGACAATGAAGCCGCTGGAAAAATCCGCTGTGTGTGGGCGCCCATTCCGTGGTCGCCGCTGTATACGCGCAGTGACATGGTGGCCGCGCCACCGGGCGCCATGGTGGAGGAGTTGCCCAATCTTGAAAGTTGGAAAGGCACGCCGTTTGGAAAAAGAATTTCCATCATGGGCACCGACGCGCTTGGTGGCGATGTGCTGGCGCAAATGTTGTGGGCGTGCCGATTGTCCATTTCCATTGGGTTGGTTTCCACCGGACTTTCCGTGTTGATTGGCGTGACCATTGGCGCAATCATGGGCTATTTCGGCGGCTGGATTGACTTATTGCTGTTTCGTATTGTGGAAATCTTCATGGCGGTGCCGGTGTTGTTCTTGCTGATCGTGGCCGCCGGCGTGTTGCCGCGCAACACCTACATGATGATGGCCATCATTGGAATGTTCTCGTGGACAGGCGCGGCGCGCTTCACGCGCGCGGAGTTTATGAAACTTCGCAAGCAAGAATTTGTGCAAGCCGCGCAAGCGGTGGGCTTGCCACTGCGTGCTATTTTGTTCCGCCACATGTTGCCCAACGGCGTCACGCCCGTGCTTGTGGACGCAAGTTTTTCCATTGCCGCCGCAATTAGCATTGAAGCCACGCTGAGTTACTTAGGACTTGGCCCTGATGGACAAGCGAGTTGGGGCAAATTGCTTTCAAGCGCCACGGCGAGTACCGGCACATTTGTGTGGTGGCTTGCGGTGTTTCCTGGACTCGCTATTTTCTTGAGCGTGTTGAGTTATAATATGCTTGGCGAAGCGTTGCGCGACGCGATCGATCCCAAACTTCGCAAGGCGGCCCACTAATGGCAGACATTCACGCATCGCTTCAAGCACGTGCCGATGGAAAAGTATTGACCAAGCCCGTGCTTGAAGTAGCCGACTTGGCCGTGAGTTTTGACAACGCCAGCAATCCCGGCGCGCCCCGCATTCAAGCCGTGGCTGGCGTAAGTATGAGCGTATTTCCCCAGCAAACATTGGCGGTTGTGGGTGAGTCAGGTTGCGGAAAAAGCGTGACCGCGCTCAGCACCATGCAACTTGTGCCCTCGCCACCTGGACGCGTTGACCGCGGAACTATTTTGCTGGAGGGCACGGACTTGCTTTCCCTTTCAGAACAACAAATGCTCAGCGTGCGTGGCGGCCGTGTGGCTATGATTTTTCAAGAGCCCATGACAAGTTTGAATCCGGTCTACACCATCGGCGATCAAATTCTTGAGGCGATTTTGTTGCATCAAAAAGTCACCGTGGAAGAAGCCATTGAGCGCGCGATTGATTCGCTGGAGACGGTTGGAATTTACAACCGCTTGAAGGAGCGATTTAAAAGCGACGCCATGGCGCTCAAGCGAGGCAAGAGCGAGTTGCTTGATGAATATCCCCACCGATTTTCCGGCGGTATGCGCCAGCGCGTGATGATTGCCATGGCGTTGGTGTGTCAACCCACGGTGTTGCTGGCGGATGAACCAACCACCGCGCTTGACGTGACCATTCAAGCGCAAATTCTGGAGCTACTGCGCGATCTACAACGCTCACGCGGCATGGCCATTATGTTGATCACGCATAATCTTGGCGTGGTGGCGGAGAACGCGGATGTTGTGTGCGTGATGTACGGCGGCAGGGTGGTGGAATATGCGCAGGTCTTTGAGCTCTTTGATCGGCCCATGCATCCATACACTCGTGGGCTATTTTCCAGCATTCCAGGCTTGCAACATCGATTGCGCAGATTGACTACAGTTGAGGAAGTCACTGGAAATCCCGCCGAATTTCGGAAACTGCCAGGCGCTGAGCGTGGCGTGATTCCGTGGTGGCCGGGACTTCCCAAAGAGGCGCGGCCACCGCTCGAGTCTGAGCGCGAGCCGTATTGCCTGCATGAAATTGAACCGGGGCGTTGGATTGGATGTTGGCGGACACCTGAGCTTGCTACGCAGGGTTCTCGTCGTCCGGAACTTGCCTATCGTCGTGATAGTTAAGTTTGATTTTATTTCACGATCTGAAAGGTTTTTATGCCCCTGTTAAAAGTTGGTGCCAAGATTCCGGCATTCCTGTTGAAAGATTCAAAGGGCAAGGCGTTTGGATCAAGCGATCTGAAGGGTCGCTATTGCGTGATTTATTTCTATCCGCGCGATGACACGCCAGGTTGCACCATGGAGGCCTGCGAGTTCCGCGATCTCTCCAAGACATTTGAAAAACTAGACGTGGAAATTTTTGGCGTAAGTAGCGACAGCGCGGACAGTCACGTGAAGTTCAGTGATAAATTTTCTTTGAACTTTCGCCTGATTGTCGACACGCCTGACAAGTTGGGGCGCTCGCCGTTCGCCATGAAATTGGGCGTGTGGCAACGCAAGATCATGTATGGCAAGAATTATATGGGCGTGGTCCGAACCACATTTTTGATTTCGCCAGTCGGCACCGTTGCACAGCGTTGGGACAAGGTCAAACCCGAGGGGCACGCCAAGGAAGTGGCGCAAACCATTGCCGATTTGAAGAAGGGCGTGAAGGCCATCAAGCGCGCGGCCAACAAGGTTGCGGCGCAAGAAAAAAAATCAAAGGCCGCGAAATAACCGCTTGCTTAAAATGCTCTGACGCTACTCTGCTGACGTGGCACACGAAGTGGCAAATATTATTCTGCAACTGAAACGCATTCATCCCGCCGCCACGCTACCCAACTATCACAGCGCGCACGCCGCGGGCATGGATCTATGCGCGTGCCTGGAAAAAGATGTGGTGATTGGCGCGGGCGACATTGTTAAAATTTCCTGCGGCTTCGCCATGGCGCTACCCGTTGGTTGGGAAGGTCAGGTTCGTCCGCGCAGTGGACTTGCAACAAATCACGGAATTGGAATACCAAATTCCCCGGGCACCATTGACTCTGATTATCGCGGCGAAGTGCAAGTGCCGCTGATCAATCTCAGCAGAGTGGCCTTCACCGTGACGCATGGAATGCGCATTGCCCAGCTGGTGATTGCGCCAGTGGCGCGAGCGCAGTGCCACGAAGTGGAGCAACTTTCAGACACGGCGCGCGGCGCGGGCGGTTTTGGCAGTACGGGCCGCTAAAAATCGCGCGCGTGTACACGGCGCGTTACGCTCTTGCGCGCTTTGTCGATTGCGCGCTTGTGCACTACACTTACGCAATGCTTACAGCCCAAGCCACCGACATCAACGTTCCGCTTCTTGATTTAAA
>CALFOZ010000115.1 GCA_937919205.1 uncultured Planctomycetia bacterium
ATGCGCGCGCTGATGCACACTGGCGAAACCAAGACCGCTGGCGGCCGCGTTGGCGAAGGGAGCGCGGTTGGAATTTCCGCCGCGCTCATTTCAATGGGCTTTGAACTTGGCCGCTTGAAAACCGGCACGCCGCCGCGCTTGGCCAAAGAAACTCTTGACTGGGACAACTTGAAACCGCAGTGGGGCGATGAAGTTCCGCAGATGTTCAGCGACATGACCATTGACAGCGCGTTTCCAAAGTTGCCGCAAGTGGAGTGCCGCCAAACCGAAACCAGCGCCGCTATTCACGATTTGGTGCGCGCCAATTTGCACCGCGCGCCCATGTATGCCGGCGAAATGGAGGCCGAATGCGGTCCACGCTACTGCCCAAGCCTGGAGGACAAGGTGGTGCGCTTCGCCGAGCGCGATCATCACGGCGTGTTCTTGGAGCCTGAATGTTTGTTCACCAACGAAATTTATTGCAACGGTATTTCAACAAGTTTGCCCGCCGAAGTGCAAGATGGAATTGTGAAGGGCATGCGCGGTTGCGAGCACGCACAAATTTTGCGCTATGGCTACGCCGTGGAGTACGACATGGTGTGGCCGCATCAACTTGACGCCACGGCTGAAACAAAATTGGTACCAGGACTTTTTCTTGCGGGACAAATCAACGGCACAAGTGGCTATGAAGAAGCCGCCGCGCAAGGGTTGGTGGCGGGCCTGAACGCCGCGCGCCGCGCGCTTGGTCTAAACACTGTACGCCTAGGCCGCGACCAAGCGTATCTTGGCGTGCTACTTGACGATTTGGTGGTGCGAATGCCGCGCGAGCCATATCGCATGTTCACCAGCCGCGCCGAGCACCGGCTTTCTTTGCGCGCCGACAACGCCGACGCGCGCCTTACGCCCCTTGGTCGCGAATATGGTTTGGTTGGCGACGCGCAGTGGAGCGCGTTTTCAAATCGTCAAAGCGCTATCGAAGTGATTCGCAAGTCGCTGTCCGTTGGAAAAATCAACGGCGTGCGCGCCAACGAATGGGCGCGCCGCCCCGAAGCCACGCTGCAAGAACTCGCCAGCGTGTGCGCCGCTGGAGTGGACATGAAATTGCTCGCGCGGGTTTCCACGGACTTGCGCTACTCGGGCTACTTGGCCCATCAACGCACCGACATTCGCCGTCAAAAAGAGAGCGAAAACGTGCCAATTCCTCGTGAATTTGATGTGATGCAAGTACGCGGCCTGCGCGGCGAGGCCGCCGAGGTCATTCTGCGCCACAAGCCCGCAACACTGGGCCAAGCTGGCCGCCTTGCGGGCGTGAATCCCGCGGATGTCACCCTTGTCGCGCTCGCTTTGCGCCGCCACGGTACTCTTGCCTGACCAAATTACGAAGCCAACTCACTCATAAAGTGACTTGGTCAATTGCATTCACTTCACTTTTCACTAGGTCACTTTTCGCCACCTTAGCTCAATTGGTAGAGCACTTGATTTGTAATCATGAGGTTGTCGGTTCGATTCCGATAGGTGGCTTTGCTGAAGGTTTTTGTAGAACATGTTGGTAACGAATGTGACTCACTCAGTAGTGAACTTCATTCATTTCATTCTTGAAATTCCATTTCTTACAACTTTTCACCTAACACCATTCATGAGATTCTCAAATACAAGTTTCCGCTTTCGCATAGCCCTTGTCTTGGTCACGGTTGGTGGACTCAGCGCGTTGCTTATGGGCTTTTTCGGTTTCCGAATCATGCGCCAGGAATTAGAAAAATCCGCTATTGGTTGGGCGCAAGATGTCGCATGCGCGCTGGTGGATGTGTTAGAGCGCGATGGAATTACAGTTGAAACATTGCAAAAAAAACCTGAGTTACTTGAGCAATTAAGAAAAGATTTGGAGCACACTGACAGGGAAATGGATGAAACCCAAAGCATTTGGTCAAACTTAGTCATTGCGGTTCCTGAAGGCGATCAGTGGCGCATCATCGCGCGGCAGGATCCAGAAGGCTCCAACTATCTCGCAATTGACGATTCCAAGGTTGTCGGTCAATTAAAAATAAACACATACTCATCTAGTGGTTCGCTTATTTCCGTGGCGCCACTCGACGCCAAGACTCCACCCATTTCACTGCATCAACGTAGTGCGGGTTGGTATAAAACATCCAGCAAAACCATGCTTGGCGCCATTGAGCCACTTGCCGACCACAAGGGGTTGCTGTTTCTAGGCGCGCAAAAAGAAATTGTCGACGCCGTGTTGTTTGATATTTTACAAATCACACTGAGTGCGTTTGGCCTAGTGGCTTTGCTTGGCGTATTCATCTCGTGGCCAATTTCCAAGCGGCTTGTTCGGCCAATTCAGGACATTGGTGAATTTGCCGCGGCACTTGACGCGGGCAAATTTGATCGGCGTTTGGAGATGCGCGGACCGCCGGAGATTCAAAATGTATTCAAGGAATTGAATACGTTCGCCAAGAATTTGGGTCAGCGGGACGTCATCATGCGTCGCAACAAGCAGTTGAGTGAGAATTTAAACTTACAGCAGTCGCGCGTAGAGGCAATAAACCTGCTTGAATTTAACTTCAACCAAATCAGCGATTTTGCTGTGCAAATGGGCCAGGTTTTGGACACTGTTCCGCAAGTTATTCACGCGCCAATGTGCTGTGTCTTTTTGCCAGATGGCGTAGATTTTGTGTTGGCCTACGCAACGCGCGCCGAACAAGCCAAGGAAGTGGGTACATCCTTCATTGGCTATATCGCCCAACGCACGGGCCTGTTGGCGCAAGCGATCGAGGACACAACGATCAGCGTTGAAAAATTAACGTCCACGCACGGATCATTGGTGGAAGCCGCAGGAATTGTCGGCGCGGCGGCGGCGGCCATCGCCATGAAATCTGGATCAGGTGAAACGCTGGGCGTACTTCTTGTCGCGCGGCAACCCAATACCACACATGCAAGTTTCACTGAACAAGAACTCACAGACTTACGGCATATCGCAACCTTGATTTCCACGGCGCTGGAACGGCGCGCGTTAAAAGAAAAAATGATGTGGAGTAAGGTTCGTATGGCGGAATCGCGCGATCCAAGCGAGACCGGTCCGCATGTGAAGCGAGTGTCCGCAACCGCCCTTGAAATTTTTGACGGATGGGCGAAGCGCCGCGGAATGCGAGAGGAAGATTGCCAATTTTCCCGCAGTACTTTGCGCATAGCGGCCATTCTTCATGACGTGGGCAAGATTGGTATTAGTGATTTAATACTGAAAAAGCCGGGGAAATTGACTCAAGAGGAATACGAGATCATGAAGCACCACTCGGTGCTTGGCGTGCCCCATTTACCTGGGGATGACAGTGAAGACGCTCGCGACGTGGCGGTGCATCACCATGAGCGGTGGGACGGGCGCGGGTATCCCGGCGCGGTGAGTATTGAAAATTTGTCAAGCGACGATCAAAGTTTGCTGGAAATGCAGTTGCCAAGCACCGGCATGAAGGGCGACGACATTCCCTTGTTCGCGCGCATGGTCGCTATTGCTGATGTGTTTGACGCGCTCTCAAGTCACCGCGCGTACAAAGAAGCGTGGGCGCCAGAACGCGTAGAGGCAGAAATGCGCAATGAAAGCGGTAAGGCTTTTGATCCAGAGTTGATTGAGATTTTCTTTGAGCGACTTGACCGCATTCGTGCGGCGCGCGCGCGCCACCCAGAGTACGTTGCAAAGCCAAATTCTTGAACGTGATCATCATTTTTATATAGAGAAATGGCTGGGCTTCAAGCGTTAGTCAAACTGCAGATTGAACTCACACAAACATGCTGGTTCGGTTGCTTTTTGAAGCAATGCGCAAACATTGGTAAGTTGGCGCCATGATCAACGCAAGTCTTTATGTATTTCGCTGGCTTGAATCGGACCAGGACATTGACAGCGCATTTAATCTTATGCATGAACTGCGCAATGAATTAACGCGCGACACTTTTGTGTTGACGGTGCGCGCTATTGCGTCGACCAATGGCTACCGACTTGTTGGCGGATTCGCAGATGCAAAATTAATTTCACTTGCCGGCGTCCATTCAAATCACGGCTTGTCGCGCGGCTCGCATTTGCGCGTGGATGATTTGGTGGTGACCAAACCACTGCGCGGCGGCGGGGCGGGCCGCGCCATGTTGCAATTTTTAGCGGGCGAGGCCAAGCGCCTCGGCATTCCAGCGCTGTTGCTTGACGCACGCGATGAGGCGAAGCCATTTTATTCCAAGCTTGGATTTGAATATCGCCACTCCACTCCGTGCGCCGTGCTGGTGGATCAACTGTTGGCGTAACGGCGCTTTATTTCGCCTGCGCAAAGAGCGCCACGGAAACATCTCCGTCTATGAATTCGCTTTGCGGCGTTGGCGCGCCGGGCGCATGAAAACCCTTTAAATCATTGCGCATAATCACCAAAGCAACGGAGCCAGTTTTTTGCGCCAACGCAACTTGCGCCAACACTTGCTCGCGCGTGATGAAGCGCGCTTGTTCAAGTGGCAATTTTAATTCATTGTCCAACTCGCCGCCTGGACCAATGATGGTCATGTCAAATTTCTTGGTGGCATAGGCCACGCACGTGGCCATATTGGCGTCCACAATCACGGTGTGTGATTGCGCAATGGCTGGCGTCTGGGCGCGCAAAGTCTCAACGCCAATTTTACTTTTCTCTATCAACGCATCAGGCAACAGAAGGCCAGCGATCATAAGTAACGGCGCGGGTGAAATGGCCATGCGCAGTAGGCGATGTGTGGGAGCGCTTGCTTGGTGCGCCCAACGATCAAGCGCCGCCCACATAAGAAGCGCCAGTGCCACCAATCCAAAGCGCCACGTGGAATTATCGCGCCATAATGCATCCGCAAACAACCACTGGTGACCTGTCAGAATGAATGTCGCGAACAATAGCGCCACGAAGACAAGAAGCCATCGACCAAGTTGATCGGCGAACGATGTCTTTGGGGCGTTGCTGAAATAGTTCAGCAATGACACTGCGATCAATAGCGAAAATGCGGGGAAAATAGGCAAAATATAGGCCGGCAACTTTCCACTGCTGGTCGACAACAGTAGTAAGGGCAGGCCAATCCACACCGCGCACAGCGAAGCGCCGCGGACGCGAAAAAGTGATGTGCGAAATCCGCTCCACACTTTGCCAATGTTCAAAGTCCACAACAAAGCGCCAACAGGAAGCATGGGCAGGAAATACCACCACGGTTCTGGATGTTGATTGCCATCTGGCGAAGTGAAGCGGCGAACATGCTCCACCCAAAAGAAATAATCCCAGAAGCCTGAATTGTGTTTGTGAATTTGAATGATCAGTGGCGCCGAAATCACAATCGCCGACGCGATAGGAACCAGCGGCAACACGAACAAGTCACGCCAACGCTTTTGCCAGATCAGCCAGCCGCCCGCGATGATGGCGGGAAACGCGAGTCCAAGAAATCCCTTGGTCAAGAACGCGCCCGCGGCCGCGACGCCGCTGAGCACAAGAAAGAATATGCACCATCTTCGCTCTGAATCCGTGGCGGCGTGCACAAACAACGCAACGCACGCGGTAATAAATGCAGTGAAAATACCGTCTAAAATAGCGACGTTTCCAAAGACCCATGGAAAAATCAACGTGAGTTGGACCGCCGTCGCGATCAAGCCAATGTGTGGTAGCGCGCAGATTCTTTTGGCAATGGCGCCAGTGGCAAGCGCTGTGATCAATGCGGCAAGCGCTGGTGCGAGTCGCAAGCCCCACGCGTTCTCACCGAACAGCGCCATGGAACTCGCTGTCAACCAATATCCCATCGGCGGTTTTTCGTAGTAGCTTAAGCCCACAAGTTTCAGCGACCACCAATCATGATTGTGCAACATTTCAAGCGCGATCGCTCCGTAGCGCGATTCATCTGGTGAAATAATTGGTCGTAGCGACAGCGGCAACAAGTACAACAACGCAAAGAGGACAGTGATGTAACCCGTAATGCCTCGTACGTTCATGCCTGAGTAAGAGTATCCGTTCGAAGGCAAACCCACCCTTCGCGACCAGAAATTTTTCCAGGACCAATGGAGCCAATTTCAATGTCCGTCATGGGGCGCATGGCGCCAAGCGGTGAAGCAAGTTGATGCCCAAGTGGGGGATTGAAATCGTTTATGGCGCCAGCAGTTTCTGCTTTCAGCGCGGGGGTGAACCCTGCTGTAAGAGTTGATCTTGTCTGCGTTTCAAGCATGCAACTGAGTGGCGCAAAGGTGTGGCCCGCCGCCAACGCTTGGTCTAGAAAGGCTTCAAAACAAGCAGATTTGGCGCCGCCTTCGCTTTCCGCGTGCACGGTTAGCACATGTGGTTTGCCATCGGAAATCAGTCGCATGAGATGGGCGTTCCAAACTTCATCGCGATTCTCCTTGGGCAGAATAGCCTCATCGTAAGTTGGCAAGTCCACGGGAATTTGCGGTTGCTCTAACACAGACTTGCCAATGCGCGGCCGAAACGCGCGCGCAGGGCCACGACAGTCGCTACGAAATTCAAATTTCCGCGAGCGGGCAAAGTTCAACACGCGCTCACTGCAACGCCAACCTGGACAAGCCGCGCTTTGCGGTTTCTGTCCCATGACTTCCTCAAACGCGTCGCACGCCAAAATCAGTTGCGCTTCAAGCGCTTCATCAGAAAGTTTTTCAATACCAACTTGCCAAAGATGATGGTCCCACGCATGCACTCCAACTTCGTGGCCCGCCTTCATGGGCATACGCAACTGTTCCTTGAAGTGGCGACTGATCACAGTGCCTGGCCACAGCGTGCCGCGAAATAAAATGTCGTACCCATACAGCGACGCGGCTTGCGAGCGCAACATCTTTAGAAAAAAAGCGGGGCGCAAAAGTCGCCACGCATGTCGGCCCATATTGTCAGGGCCAAGCGTTAAATACCAAGTGGCACGAATGCCGCGCGCCTCTAAAATGCGCAGTAAACGCGGCAAACCAGCACGAGTTCCGCGCACCGTATCCACATCCACACGCAGTGCAATGGGTGCAATGACCACGGCGTACTTGCTTTAGTGCGACGAACTTCGCGACGCTGGAACCTTGTTACCCGCCGCCGCGCCAGTTGCTGGCGTGTTTGGCGCCGTCAAGTTGTGCGTCTTGGCGTGTTGGCGAATGAACCAATCCAAAGTTCGCTCCACGCTTTGACGCGTGGAAATCTTTGGAGTCCAACCGAGCGCGTTCTTGGCGTTACGAATACTTGGCGTGCGATGTTGCACGTCCTCATAGCCCTTGCCGTAGTAGCGGGCGCTTTCAATTTCCTCAAAGCCGGCGAACGGCGGAAAGCATGCGCGCAGTGGATGGCGATCAAAAGCTTCCACCAACATTTCCGCAAGCTCACGAATGCTGGCCTCATTGTCTGGATTGCCAATGTTGAAAATTCCACCAGTCGCTTTGCCATCCGTGTTCTCAATGATGCGGTACAAACAATCAACGCCTTCATCCACATCGGTGAAGCAACGCTTTTGTTCGCCGCCATCAACCAACAGAATTGGCGTGCCTTCGACCAAGTTCAAAATAAGTTGCGTAATGGCGCGCGAGGAACCAATGCGCGCTGAATCAAGCGTGTCCAAGCGTGGCCCGAGCCAGTTGAATGGACGGAACAAACTAAATTGCAGGCCGCGCGTGGAGCCGTAGGCCCAAATCACGCGGTCCAAAAGTTGCTTGGAAGCGCTGTAAATCCAGCGTTGTCGATGAATTGGTCCGGTGACCAGATTGGAAGTTTCCTCATCAAAGTGCTCATCCTTGCACATGCCGTACACCTCGCTGGTGCTTGGGAAAATAATGCGCTTGTTGTAGCGCACGCAGTCGCGCACCACGCGCAGGTTCTCCTCAAAGTCCAACTCAAACACGCGTAGCGGATTTCGCACGTACTCAATCGGCGTGGCAATAGCCACCAACGGCAGAATCACATCGCACTTGCGCACGTGGTATTCAACCCACTCGCGGTTGATGGAAACGTCGCCCTCGATAAAGTGAAAGCGGGGATGATCCGCGACGTTGCCAATGTTGTCCGAGCGCAAATCCATTCCGTAGACTTCAAAACTTTCATTCTTCAACAAGCGTTCCGTGAGATGGCTTCCAATGAAACCATTCACGCCAAGAATTAAAATAGAAGTTGTTTTCTTCTGCGATGACAGAACGCGCTTGCCCAAACGCATCTTGGCGACCAAGTTCATGTCCTTGGCGATCTGCGCGCCGGAGCTCCACACGCCATCGGCGGGTTGCCCCTCCACAATTTCAATCGCACCTTTTCCGCACGCCACAATCATTGGATCGGCGCTAAGAATTTCGCCAGGCTGGCCCATGCCTTGCGCGGTTTTTGTGCTCCACACCATGAACTTGCGCTCGCCCGCAAAGGTGAAAGCGCCCGGCCATGGAAAGGCCACGGCACGCGTTAAATTGCGTATTTCCTCGGCGGATTTCGTCCAATCAATGTTGCCGTCATCTGGAGTTCTGCGACCAAATGAGCTGGCGTTCTTCTCATCTTGTGGAGTGCGCGGCGCCTTGTTGGCTTTGACCAACGGCAGTAACTCATCAAGCAACGCGCCGGTGGCGTCGCTCATGCGTGCGGTCAAAGTGCGCGCGGTGTCGGCAATGTCAATCGCAATTTTGCGCTGACCAATGATGTCGCCCGCGTCGGCCTTGTCGCTCATGTAATGCAGAGTCACGCCAGTTTCAGTTTCGCCATTCACAAGCACCCAATTAATCGGGCAACGGCCGCGGTACTTGGGCAACATGGCCGAGTGCAAATTAATGCAACCCTTTGGAAACAACTCGCGCACTTTCGCGCCAACCATATTTCGATAGTGGCATGACAAAAGCAAATCAGCCTTCATCTCTTTAATGCGCTCAACCCAAATTGGATGGTCAAGTTTTTCTGGAGCAAACACAGGAATGCCAGCGGCCGCGGCCTCGCGCGCCACGGAGGTGTACCAACCACCTTCCGATGGATCGTCTCGGTGCGTGAACACCGCGACCACATCAAGACCATTTCGAATTGCTGATTTAAGCCCCGCGGCGCCAAGTTCGTGATAAGCCAATACGACGGTCTTCATGTGGTTTCCTTAAAAAAAGTATGTGAAACAAAGTGAGATTTGATGGGCAATTCCGTTTGCCTATCCAGTAAGCGATGTCAATCAATCCAATTTCATCAAGCCATTGTTCGCGCAGGCGTTGCATTGCCAACCGAGCCCTGCGATGGTACTTCAGCCAGCGTCTCGCCCACAACATTGTCAAGAATGTAGCGGGGACGCTCGCGCACGTCCGCATGAATGCGGCCCACGTACTCGCCCATTAATCCAAGCGCCACAAATTGCGCGCCCACAAAGAAAAACAGAATGGAAAACAGCGTGAACACTCCGTTGCCCGCCCATTCAGAGCCAAGCACCACGCGCAGGAAGAACAACAGCATGGCGAACCCAATCGCCATTGCGGAAATGCCTCCGCCCACCCATGTCAACAAGCGCAGAGGACCCGCCGTCATGCAGGTGAGCAAATCAAATTGCAAATTCACAAGTTTAATGACGGAGTAATTGCTGTCACCCGCGGCGCGCGCGGCGTGCGCCACTGGAATTTCCGTGACGCGCTTGGCGAATAAATTAGCCAGCACAGGAATGAACGTACTGCGCTCGCGGCATTGCAACATGGCGTCCACCACGCGGCGTTTGTAGGCGCGCAACATGCACCCGTAATCATGCATTTGCACGCCAGTGGAGCGGCGCACAATTGAATTAATAATGCCGGAGAAAAGTTTGCGCGCAAACACATCTTGGCGATCGGCGCGCACACTGCCCACAACGTCGTACCCGTCGTCGATGGCGGCAAGCAACTTTGGAATTTCTTCTGGTGGATTTTGCAAGTCCGCGTCAAGCGTCACCATGACATCGCCTTGCGCGTTTGCAAAGCCGCACAAAATCGCGTTGTGTTGTCCATAGTTGCGGTTCAGAATGAGCGACTTGATTTCGCCGGGATATGTTTTGGCGGCCTCGACCAACATCTCGCTGGAGCCGTCGCGGCTTCCGTCATCAATTAAAATAAGTTCCCATGGGCGATCAAGCGTGCGCCCAACTTTCACACAGCGCTCAATCAGTTGCGGCAAATTCAAGCGCTCGTTGTGAACGGGAATGACAATTGAAACGCTCGACTTCATCGTGTTGATCCTGTCACGGCCACTTTGGCCACGCTTTTGGGAAGCACTTCTTTAATGGCGCCCACCACATCAAGCACATCCTCATTGGCCATGTCTGGAAACAGCGGAAGCGTGCATATTCTGGCTGAATTCCATTCGGTATTGGCAAGGCGACCCGCGACCTCTGGGCGATTTTCGCGGTACCACCGGTGCGTGTGCGACGCCAAGAAATGAATGCCCGTGCCAATATTCTTGGCCTTCAGCGCTTCCATAAATGCGCTTCGCTCCATGCCACAGCGGCGCTCATCAACGCGCACCACCAACAAGTGCCGCGCATGTTTGTGCGACCAGGTTGGGTCCGTAAGCATGGTCACGCCATCAATGTTGGCAAGTTGCTCGCGGTACATCATGGCCAACTCTTGGCGACGAGCGATCAACGCGTCAAGCCGTGGAAACTGGCTCAGTGCCAACACGGCGTTCATGTCGGGCATGTTTTGTTTATAGCCCGGTTGTTGCACTTCGGCTTGCGGCGAGCGACCTTGTTGCGTGCGGTCATGCGCGTCCACCGCAAGTCCGTGAAATCGCAGGCCACGAATCTTTGCGGCAAGCGCGCTGTCATCGGTCACAAGAACGCCGCCTTCACCACTTGTAATTGTTTTAATTGGATGCAGCGAGAAAATCGCGGTGCCGCCATTTCCAATCTCGCGCCCCTTGTAATGCGTGCCAATAGCGTGCGCGGCGTCCTCTAAAAGATGCACGCCTTTGCGGGCGCACATGGCGCGAATTGGATCAAGATCAACCGGCGCGCCGGAGTAATGAACTGGAATCACAACTTTGGTGCGCTCCGTGATTGCGGCTTCAAGCGCATCGGGCGACGCAAGCAGTGTGTCGCGGTCGGCATCAACAAAAACATTTCGCCCGCCAAGCAACTCAACCATGTTGGGAGTTGAAATCCAAGTCATGGACGGACCAACAACTTCGTCGCCAGGCTTCAGGCCAATCGCCTGCAAGTACAAATGCATAAGCGCGGTTGCGCTGGTTGCGGCCACGGCCTCTTTTGCGCCACAGCGAGTTGCAATTGCGCGCTCTAGTTCCGCAACCTTGGGACCGGTGGTAATCCAGCCACTGCGCAAAACCGCAACGACCGCTTGAATGTCCGCCTCGGAAATGGGTGCCTTGCAAAACGGAAGGAAAGTTTCTCGCATGAGCCAAGGATCATAGGGCAAATCTTGGATTTTCCCAATGGTTTGCGCAGAAATTTTTCGATGCGAGAATTGACCACATTGAGCAATCGAGCAACTGAGGCGCTCAAAGAATGAGTTGCTGGTCCTTCAGTCCAAACACGTTGTGGGTTCTTTTCTTTTGCGCTAATTGGTAGTGTTGCTTGCATGGACATCCGCACTATCCGTTGCACAAAGTCGCAAAGCCAACTTGTGGTTCACACGGACGCCGGTTGCGTTGCCACTAGTTGGCAAGTGCGCGGTCAAGAAATGTTGGCGTTGCCAGTGGCGCTTGCGGAGTTTGTAAAGTCGCAAAAAACGGGGGGAATTCCGCTGTTGTATCCATATGCCAATCGATTGCGCGCGGATCATTTCACCGCCGCGGGCAAAGCGGTGGACTTGTCGCGCGAGGCAAAGTTAAAACGCGACGCCAATGGATTTCCCATGCACGGTTTATTAATTCGCTGGCCGGATTGGATTGTGACGCAGTCCGCGCCGGATGAATTGCAGGCCAGCATTGTGTGGGGCGATCACGCGCAATTATTCGCCGCATATCCATTTGCGCACACATTGCGGGTGCGCTGGAAGTTGGGACAGAGCAAGAACGAAAATACGAATCAAGTCGCGAATCAAAGCGCGGGGCAAGGCGCAAATCAAATTGCGGATCAGAGCAAACATCCTCAGACCAATCCAAGTGCTGATCAATCCGCGCTCGCCAGCACGCTGACGGTGACCACGATCATTGAAGCGGACAAGGGCGAAGATGTGCCCGTGTCGTTTGGGTGGCATCCGTATTTGGTGTTGAACGATCGCGCCAATGCGCAGTTGCATTTGCCCGCTCGCCGCGCCGTTGCGTTGGCGCAAAACGGGTTGCCCATTTCCAATGATAATTCCGCGCCATGGTTGCCCATATGCAAGCAATCAGCGCTTGCGCCGCTGGATGATTTATTTCAGTTGGACATGCGCGGCGCAATTGCCGAAATTCTTGAACCGCATCGGCGCATTGAAATGAAATTTCTAAACGGCTATTCGTTTATGCAAATCTATTCGCCAGCAGGCGCCAACTTTGTTTGTTTTGAACCCATGACCGCGTCTATCAGCGCATTGTGCGACGACGGCGTCGCCGTTGTGAAAGCGGGCGAAACCTTCACGGCCGCGTTTGAATTGAGCGTGTTGTAAATTATTTTCTGCGGACACGCCGCTACTTGCTTGCGCAGTTGAAATTTCAACGTCACTAATCCCGCCACTTACTTTCGTAACTAAAATTCCGGCGTCACCAATCCCGCCACTTACTTTCGCAACTGAAATTCCGGCGGCGGCGGACACGCGGGGTTGATCCACTGAATCACCGCGGCCCAACCCGCGCTCTCTTCATCATGCGGCAAATAGCCGTGAATAGGGCAAATCACTTGCCAGCCGTCTTTCAAATGCACAGTGAGAACCGGGTCCACAAGTTCGCCGCGCTCAACAGCCTCCACATATTCATTCGGTTTCATAACCTCTTTGTGTTGCGCATATCCAGCCAAGCGACTGCCAGCCACCATGCGCCATAATTTTTCCTCCCGCACAAGTTCACGCGTAATGTCCGTCAACGCGCGCGCCACGCTGTGATGTTGATGCCGTGGATGCACCATGATGTCGGCGCAGTACAACGTGTGCCCAACAGGATTGTCATCATCAAATGTTCCGTACGCGGTCAGGACATCCCATGAATCATCCAGATGAAAATCAATCATGCACAGGCGCAATGTGAAATGCGCGCCCGCAACTTCGCCAGTTGGAATGTGCTGAGCCACAAATTGCCCCTGTGGAAAAACTAGATGATGCTCGGCAAGTTCTTGCGGCGTGTATGGCGCGTCATGCGGGTACACCAGTTTGCAAATCTCAACAATGGCTGGCATGTCCGCCGCCTCCATCAGGCGAATGCGGTAGTCGGAGTGAAGTCCGTTGGAATGCGGTGTGATGTCAGGCATATACACACTATAAGGCGCGCGCATTGGTGTTATCTTGTCTGCATGAGTAATTCAACACGCGTTATGTTTCTGGCCATAAGCGTCCTTATGGTTTGCGCCTGCTCGCAAGAGCCGGACAAGAACGCCGCTACCACGGCTGGCGCAACACAAGCCGTCGCAACCGACGCGTCGATTGGTGCAAACACAACATTGTCCGCGGCCGCAATGCAAACAACTGCCGCCAACCCAACCTCGGTTGCGCAGTGGGCCGATGTGCTTGAACAAAATCCAGACGCCAAAGTTGTCACCGACGCCGACTTGCTCAAGCGCATTGCGGCGACTGGTTTGCCGTGGCGCGTGAAACACAAATCCACTGGCATGGAAATGTTGCTGGTGCCGCCTGGCATATTTGTGATGGGCATGAGCCCTGGCGATGAGGCCGCGGAGCCCGTTGAAAAGCCTGCGCACGAAGTCACGCTGAGCAACGCTTTTTATCTTGGTCGCACGGAAGTCACGCAAGCGCAGTGGAAGGGCGCGATGCAGAATAATCCCAGCGTGCACAAGTGGACCGACGAAGGTCTGACCGAGCAGGAGTCCGACGCCAAGAACGCCACAGATTCATTGCCCGTTGACAATGTCACATGGAATGAGTGCCAGACGTTCTGCGTCAAAACTGGTCTGTCATTTCCAACAGCCGCGCAGTGGGAATACGCGTGCAGGGCGGGAGTGCGCAAGCCAACCTACGGCGCGATTGACGATGTTGCTTGGTACGAAAAAAATTCGCAAAACAAATCACACCCCGTGGCAAAGAAGGCCGCCAACGCGTTGGGCTTCTACGACATGCTTGGCAATCAGTACGAGTGGTGCGCGGATTATTTCGCGGCGAATTATTTTGAGCAATGCAAATTGGGCGTGGTCGATCCAGTTGGACCAGCGCAAAGCAAGTCCGGCGACCGCGTGTCGCGCGGCGGTTCGTGGGACAGCGATGAAGCGCAAAATCGCGCGTCGTTTCGAACAACGGGCTCGCCCGTGATTCAGTATCCCAACAACGGATTTCGCGCGGCAAGGAATCCTTGAACTTCGACACCACCAATCTTGTTGTGAATGTGTTCGCAGGAATTGTGGGCATGGCGTATTTCATGTACGGCAAGAAGCAGCAAAAATTGGTGCCGCTGATTTCGGGCGTGGGCTTGTGCGTGTTGCCGTATGTGATTGACAACAACACCGCGCTCATTTGCGTGTGCGTGGGGTTGGCCATCGCGCCGTTTGTTATTCACATTGATTTGTGAATCCGCGGCGCGCGTTCGGTTAGACTTGCTTGCATGGATTTCACCTTATTTGCCATTGTGGGATTGTTTTTTTGGGGTATCTGGCGATTGATACGAGCGCAGATTGAAAGTGGTGGCGACGCGCAAGATGAATCCGAGCCAAAGTCGCGGCAGGACACTGATGCTGACGCGGGCAAATCTGATCGATCGTGAATGTCGCCGCGGCACTATCTTTGCCCGCATGAAAGATATGCAGAAACAAATCGCGTTGTTGCAAAGTCGTGTCAAGTATCAGCGCGTGCTGAACATTGTATTGAGCGTGTTGGTGGTTATGTTGTGCGTGGGTGCCATGAAGCCCTACGGCGTGATCACATGTGACGGCTGGAATGTGCAGGACAAAAATGGCAAGGCACGCATCACGGCTTTCACGCGTGACGATGGCGGCGCGTGTATGTGGTGGTACGACATGAATGGCCGCGTGCGCATGGACGCAAGCACGCGCGTGAACGGCTACGCGGGTTTGCAGGTGTACGACAAGGCCGGCAAACAGCGCGTGGCCACGTTCACCCGTGATGACGGCGGATCGGGCGTTGCGTGGAGCGACGCGAATGAAAAAGTCCGCATTACCGCCGGCAACAATGCCGACGGCGTGGTCATTTTGCCCGTGAAAGATTTGGAAGTTGCGCCTGCTAAAGATCCGCCAGCTGCGAAATAATTGCGCGGCGTAATGAGTTTTTCCGCCGCAAAATATTTGGGCCATGTTGAAAGTGCTTGGGCTTGCGAAATGATTCCGCGTCGCAAATTAGCACCAATTGCGCGGCTACGAACTTCACGTCCGCGTAGAGGGCGTCAGCGCAGTGGTTGTGCTTCCGCATTCGCAATGTCGGTGCCCGAGCCAACGTGGCCAATGTCCCAGTCGGACGTGGTCTCTATCAAAACCATTTGCGTGTCGTTGACATTGATGCTCTGTTCACCTTCAAGTATGTCGCAACCAACGGCCAGGCACATGTGTGGCGTAGTTTTGTTCATGCAATACACCAACGCAACGGGCGTGCGCTCGTCCACGCTGCGGATAAGCGTGGCCAACAGCAAACTTTTCGAATCGCAGTCGCCACCGTCAAGCAAAACTTCCCCAGGCGTGCGTAAGCCGCAGCGATATTTTCCATCCTTCACGGCGTCATTGCGTCCATCATCCACCTTGCGATATGGAATTGCGTTCTGCACAAAACTAGTCAGCGCCTCAATACGTTGACGCGCATTTGGTCTGCCACGTTGGCCGCTCCAATAGGTTTGAATCACCGCATCGGCAACGTCGCGCACTTCTGGCATGGAGCGATCAAGAATCCATTGATGATCGGGCGCGATGCTTTGCGCCGAGCAAATAATTCCGTGCTGCGCCAAGGTTTCCGTGATGGCTTTTTCAATGGCCGCCTGCGAGCCATCGCCAACTCGATACGCCACGGAATCAAGCGCATGCTCCGGAAATCCAAAGTAGCGCTCGAAGGAATCGGCCCAGGCTTCATTCACCTTGGCGGAAATACGGATGGTCATAGGCGTGCAACCCGCGGTTAGAAATTTGGTGTCGCCTTCACGCTTGGCAATGCACGCTTGGTCGTCGGTCCACAAAGAAAATTGTAAATTTTGCAAACGCGATCGTGGCGCCAGAAAAATGTGTTGCGCTTCATACCACGCGCGGAAGTCCGCATTTTGTGTCAGAGCGAGCGCGCTCTCAAGCGCGGCGGCGGCGGCTTCGGCCGTGACGGGAGCGGGGGCGTTGCCACTGGTGTTTCCAGCCGCGCCACCAGTTGCTGGAATAGTGGTCGCTCCAGTTGCTGTTGTCGCCGCGGGCGCAATCTCACGCGCAACCGTGCGAGTCAGGGAGCCTTTACGAACCGGCCGTTTGCGATCTGGTGAACGCATGCCGCTTGGTGAGGACATGGGCGTTGCAGTTTGACTTCCGGTGACCGTGGTGGCTTGCGCCGCAGTTGAAGTAGACAAAATGTTCGAAGGTTCGAGTGGTGATGGGGACTCAAGCGCATTCGCAAAGCTGGCGCGCATAATTTCACAAGGGGCGGAGAGCGCAAACACGGCCATAAACAGCGCGCCGCTACAAATCGTCGTGGAGTTTTTCATCATGCGTTCTTTCGTGGTGTGCAAACTTACGCGTGCTCAGCGTCACAAATTGCGGCGCTTTCAAGTATTTAGTTTAGCGCTTGAGTGGGCGCGCAAGCAAATGCGCGAAATGTATTTCGTACAACGCAACGCGCCCGTTGCGTTCATCTTCAAATTCACATCATGGATGCTCGGTGATCGCGATAATCGTAATCTGCCCTTGAGCGGGACCGTAACACCAGAACAATCGATACGCGCCTGGAGTGCGATTCTGAACATACGCCTCAAAGACACGTTCGGTGGGCGCATACGGACTTTCAATTGAGTCGTACGCATGTGTTTGCAAATCTGGATGTTTGGGATTTTCCAGCAACAGCCTTACGCATTTTTCAACTTGCTTAAAGAGTCCTTCGGCCTTTGAAGCTTTGGTGTTCTTCTTACGCTTGCGATTCTGAAGCGATGTCAGCGCCGCGGCTTGAAGTTTCCCAAACGTCGCCGCCGCCTCCTCGGTCCATAGTGGCTTAAATGACATTGACGAATTACCGCTTGCTCGATTGCGCGTCGTCATCCTTTAGAAGCGCCGCCAACTTTGCCGCGGCCTCAAGATCAGGCGATTTCTTTGCGTATTTACGCGCGCGCGCGTGACGTAAACCATTTCGAACAGCAGACAACGCCTTCTCGCTTTCGTACAGCCACGCTTCT
>CALFOZ010000116.1 GCA_937919205.1 uncultured Planctomycetia bacterium
AATTGGGATGACATCCGCTTGTTTGGCGGCGGTTGATTCACATTTGCAATGCGTGTCCGTGTGCAAGCACTTTGCCGCATGCAAATTCAGCCGTCACAAAGATCAACCTGTCATCACACAACATAAAACGGACGCCCGCAATTGCGAGCGTCCGTTTTAATTTGCACACACACATTTCAAAACTTGTCAGATCAATTCAAACTTGCCAAACAATTGATTCAAACAATCACGGATCAAACGGTGGCGGTGGCGGCGCTTTGTCGCTGTCTCCACCTGGTGGTGGCGCGCCATCGCCCGGCTTGCCGCCCGCGTTGCCTTTGCCTTTACCCTTGCCTTTGCCCTTACCGTCACCCTTTTCATCCGCACCCATTTCATCCGCGCCACGCTTGGATTTCATCTGCTTCTCATTGGCATCCAGCTTTGTCTTGAACGCGGCTTGCTCGCTCTCGCTCATCAATGCAAAGATTTGCTTTTGTGAATCTTCCATCTTTGGCATTGTCTCGCGTAAGGCTTTCTTTTGATCCATCACGGCCGGATCTGGCTTCTGACCCTTTGTCGCTTTCATTTGTTCCATGAGCGCTTTCATTTTTTCGCCGTTGGTGGCTTTCCAAGCTTGCATTGATGTTTCAAATTGAGTCTTGATCGCCTCGGCCTTGGTTTGAACATCCGCGCTCAGCGTTGGCTTGATTTGCTCAAAGGTCTTCATCCAAACCATGCCTTTGCCGCGCTCATCGCCCATGCGCCCGCCAGCTGGTTGACCGCCGCCTTTTTTGCCGCCCTGCTTGCCGCCGTCAAAACCTTTTTCGCTGTCGCTGGCACCAGCGCCAACTGGTGGACCGCCAAGATCCGGATTATTGGCTGGCGGTGTTGTTGGCGGATTGGCTGGCGGATTTCCTGGCGGAGCGGCGCTTACCGCAAGAGCCATCGAGCCCAAAAGAGTTGTGGCTAGAAATACATTGCGAATTGAGAGCATCGATACATGTGAAACGTGTCGCATAATTTTTCCTTTCAAGTGGTGATCAGTGAATTCTGATCAGATTTAGAAATGCAGTTTGAGGCATTCTATTGCAAAGCGCCGCGCTCTATTTTGCAAATTCACGAAAATACAGTTGTGGCGTGCCGCCCCAATAGGTTCTAGGATCTCCGTCCCATGTCCATTGAAGCATCCTTTGATAAATCCGCCGTAGAAAAGTCCTTGCGCGCCGTGGTTGATCCATCCACCAACAAGGATGTGGTCACGCTTGGAATGGTGAAACACATCGCGGTGTTTGAAGGCGCGATTCGCATTGTGTTGGAATTGTCCCCGCATGCGTCTTCGCTGCAAGAGCAACTTCGATCCACCGTTGATCGCGCCGTGCGCGAAGCGGCGGTTGTGGCACATGCAAAAATAGAAACTCTTGAAATAGATTTTGTCGCGCCCAAAGTTGCGGCCACCGCCGCGGCGTCAACCGAGGCAACGCCATCTTCAACGCAAGGCGAAGCGAGCAACCCACTGCCGCTGGTGAAAAAAATTATCGCGGTGGGCGCGGGCAAAGGCGGCGTGGGCAAGAGCACCATCGCCGTAAATTTGGCCGTGGGGTTGGCGCGCATGGGTCACGCGGTTGGATTGCTTGACGCGGATATTTACGGCCCAAGCGCGCCGACAATGTTGGGCATGGACGACGTTGGCACCAAAGCCAAGGGACAAATGCTTATGCCATTTGAGTTGCATGGCATCAAGGCAATGACCATTGGAAAATTGGTTGACCCAGACAAAGCGTTGGTGTGGCGCGGACCAATGGCGCACGGCGCATTTAAACAATTGGCCACGCAAACGGATTGGGGCGCGTTGGATTATTTGATCATTGACTTGCCTCCAGGCACTGGCGATGTTGCGTTGACCATGGCGCAAATGTTGCCGGTGGCTGGCGCAGTTGTGGTGTGCACTCCACAACGCGTGGCGCAAGACGACGCGCGCCGCGCGGTGCGCATGTTTCAAAACCTGGGCGTGGAAGTTCTTGGCGTGGTGGAGAACATGAGTTTCTTCACGGCGCCCGATGGCAAGGAATACGATTTATTCGGCCGCGGCGGCGCGGAAATCATGGCGCAAACCATGGGACTCCCATTTCTAGGATCCATTCCAATCCACATCGCACTTCGCGAAAATTCCGACAGCGGCAAGCCGCTTGAAAATTGGAAGAACCCCATCATGGGCGCGTCGCTTGACGCGCTGTGTCAGCGCATTGAGGCGCAAGTGAAATTGGCCGAGATGGCTGGCCGCACTGATCGACCAACGCTGACAATTTCGCCGTAACGATTCGCCAGCGCAATTTAAAATGAATGTCATCAGTTGGCGCGTGATCAACGCGCCCGCATTACGTTGCGGGAGTGGCCTGCGCCTGTTGCTCAAGCGATGGCATGGACTTCAACATGTCGGGGCCGTTCTTTTCAAAGGCATCGCGGCCGGCGTCTGGAACCTCCGCGGTCTCCCAACCACCACCAAGCGTTCGATACAACTCAACCATATTTTGCGCCGCTAATCCGCGCGACTGCACAAAGCCAACCTGCACTCGCAGAACCTCTTGTTGAAAATCAAGCACGTCGTTCAACTGAATCGTGCCCGCCTTGTAGCGCGCGGTCATCAATTCAAAGCCCGCTCCAATTTCGTCCAAGCCCGTTTGATACGCCTGCATTTGTCCCATGGCGCCGGCGTAATTTCCAATGGATGTTTGCACTTCGCTGGCGGCCTTAAGCACGGTTTCTTTCCAGCGAATGGCAAGGCGAAACGCGATGGCTTGCTTCTGCTGAACTTGGCTTGTGACCAATCCCGCGTTGAAGACATTCCACGAAATTGTTGGACCAAACGAATAGACCTTGTTGGACCAATTTCCAAGACCAGAAAAATCACTGGCGGCGAAAGAGAAGTTTCCCATCAAACTCAATTCAGGAAAGTACCCCGCCTTGGCCACGCCAATTTCGGCCGTGGCGGCTTGCAGATCCATTTCAGCGCTGAGCACATCGGCGCGGCGGCGCATCAAGTCCGCGGGAATTCCAACATCAACAAATTTTGCGGGAAGCGGAATTGCGGTTGGATTGCGAAGCTCATCTTGCATGGGACCCGGACCATCACCCACCAACACGCTTAAGCCATTGCACTGCTGTTGAATGGACGCCTGCAACTTTGGAATCATGGCGCGCGCCGTGGCCAATTGTGCGGCGGTTGTGGAAAGCTCAATTTGCGAAATAGTTTGCGCCTTGAATTTACTTTTGTTGACTTTATAAATCTGCTCAAGCACATCCACATTTATTTGAACAATGGCAAGTTGCGCTTGAAATGTGCGCACCGCCAAATAGGCGTTGGCCACATCCGCGCGCACGGTCACCAACGACAAACGCCACGCCTGCACCGATCCTTCCAAGCGCGCCTTTGAGGCCTCCATACCGCGGCGAATTCGCCCAAAGAGATCAATTTCCCATGAGGGCACGCTCGCGCCGTATTGCCAATAATTAAACGGGGTCGCCTGCGTGGTTGAGCCCTGATTGGTGACTTGATTGGACAAGACGCGCCTGTAACCACCGGCCAAATCCACGCTGGGGAAAAGCTGACTCAGTGAAATGCCAAAGCCCGAACGGAACGAGGCGATGTTCATGACGGCCTGTTGCAGAGTGAGATTATTTTTTTCCGCGCGCTCAATCAGGCTTGTGAGCATGGGGTCGTTGTAATTTTTCCACCAACCTTCCAACTCCGCCGCTTTGGCATTGGCCTCGGCGCCTTCGACAGGGCGAAATGGCTCCACGGGAATTGGCGTGGGTTGCTCGTAATCTGGTCCCACCATGCATGAGGCGCAGACAAAAGCGCCCAACACAACAAGCGCGCCCGTGAGTGTTGTCCATGCCTGCTTGACGGAGAAATTCATTGAATGAAAGTGTACATGAAAGCGCAAGAAAAGCGGCGCATGCAGGGCGCGACTGGGCGGCGTGGCGCCAGGTTGGAATGTGTGGTGCCCCGGCGCCAAGAAAAGGCAAGTGACGTTGCGAATTGATATTGGATGAATAATAAAAAAAGTTGTAAACTAAACGCGCGATGCATGGCCACCATGAACAAACACTTTTGCGCCAAGCTGGCTGGGCTGGCTGGGCGTGGCTTGCGGTCCTTCTCGCCACTTTTTCCGCGCAAACGTTGGCGTTGTTTGTTCCATTCATGTCCATCAAAGTGGTGTTGGTGGGCAACGATATTTATTCTCTGCCCAATTCCGTGAAGCTCATGTGGGAATCAAAAATTTACGCGGTGGCGATCTTGATCGCCTTCTTCAGCATCACATTTCCATTTCTGAAATTGGCGTGCTTGTTGGTGGTGTGGGTGGCCGTTCCGCCAACCCGCGAGCGCGAGCGCATTCTGTATTGGTTGTGCCTGCTTGGAAAGTGGTCCATGCTGGATCCGTTCATTGTGATCTTGCTCATGGTGTTGGCCACGGATCAATGGGCGGTGAGCACGCAAACTTTTTCCGGCGTGTATTTATTTCTGGGAGCCATCGCCTCCGCCATCATGTTGTCCACCATCGCCACCCAAATTGATCGCTGGGTCAACCCCTTCGCGCAAGGCGTGCGACCCACTTCAACAGTCAAGACAAGGCTTATCCAGAACAGCGGTTGGTTGAGCGTGGTCGGTCCAATCACGCTGATTATTTCGGCGATCTGTTTTATTGTGGCGCTGGTCACGCCATACTTTCAATTGAATCAAATGCTTTTGACAAGCGATCGCTACTCCATACTTCAAAGTTTGACGGCCCTGCTTCACACCAATCAGCCCGCGTTGGCGGCGTTGGTCGCAGTGGGACTGATCATCGCGCCAGGCATTGTGTTGATCATGCAAGTCTGGCTATGGATTGCCCCCGCGACGCAAGCCAAGCACCAACTGCGCAACCGCCGCCTGCGCGCGGTGCATGAATGGTGCATGTTGGAAGTTTTTGCCCTGGGTTTACTGTTGTTTCTATGGGAAGGAACAACCTTGATGAAGACCGAGGTGAAACCTGGCCTGTGGGTTATTTTGGGAACGATCGTTATTTATTACTCGGGAAGTTTTGTCAGCCTGGTGGCGCTTGAGCGCATGAGCAAGCGCACCGACTCTGAAAAATTTATACCCGCGTGACACTCTATATGTCGTGGCGCGAAGTCTAGCACGCGCAACAGGTTCACCGATGCGCGTTGATTGGATGATGCATATTCAATCGTGCGACAATCAGCCCAACGCGCCCGCTTGGCTTGATCAACTTTGAAACATTACTTCGCAAACTCGCGCTTGATTTGAATCAGCGCGTTGGTGAGCGCGTCAATGTGCGTTTGTTCATGCGCCGCGCTCACTTGCACGCGCAGACGCGCGTGGCCCTCTGGCACAACTGGAAAACCAAATCCAATCACGAACACGCCAAGTTCTAAAAGACGGCGGCTCATGGCGATGG
The DNA here is from genome assembly GCA_937919205.1 of uncultured Planctomycetia bacterium. Lineage (GTDB taxonomy): Bacteria > Planctomycetota > Phycisphaerae > Phycisphaerales > SM1A02 > SYAC01. The sequence continues at coordinate 5,439 of CALFOZ010000116.1, forward strand.
CTTTGGCGGTGTCATGCACAATGATTGGGCAAATCGCGGTCTCGCTTTCAAGCACGGTGAAGCCGGCTTTGCGGATGCCCGCGCGAACGGCCGCCACATTGGCGCGCAACTTGGCCACGCGTTGCGGCTCGCGCCGCACGATTTCAATGGCGCGGTTGGCGCTACACGCGATGGTGGCTGGAAGCGCGTTTGAAAATAAAGTTGGCCGACCGCGTTGCACAAGGAGCGTCATGGCCTCTCGACTTCCGGCGATATATCCGCCCGCCCCGCCACCAAGCGCCTTGCCCAATGTGCCGGTGAAATAATCAATTTTGGTGGCGGGCATGTTCCAGTGTTCATGCGTGCCGCGGCCGGTGGCGCCCATCACGCCCGTGCCGTGGCTGTCATCCATGATCAACATGGCGCCGTAGCGATCGCACACCGCGCGCAGTTCTGGCAAATTGGCAACACTTCCCTCCATGCTGAACACGCCGTCGGTCACCACCCACAACGTTCCGATGAGCTCTGGATTGGCGCGCAACTCCTCCAGTTTGGCCGCCAACGATTTGGCGTCACCATTTTTATACACGCCGCGAAGCAAGCCTTTTTTAATGCTGACCGCCAGGCGAATGCCATCGATGATGCTGGCGTGGTTCAATTCGTCGGACACCACGGCGTCGCCTGGCTCGCACAATGTGGCGAAGATGGCCTCGTTGGCGTTCCAACAACTTGTAAATGTGTAGCTGGACTCCACGCCATAAAATTGCGCGATGGTATTTTCCAACGTCTCGTGGCAATCAAATGTGCCGCAGATAAATCGCACGCTTGCGGTGCCCGCGCCGTATGTGCGCAGGCCATCAATGCCGGCTTGAACAACTTCTGGATGATTGGCCAGCCCCAAATAATTGTTGCTACAGAAGCACGCCACTTCGCCGTACTCGCGCAACTTCACGGTGGCGTCCATTGGACCCTGTATGGTCTGCAACAATTTCAGCTGACCGTTTTGCTGTAATTGTTGCAGTATTTGATGGGTGCG
>CALFOZ010000117.1 GCA_937919205.1 uncultured Planctomycetia bacterium
TGCGCAGCACAATCTTGATCTCTTCGAGTACCTGTGCATCGGCCAAGCATGTCTTAGGTCCGCGCTTCTTCTTCGGCGTTGCTCCGTGCAACGCGAGCACCTTGTGTCGCTGCATCGTTGCGCGCGAGATATTCCACACTGTGCAGACGCGCTTGATGCCGAAAGGTTTCAAAGCGGAGGGTGACATCGTTGCGCTCATCGCGATGGCCTCCGCTGTGGAAAACGCAGGCCGTCTTCCAGTTGATTGATTTTCTTCTCGAGCAATTCGATGGTCATTGTTTGATCGCCAATCTTGGTCTTGAGATCTTGAATGAAATCATCGCGCTGATCAGGATCGCGCACTTGGATTCCACGTTGTCCGCCGGCAAGAAAATCATCCCGCCACTGGGCGAGTTTCGCTGGCGAGACGGTGAGCTCTCGACCGAGCGCATCGAGGGTCTCCCCGCGCAGGATTCGCAGGACGACATCTCTCTTGCGACCGCTCGACCAGCGTCCCTTATCGACGCGGATGGCACCCGCCGCTCCGGTCGGGCTTCGCCCTCCCTGCGCTGCGGGTGCGTTATTCAACGAAAAACGAGGTTTCTTCATGTCAGACATTATCTTCAAATCTCCCAAATTGGTGTGTCAACAAATCGTGCACCAGACCACTTACCAGCCGTCCGCGCGCGCCCGAGATACTGGAAAAGCGAATTACTATTAATCGGCGTTGTAACATTTAGTTCGACTGGAGCCCAGTACGATTGACATGCCAGAAATAGTCGTGCAGACTGGACCTCGCCTGTGGCATACTCATAAATGCTCCAATTGATTGGCTCTTGTAAATAGTTCAGAAACACTGCATAAGGAAATTACGATGAAAAGTTCCAAATTATGGGTTGCTTCTGTGGCTTTACTTGTCAGTGTCTTTACAACAACTGTTTCTCGCTCTGATGATCCCACCTCTTCCGATGGGTGGACCAAAGCGCAACTTATTGAGTGTCGGCAATGGGCGGCTTATTACTGGGCCTGGCGCGACACGGGACAAATCCCCTCAGGTGCTGAAGAATTTAATTTTACATTCGAAGTAGGAAAGGGATTTAATCCCCTATTGCCTACAATATATCTCTTTACCCAACTTTATGCAGGTCAATTGTCAGTCGACTACTCAATTCTTGATTTGATCAATGATGATCCCGACGTCTATTTGACATTTCGCCATCATTCACTTACGGGAGTGGTGATAACAACCTTTGATAGTCCTGCGACGGTTCGGCATATGAACATGATCGCTTTAGCAACAACTGATGAAATTAGTATGGATTGCGATGCCACCGAGTATGAATTTCCAGATGATGGTGTCATTCTTGATGTTACTGGTAATTCGCTTATCTCGAACATTTTGGTTAACAAAAAGATACATATCTGTCCTAACGATCCGGGGAACGAACTGCCACCCGACGATCCGTTTGCTACAGAGTTGCGGCACACTCTAAATGCCTCAAATTTATCATCTATATCTTCACAAGGGGGTTGCACGCCTCCGGATTCCATGTGGCCGTGGGGTCAACCGGGCTTCAGGTGTGACAACTTTGCTGAAGAATTACGAAATTACATACACCATAATTTAGCGGCAAGATATCCGAATATGAAACTACGGTATCTTCTGCTTCAATGGCCTTCTGGTGGTCATGCCATGAACTTAGTTGAACTAGATGGGAAATTTTATTTGATTGACACAATGACTGGTCAGGTTTTTGGACCATCTTTAACTGTGGAACACCTCATTTCTCAAGCATGGAAAGTTTTGAAGAGTGACGAGTACGAAAATACCGACCCACTTATTCATTGGTCAGTCGAAAGCCCACGGCCTCGTACTTTGAAAAACTGTGCTCCGTGGTATACCGATGCAGAGCGCAGGCAGCAGATAAAAGATTGCTTGGGAATTACCGATGATTCGCAATATTTACCAGACGATTTTTGATGGTAGATCGTGAATCTGCACTAATGCCTTGTTATCCATCGAATATTGTCGCCGCTATTTTGTTGGCTATAACAGTCACAGGGTGCAATAAAATGGAATTTGATAATCAATCCGCCGTTGTTCCATCCGTCGCTCCGTCTGAAAAAATTGATCCAATCTCTGTAGTTGTCCACAGCGACATTTTCCAGAATAATGATGCTGTAAAACAAGTTGGCGCTTGGTCCATTGATCGGTCCGCATACATTGGAATGCCAAAGTTATTTGCAGAGACAGCAAGCGCTTACCTGGAACGAGCCTTGACACTCGCATCACTGAACACTGCATTACAGCGACCGACTTATAAAAGGCTTGATTTGCCCAATGGTCCAGATTATCCGCTTGGTGTCGGATGGGAATCCGGAGTGTCTGAACCTGTTCCAATCTTACTTTTGCCACCACCGGAGCAGATTCGTGTTGCCATGTCCGATTTAGCACTAAACGACAAGTTCAAGGCCGCGAAGGCTCTCGGCAGAACAATCTTCTTCGAGTCTGGCTGGATGAGTTCCAATCCACGCCTGTTGCAATCGCTGCCAATTGGGTACCTCTTTTACGGGGCTCCGATTGTCTACTATCCAGACTACTTAAAATACGGCAAAATCGTGCTTGGGGCGCAGGCTTCCGATGACCTAGAGGGTGGTGCATTGTCTCCGCTTCGTATCAACAAATTCGGCGGTGCGACCCTCTTGGGGTGGTTGCGCGCGATTCTGATAGCGGCGGATAACCCCGTGCTTCGTGCGGCTCAATTGGAAGTACCCGGCAAGCCGACGACTGAATGGATTGCCTATGTGATTGCAGACGCCAACGGGGTGCTGCGAGGCAAGCACGATCCCGCAAATGGAGAATCGGCCTTTGCGAAACCATTGCAAAGCACGCTGCACGATCCACGCGTGGAGCATCACAGCCTCCTGCGCCTGCCGATGCCGCTGTCCCTGGGGCAGTCGAAGCCGAACGGCGGCTTCGGCAAGGGCGGACCGCATGAAGAGATCGCATTGGACGAGTGGTTTTCCGCGGCCGATCCGCCAATCTTTGCGCTGACACTGAATCCTTTTTCAAATCCATTCCGTGAATCTTTCATTCTTAGGCAGATCAAGGCGGGATTTCCGATTCATGAGCCAATTTGGTTGCTCATTGTTTTCAGCAATATTGAACCTAAACAATTGCTGGAAGCCCTGAAGACACTTGCGCCACCCACCAATGCGCATCCTGAAATCGATTCCGCATTGATCGAGGAGTTGCGGAAGCTTCGAGATCGCGCACTGACAGCCAATTGAGAACTGCAGGGGGATTCACTTTCCAAAAAACTTCGCATGCACCGCGGCGCGATCAAGTTGCGCATACGTGGTGAGTTGCCTGTGCGCGCGCTCCCGGCCAGGTGGAACATCAATCGCAACCACATCTGGATGAAGCGCAACATTGTGCGCAAAAAGATCAGTCAGCAATTGCATCAAATGTATCTTATGAATTATTACGCAAAGTAAATGCAACCCCCCAAGACCCAATTTAAGTAACGACCGCCAATTCCCGCGTCGCAGAAAGGGTGGCACCACAAGCGAGTTTAGCACCCTCGCAAGCCCCGCTTGCGAGGGGTGCGTTGTCTGAGCGACTGGTGCCACCCTTTCTGCAAAGCGTTCACTCGCCAGCAAGTACTATTTTCCCAAAGCCTTCTGTATTTACAAAGCCCAGACTGGTGCTACCTTTTTCGCAAAACTCTCCCACCCCAAAATCCAAAACTTTGCTATTTTGGAATGATCGTCTTAAATACATTCACATCAAACTTCTCAAGGGTGCATTCATGAAAAATATCCACAAGAGTCAAATCGCTTTCGTCATCGCGGGCTTGCTTGGTCTAAACGCAGCAGCCGTTATTGCCGCGCAGAAATCTGATCAGGCGCAACCCACTCGCGCCAGCGCCAACACTTCGCCAGCCGCCGCGATTGCGTATTTGAATTTAAAAAATAGTGCCGGCGTTGCCACCAAAGAGGCGTACTTTGCAAAGAATCCAGCGGCGCGCGACACCAAGTTGGCGGGCCAGGCTCCATACGTTGCCATTCTGAGTTGCGCGGACTCGCGCGTTCCAATGGATACGGTGGTTGAATCTGACTCTGCCTCAATGGCCAGCGACATTTTCTCAGTGCGCGTGGCGGGCAATGTGGTTGGCGATGACGCCATCGCATCACTTGAGTACGCGGTGAAATATCTCAACACGCCGTTGCTACTTGTGCTTGGACATGAACAATGCGGCGCCGTAAGCGCAACCATGGGCGACTATGGAGTTGGCGGCGCGCTTCCGCAGTTGCTTGGAAAGATTCGACCAGCGGTTCAAATGGGTACAAAAAATTGCGCTGGCTGTACACCAGATCAGTTGTTGGAAAAGTGCATTGAAGAGAACGTCCGTCTGGGCATGAATGAACTGATGAGCAAGAGCGAGAAAATTCGCACACTTGTGGGCGAAGGCAAGATTGCGATTGGATGCGGCGTGATCAATCTTGCAAACAATAAGATCAAATGGGTCGTTGCTCCCGCCGTTAAATAAGTCAGTTACGATGGCATCATGGCACTGGCGCAAATAGCATCTTTGTTGATGGCTGGCTTGCTGTCACAGGCAACGGGGGGAACCAGTACAACCACCGCGCCCACCAACGCGCAGAGTAGTGATGGCGTGACTACCGGTACAACGCCCGCGCAATCAACAAGTGGAACTGATGTAAACGGTGCAGGAAACAGCCAAATTCTTCGAGAAATGGAGGCACTGCGAAAGCAGAACGCCGCGCTTGCAGAGGACATGGAGGCCATGCGCAAGCAGAACAAATCGCTTGAAGGCAGTGTTGCGGATTTGCAAGTTCAACAAAATGGAAAGTGGCTTTCTGAAGAACGTGCCAAAGAGGTTCGCAATGTTGTGGAGGATGTTCTCAAGGACGCCGATGCGCGCGCCTCTTTAACACACGCGGTTCCGACCGCCGGCTTTGGTGATCGCGGATTTTTTATCGCCAGCCCCGACGGCAACTTTAGATTGAACCTAAGCGGGCAATTGCAAATTCGCTACGCCGCAAATTTTCTAAGTAGCCGTGACTACAGCATCTTGAACGCCAACCCCGGAGCAGGAGTGAATCGCAATTCCGCCCCCGCACCATCGGCCAATAGTTACAACAAGAACACAAATGGTTTTGAAATTCGCCGAATGAAGTTGGATTTCTTTGGCCATGTCATTGATCCATCTTGGCAATACCGGTTGATTCTGATTTATAACCAGAATCAAAATGCGTCCGCGGTTCCAGCTGGCAACAACGCGGCTGGCGCCAATGGAAGTAGCAATGCTGGCATGGAAGAAGCCATGGTTATTAAAGACATGGGCGACGGATTTAAAATTAGTGTCGGCCAATTTAAAAGTCCTTTCCTTCGCGAGGAAATTGTGAGCAGTCGCAGGCAACTCGCTGTTGAGCGATCGCTTGTGGACCAAATGTTTTCCACCAAGTTCACGCAAGGCGTCATGGGAACTTGGACAGGTGATCACGTTATGTTTGAAGCCATGTACAACGATGGCGGAAGCAACGCCAACACCGGCGCCACCGCCGCGTTTAACAGTGAGTCTGTAGGCAGTCCACAAAATTTAAACAACGGCGCCGGATTTACCGAGTGGGCTATTACCGCGCATGCGGGTTGGTTGGCATATGGTCACTGGAATGACTTCAACGATCTGAGCAGTTTTCCTGGCGAAGGTGAAGGCTTGATGTTCAACGCATGGCTGAACATGCAACGCGGCGGCCAGGGCGCAAGTTCCGCAATTCAAGGCGCCAACAATATTCCATTGAACGGAAATTCCGACGCGCAGTTTCTTACCTGGAGCGCGGACGCGACCTGGCACTTTGGCGGCGCGAATTTGTTCAGCTACTTTGTCATGAACACCGCATATAACATTCCGGCAACCACCACCAACAATATCTCCAGTATTAATAGTTACGGCGCGGTGGTGCAGGGCGGCTACTTCATCACCAACACGGTTGAATTGTTTGGCAGGTGGGAATGGATGAGCACGCAGAACAAGGGTGTGAATGACATTGGAAATGTTGGTCCCACAGATACGCCAACCGTTGCCAATGTATTTAACGCCGGCAAAACCAGCGCCTATACCGCCGGCTTTAATTGGTTTATTCATGGCCGCCAAATCAAGCTCACCACCGATATTGGATTCACCACGGCGCCACTGTGGTTTAACAACGGCATTTACGGCGCGGGCATTGCCGGAACCAATTACCGCATTGAGCCAGATGGCGGCGGCGGGCAAATTGTGGTGCGCTCGCAGTTGCAGTTATTATTTTAAACATGCTCAGCCAACTTCTTCAACCAATTCCGTTCGCGCAACTCATGACCTCGTTGTTCTTGGCGATTCTGTTCTTGCAGTCGGGCTTGGACAAGGTCTTCAATTTTGCGGACAACTTGGGCTGGCTCACGGGGCATTTTTC
>CALFOZ010000118.1 GCA_937919205.1 uncultured Planctomycetia bacterium
AGCGCCGCCCTGCGTAGCGCCGCCCTGCGTAGCGCCACTTTCATTCGTGTCACGTGTTGGACGCGCATGAAACGCATGCGACTGGTTTTTTATATTCAATGCGTCTTGTGAATCGAAGCGCGAAACTTCACTCATGCGCTTGCCGAATTCGCCGTGGCGGCGCCCGCGCCAGAACCTGCGCCCAAAGTTCCACCCAAAGTTCCACCCAAAGTTCCACCCAAAGTTCCACTAGGTTTCACGGTGTCTACAAGTTTGCCCGCGCTCTCCAACATTTTTCTGCGCCGATCAGAGGCCGTCGCGATGCTGGCTACCATTCCCAAACTAAACGCCGTCAAAATCCATCCCGTGCCTCCGCGTGAAATAAGTGGCAACGCGATTCCCTTGGTCGGCGCCAAGCCCGTCACCACCGCCGCGTTGATCAAGGCCTGCATGGTCACCGTCAGCGTGAAGCCCATGGCGATCAGCGATTCATAATTGGTCACCAATGAAAATACTTTAATTTTGCCGTCATTTTCCTTCACTTTCGCGGTTGCCGTGGCGATGGCCAACCCCGAAACCGCCAACAGCACAAAGATGGCCAGCACGCCAATCGCTCCGCCAATTCCCAACTCCTCGCACACAATGGCGTAAATAAAATCCGTGGTTGATTCGGGCAAGTAGCCAAACTTTTGCACGCCATTTCCAAGTCCGCGCCCAGGCAACCCGCCGCCCGTGATGGCCGCCATGCTTTGAATGATGTGGTAGCCCTTGCCTTGCGCATCCGCGAATGGATCCATGTACGCAAGAATTCTATTCACTCGATATGGACTCGTGATGATCAACGCGCCAACCGCGGCGCAGGCCGCCGGTAGCAACATCAACGCGTGCCAGAATCGCGCGCCCGCCGCGATCAACATTGCGATCGCGACAACTTCAATCAACACAGCTGTTCCTAAATCTTGTAGCGCCACCAATCCAGCGAAGAAGCTCACGAACAGTAACGGCGGAATAAAGCCTTTCCAAAATATTCCTAGATCGCCCGCGCGACGGCAACAATGCCACGCGATCACAACCGGCATGCCCCACTTCACAAGTTCGCTGGGCTGTAATCCGATCGGTCCAATCGTGATCCATCTGCGCGCGCCATTCACTTCGCGTCCAATGCCCGGCACATGCACCAACACCAATCCAAGGAACATCACCACCACGATCCACGGAATCGGACTTGACAAGCCGCGCAATGAGAACACCCGCTCAACGGAAACCTGCGTGCCCATCCATAATGCGGCAATGGCGGCCAATGCAAACCATGTGTTTCGACCCAGCAACAAGTCAAACAGGCTTACTCCTTCTCCGTTGGTGGATGTCAACGAGGCGGAGTTCACCATGACCGTGCCAATGACCAATAAAGCCACCACTAAAAATAGAAGTCCTTGTCCAGCGCGCATGTTTCTTCATCGGCAAACCGTGGCGCCGCACTAGACTGCTTCCATGTCCGCCTCGACGGTTTATCTAGAAACTTTTGGTTGCCAGATGAACGAGCTCGACTCCGAGCTGGTCCGTGGCCAACTCAGCACCTTGGGCTACAAATTTTGCGACAATCCCGACGACGCCCAAGTTGTGCTTTTCAATACGTGTTCTGTGCGTGAACACGCCGAAAGCAAGGTGTATTCACGCCTTGGAATTGTGGGCAAGCGCAAGTTGGCTGGTGAAAATATCTTGCTGGGCGTGCTGGGTTGCATGGCCGAGCGGGATGGCTTGTCTTTATTACAGCGCTACCCCCAGGTTGACATCATGTGCGGGCCTGGCGAACTGGACAAATTGCCCGCGCTTATAGATGCCGCCCGCCGCTCCGAAGCCGCCACCGCCGCCGAACGCACCGCCCTTGCCGGCAACCGCACGCGCCGTAGCGCCGCCCTTAGCGCCGTGCAGGACGACCTAGAAAACCTTGATCTTTCCCGCGCCTTCGACCCCGTTGTCGCTGGTCGCAGTGCCTTTGCCGCGCAAGTTCGAATCACCCGCGGCTGCAATAAATTCTGCACCTATTGCGTGGTTCCAAACACGCGCGGCGCCGAAGTACATCGACCGCCCGATCACATTATTGATGAGTGCCGCAAACTTGCCGACGCTGGCGCCATTGAGATCACGCTACTTGGGCAAACTGTAAACCACTATCGCTACGAGCACGGCGCCGCCGTAACCATTGATGGCCGCGAGGCCGCGCAAATTGGTCCCGGCCTCGCCGCCTTTCGCGCCGCCATTCCCGCGGGCAAGCGCGTGACCACATTCGCGCAACTTCTGCGGCGCATTCACGATGAGGTCCCCCACATAGCGCGCCTGCGATTTGTAACCAGTTACCCGCGCGATTTCGGCCGCGACATTCTAGAAACCATGCGCGACTGCCCGCGCATTTGCAGATATTTGCACGCGCCCGCGCAAAGCGGTTCCGACCGCATTCTTAAACTTATGAATCGCGGCTACACCCGCGGCGAATACGAAACTTTCGTCGCCGAGGCTTTGGAAATTCTTCCCGACGCGACGATCGCGGGCGATTTCATCGTGGGCTTTCCCACGGAAACCGACGAGGACTTTGAAGCCTCCTGCGACATGGTGCGCAAACTTCCCTTTAAAAACAATTTCATCTTCAAGTATTCGCCGCGCCCCGGCACCGTTGCCATTGACCGCTTTCCCGACGACATATCCAACGAAATTAAAAAGCTCCGCAACAATGTCCTGCTGAATCTGCAAACTCACACCAGCGCTCGCGTGCACGTTGCGTGGGTTGGCCGCACCGTTGATGTGTTGATTGAGGAAGTCTGCACGCAACGCGACGCGCAACCAATTCGTGGTGCAGTTGAATTGCGCTGGGAGCGCAATGAAATTTTAACCACGGACTCAACCCGCTCCACATTGCGCGGCCGCACCGCTGGTGATTTAATCGTGAGCATGGACACGCCGCACGGCGCGAATCCTGGCGAGTTTGTCGGGCGCATTGTTCCAGTGTTGCTACACAATAGTTCCCCACTTCTTATGCATGGCGTTATGCAAGGGGCGCTACTTCATTCACCCACGGCGGTTGCACTGCGCGCGCCTGGCATCAAATCCACAATTACGTTGGTCCCGTAAATCTTGGCGCTTATGATCAAAATGCCGTTTCAAGCCTTTTATTTGGGATTTTAAGAACTTTTCGCCTTGCCAAGCTCAACTCCCGGCTCGCAAAAGTAAAAAACTTTAAAAAATTCAAAGATGTTCATTTGCATTGGAACATTTGAATTCGACTCTGCGGAATATCACTTGGCAGGGATCAGGTTCATGAACATGTGTTTGTGAACCTAATGGAAAAGGATCTCCGCAAAAAATTTGTACCTCTTGAAGAGAGGGAAAAGGAAAGAAATGAAAAGCTCTATTTTCACTTTTGCCACTGCGTCACTCGTTATCGCCGCAAGCACCCAAGCCGCCGTCACCGGCTACTCGGGCGTGCAAACTTACATGACCAAAGTTGTGT
>CALFOZ010000119.1 GCA_937919205.1 uncultured Planctomycetia bacterium
AAAAATGCGACGGTGGTAATAACAAATGTGACGAGAGTTACAAGTACGCCAGATCCGGCGGGTCGAGTGGCCATTCGAAGGGGTCTCCGGGGCGAAAGTGCCCGAAATAGCAGTGTGATGCTTTGGTCGCATGCCGTCAAGGGGAAAGTGGAATTGCCCCTTGCCTTTCTTGGAGAAAAAGGGGATACTTTCCGACCCATCGGAGAATCAATTGCCAAATAGTAAATCAGCTGAAAAAAGAGTCCGTCAAAATAAGAAGCAAAACGCCGTCAACAATCACCGCAAGCGGTTGATCAAGGAAAGCACACGCCAGTTCATGGCCGCCGTGCAAACGGGCGATGTAGCCAAGGCAGAACAAGAATTGCGCGGGGCGACCGCGATCTTGGATCGAGTAGCCGGCAAACGAACCATCCATCCAAACACGGCGGCTCGGCGTAAGAGCCTGCTCGCTCGTCGTTTGAATGCCCTGCGTGCGCCTGCGGCCGCTACGACTACGACCAAGCCAAGCAAGTCCAAAGCCAGCAAAAGCGCTTGAGACGAAAATCAGTTCGCAACGTCGCCAACGCGGCGCGGGTGAATTATGCAGAGGACTCAAATCGTCCTTTGGAAATACTCGCATTTTTGGCGCCGCTTGTTCTGTTTTATGAAGCGGGACTTTTATTTTGGTTGCGCAGTGACCAATTTGTTCTAGACAACAAGGCCCATAGCGGCATGGTGAATTTTTTTCGGCTGTTTGGAGTGCGCGCCGAAAATCTTCATGTGTCTGCAATGTCATTGCCATCGGTTGCCCTGGTTCTTACGTTGTTGATTTGGCAGATTGCGGCGCGGTTGCGCTGGAAAATTCGGTGGCGCACGATTCCGCTGATGTGGCTGGAAAGTTTCGCGTTGGCGGCGCCATTGCTTGTTGTGGCGATGGTGATCAGTCGAGCGCATTCAGTGTTGGCGGCCACTCAAGTTGGGCAGACGTCCATTCGTTCGTTGGATGTTTTGGCAAAGGCTTCCATGGCGGTGGGAGCGGGGATTTATGAGGAGTTACTCTTTCGAATGGCGGTGATGGGTGGCCTGCACATGCTACTTTTTGACGTGGCCAAGATGAAGGATCGCCACGCGTGGGTGTTGGCGTTGCTGGTGAGTGCAATTGTATTCACGGTGTACCACCCAATTCGTGACGCCACCGGCGCGTTGCAGTGGAGTCACGTGATATTTTTAATGGTGGCAGGTATTTGGTTTGGAATTATATTTCAACTGCGTGGCTTTGGCGTTGCCGCGGGCAGTCACTGCGCGTACGACGCAACGGCGTTGCTATTTTTGGGTTGAGCCATCATCGCATCACATATGCGCAATCTGGGGTCAAAATCTTTCTGGCGATGTCAAACACGCTTGCAAGTTGCTTGGTTGCGCTTGCGGCGCGGCGTAAGGAGTGCTTCCAATTGCGGCGTTGATTGCGTTACTCTTGCTGTATGGTCAAGCAAGATTCTTCGGTGAACATTCAACTTTTAATTTTGGACGCCGACGGCGTGCTGACGGATGGTGGAATTGTGGTGGATGACCAAGGCAATGAAAGCAAGCGCTTCAATGTGCGCGACGGATTTGCGATTCGCGCGTGGCTTGCAACGGGCAAGCAAATCGCGGTGATCACTGGCCGCGGCGGTTTGGCGTTGCGACATCGACTGAATAGCTTGGGTGTTCAACATTTAATTTCCGCCAGTGGTCCAAAGAAAAAAGTTCTTGAGGATCTTTTGCAACAGCTTGGAATTGCGGCGCAACATACGGCGGTGATGGGGGATGATTTGCCCGATCTTCCAATGTTGAAGATGGTGGGATTTCCAATGGCGGTCGCCGACGCGGTTGATGAAATCAAGGCTGTGGCCAAGTGGCGCGCCACCAAAAATGGTGGCCACGGGGCCGTGCGGGAAGCCGTGGAATTTTTGCTGAAATCATCGGGAGAATGGGACAAAGCCGTGGAGGGTTGGGGTTGATGTCCAAGCGGCGAAATCGCGCGCTTCCTTGGATCGCGGCGGCGGTTGGATTGTTGATCGGCATAGCCTTGATCGTGGTCGCTGGACAAGTTGGCGACGCTCCATCCTCCGCCAAGCGAACGCCGCGCATTGTGGACGCCAAAGATATTCCAAAGCCGCAAGCGCTCACCAGCGATGAATCGCAAAACACAACGAAAGTTTTACAGGCGGATCAAATTTCTTTGCAGTCAGGCGCGTGGGTTCAAGTGGCGGATGACAAGGGCCGCTTGGAGCAACAATATCACGCCACTCGAATTGATCCGGAGCCTGACAAGTGGTTACGCATGCAATCACCTCAAGCGGTCATGTTTCCTTCGGGTGGTCGCGTTGTCACCATGAGCGCTGATCGCGGGCGCATGCGTGTTCCCAAGCGCGCCTTGGAAAGCGGTCAGCTTGAAGGGCATGTTGTGATTCAGGTGTACAAGCCGGTCAATGGCCGCGAGATTGATCTTGCAAAAGATCAACCCACAATTAAAATCATCGCGCCCGAGGCCAGCTTTGACAGCGTGCTTGGCGAAGTTCGTTGCGACAAGTCGGTGAAAGTGGTCACCGAAGCGCTCCGCTTTGAGGGCGAGGGGTTGACCATGTTGTTGACCGAGGATGGAAAAGGAATTGAGCGCCTCACGGTGGAGAGGCCGCTTTCACCAATAGAAATTGAGCGCGTTGTGGCTACCGCGCCAACGCTTTCATTGGACAATTCGTCAGCTGGCAACTCTCGCGTGGTGGAGGTGAACAATGCTCAGTCCAACGCCGCGCCCGCAGAACAATCGGTACAGCCAGTTGCGGCGACCGCGCCCGCAGAACAATCAGCACAGCCAGTTGCGGCGCCCGCGCCCGCAGAACAATCAGCACAGCCAGTTGCGGCGCCCGCGCCCGCGGCACTTGCAAGTGCGCCACCGGCAAAGGCTTCAACCAAAGTTGATTCCGCAGAGGGCAAGCGTTTTTATAAATTAATTTTGGAGAACGACGTGCGTGTCTTTCGAACTTCAACCGAGGGCAATACTCGCATTGATGGTGATCGACTAGCGATGATCTTCAGCATGGAGAGCGACGCGGTGGGACAAAATCTTACGCGCGCATTTCCAACGCGATCGTGGGAAAATTCGGACCCAAGCACTAGCCAATTTTCAAGCGAGGCTATGACGGCATCCGTTGATTGGCGCGTGTCGCCCGTGATCTTTGCCATGACAGCGCCCGCGGCGCAGTCCGATCACATTCAAATTCAGTATCGCGGACGGTTGGTCATGACGGTGGTGACGGATGCGGCGGACAAGTTGCCCAATACCGACGATGTCAGACTTGACATAGAGGGAATGCCGGCGAAGTTGTACGATGAAAAAAGCCAGGCGCGCATTGATTGCGGACGCATGCGCTATCAAACAGGAATTGAGATGGTGTCGTTGCGCGGCTACGCCAACAAACCTTTTTTACTTGTGAGCCCACGCTTGGATCTTGAAGGCCAAGAGTTTGATCTTGCGCGCAAGTCCGGCCAAGGACATTTGCAAGGCGCGGGGCGAATGCGCATTGGAAGCGGTGATGCGGCGGTGGCGGCCATGGCCGCGGCTCCAAACTTGGCGCAACAAGCGATACAAAGTGGCGATCCGTCAAACGCGATTGTGGGGCCGCCAGATTTGGGAGCAAGCGCGCGCACGGTTCGCATTCAATGGGCCAAGTCGGTTGATTTGGAATTTGAGCCGGGAGAAAATTCCAACAAACTGTACAAAGCGGATTTTAATGGCGACGTGAACGCCGACGCCGAGGAGGTTCGCATGGTGGCCCAGAGACTGTTGGTGAATTGTTTCAAAACCGGCAAGGGTTCGGCCGTGGAACGCATTTTTGCCGATGGCGGCGCCATGGCGATTCGCCAGCCGGAAGGTTCAAGTTTGTCGGCCAAGACGATTGATTTGTCAATGGAGCAAACTGAAAATGGAAGTTCCAAGGCCAAGCGATTGCTGGCAACGGGCGCAGTGGAGGCGCAAGACAAAGGCCAGCGACTTTGGACGGACTCGCTGGATTGTTCATTCCGTCCCGTGGTTGGAAAAGATTCCGCAACTGAAAATATGGAGTTGTCGGTTGTGCAATCCAAGGGCGCGGTGCAAGCGTTGCTGGCCGAGGACGCGCGTTTGTGGGCCACCACAATGGACGCGGATATTCCCGCCAAGCGTGTCGCGTTGCGCGGACCAGATTTATTGTTGGTGCGCGGAAATGTTGTCGCCGATGTGATGAATGAACTCACGGTGGACGAAGATTCCGGCACGGCCATCGCGCCTGGCGCGGGTCGATTTCGATATTGGCCCACGGCAATTTCCGATTCCGCGCCGCATCCCGTGGCGCGCCCCGTGATTCCTGAGAAGCCGCAAATGGAGGCGATGTGGAATGAGGGATTCAAGTATGCGAAAGATAAAGTGGGCCGCGCCATCCTGGATGTTCGTGGCAACGTGCGCGCCACGGCTGATCGCACCGTGCGTGAACTAGATCAATTTACGGCGAATCAAGCCATTTTAACCTTGGGCCGCGACACCAACGCACTTGAGAAGGCGGGAGACGCCGCCAAGCGAAGCGGGTTGAGTTCGGAAACTTCCTCGTTGCAGGAAATCCATGGCCTTGGTGAAGTTCGAATTGAAAGCCGCGGTTGGGGCCGCGATGATCGCAGTGATGAGCCACGCTTGTTTCGATTGATGTCCAGCGAAGTGATTCACAATGTGATCACGGGTGAATCAAATGTTCCAACGGGTGGAACCTTGTTGATTTATGACCGTGACGACGAGGGAGTCAAGACGGAGCCGCCATCCTTGTTTGACGCGCGTGGATCAACGCGATTTCTGTGGGAAACTTCATTGGTGATGAAGCGGGATGGAGCCACGCGCTACCGCATCACGCTTGATGGCGGCGTTGAATTGATCCACGCTGGATTGCGCGCGCAAGACACATTGACATTGACGGCGGATCAATTGGAAAATACGGTGGAGCGTTTGGAGGCCGCGCCGGTGAAGGCCGAGGCCACCGAGGCCACGCCAGTTGATTTTGGCGCGCCGGTGAAATTACTGCGCATTCGGGCGCTTGGAAGGGTTTTTGTAAGGACACCCGATGTGGATGTGGAGTGCGACGCGTTTGATTATGACTTGCGAACAAAAGTGGCCACGCTTTCGGCGCGGGCGGGTCGAACCATCACCATCATGCAAAAGGGCAAAGGCTCGCCCATCAAAGCCGAGGCCGCGGTGTGGGATTTAGACAATGGCCGCGTGCGCGTGACCAACGCCGCGGGAAGTTCATTCCGTTAAAGTTGCGCGCGAATTTCCCACAGATCGGGAAAGATCGGTTGAAACAACGTCGAGCGCAAATAGTCCACGCCGGGAGATCCACCTGTTCCAGTTTTTGTTCCAATGGTTCGCTCAACCATTTTCACATGTCGATAGCGCCACTCTTGAATGCCCTCGTCAAAGTCGACCAGCATTTCGCACATGCCACGAAGCGGACCGGGCTTGTGGTACACGCGCAGAAGCAGTTCTTGCAGTTCTGGATCTGAAATTGTTGCGGCGGTTGCTTCGCGCTGTAGGGCGGAAGCAGGCACAATTTCCCCCATTTTTGCCAGGCATTGAATGAAGCCCGACCAGAGTGTGGGAAGTTTGGCGTGTTCCTCAAGTGCCAGGCGCTCGGCGCTTGCGGCGGGGTAGCGCTCCATGACTTTCAGATTTCTTTTGCCCAGAAAAAATTCAAACGCGCGAAATTGCCAACTTTGAAATCCACTGGCGTTGGTGAGGAAATTACGAAACGCCAGGAACGAAACCGGCGTCATGGTTTCCAGCACATCAATTTGCGCCACCATGGTCTTGAGAATCTTCAGCATGCGCGCCAACGTGGACGTTGCCTCCTCCATGCGACCTTGCGCCAGCAGTTCGCGCAGATGTTGGCCCTCATGAATTTGTTGCTTGAACCACAGTTCATACACCTGATGAATGATGATGAACAAAGTTTCATCATGTTCCACCGGCGTGCCGACGGGTTGTTGTAGGGAAAGTAATTCTTGAACTTTTAGATATTGACCGTAGGTGATGTCCACGGTTGGAGCATACCGCTGTGGCGAGTTGATGGAGTGTCCAGCGCGCAATTCAGGCCAAGCTCCGCGCACAGAAGTCGCGCGGTGATTTGCGATGAGAGAAAAATCACGGGTAACCCAGAGCCTGGATGCGTTCCGCCGCCGACAAACCACGTGGATTCAACGCCGCGCATTTTGTGTTGCGGTCGCTTGTGTAGCATTTGTCCCAGCGTGTGCGCCAAATTAAACGTGGCCCCAAATTGAATTCCTTCGGCGGCCCAATCATTGGGCGTGATGTGTTTCTCGGCGCGGATGCGGCCGCGGATATCGCCAACTCCAAACACAGTTTCAAGTTGATCTAGCGTTTTCTCGCGCAAGGTTGCGCTACTGGAATTCCATTCCACGTGATTCACGCCTGGTTGCGTGTTGGGCGTGGGCACCAAAATGTACAGCGCGCTGTGTCCGCTAGGCGCCATCGAATCGTCAAGGCGAGATGGATTGCAGACATACATGGACGGATCTTCGCTCAAGACGCCGTTGCTGGAAATGTCGCGCAAATTTTGCTCATACTGTCGGCTGGCGTAAATGGTGTGGTGGGGAAGTTCAATCTCGCCGTCCACTCCCAGATACATCATGAAGGTGGAGCAGGAATATTTTTTGCGGTCGATATTTTGGTCGCTCCACGCGCCGCGCAACGATTCAGGAATCATGCGTTTCATGGCGGCGGCGGCGTCGGCGTTGATGACCACGTGCTTGTGTCGATGCAGGTCGCCATTCACGCGCACGCCCACGGCTTGACGGCCTTCAAATTCTATTGTGTCCACGGGTGAATTGAAATGAAATCGCACGCCAAGTTCCTGCGCCATCTCGCGCATGGCGTTCATAATGGCGTTGCATCCGCCGCGTGGATGCCAGATTCCATATTCATATTCAATGAAGGGAAGAATGCTGAACAGTTCAGGGCACTCGAATGGGCTCATGCCTAAATATTTGCTTTGAAATGAAAGCGCCAGGCGAATGTGCGGATTATGGAAATAGCCGCGCAAGTGGTCGTACAAACTTTGCCACGGTCGAAGTTGCGTTCCAGCGCGCATGTTGTCCACGGTGCACAAATCCAACACACTGCGAATGGGACTGCGAAGCAATGGAGTCATGGCCTGCAGTTTGCGGCGGTTGTCGCTGATAAATTTTAGAAACGCGGGGCCATCATGCGGTTCAATGGCGCTTAAGCGTTGCTCCATCAAGCGCAAATCTTGCGTGGTGTCGAGCGTGATTGGCGCTTGATCAGGCCGCCCAAGAAGTAACCGATACATGGGATCAAGCCGCTGAAGTTCTACGCGCTCGGAAAGTTTGCCGCCCGCTGACGCCAAGATTTCGTCCAGCACATAGGGCATCATGAAAAAAGTTGGACCGACATCAAAGTGATATTGACCTTCATCGCCGTCAAGCGTGAGCCGACGCGAGCGACCTCCAACCGCGGGTTGCGCCTCGTAGATATCAACGCTTGCGCCGCTGGCGGCAAGCACAAGAGCCGCGGCCAATCCGCCTGGACCCGCGCCAACAATGGCGACATCGGACACATGTTGTAAGTGAGGTTGGGACGAGATCATGTGGGTTTGATTTATGCGTTCTTTGAAGTGGATTTCAGGCGGACATGTGAAATAGAATGTTATGCATCCATGAATTCGTTGTGGGCGAACAGCGGTGTAGGTTAAACTGAAACTCTTATGTCTACTTTACAGTCTAGACATCCAAGTGCGACTTTTCTTGGAAATGCGCGCCAATCCTGGCTACGCAAGTTCGAGTCAGCCGTGGCATTTCATGCCATGGAAATAGCGCAACAAATTTCCGATGAAATTGGCAAGCCCATAGAAGAGGCGTATGTCAGCGAGTTACTGCCAGTGATCGCGGCGATCCGTTGGCACAGAAAGCGCGCGTGCGCCATTTTAAAAACACGGCGCATGGGTGGCAAGCCTTGGTGGATGATGGGTCGATCGTTGCGCGTGAGTAGGGTGCCACTGGGCCGCGTGTTGATCATTGCCACATGGAATTACCCGGTGGGGCTTCTTGGAATTCAATTGTTGCAAGCCATTGTCGCGGGCAACACCGTGGTGGTGAAGCCGTCGGAGCGAAGTCCGCGCAGTCAAGCGCTGTTGCTTGACATTGCGCAGGCGTGTGGTTTGCCAGATGGCGTGTTGCAAGTGATTGGCTGTTCGCCGCAAGCGGGCCGTGACGCCCTTGAGGCGGGCGGATTTGATCATGTGATATTCACTGGTGGAACCTCCACAGGTCGGGCCGTGGCCGCGCACTGCGCCGAGACGTTGACTTCTTCGACATTGGAACTGAGCGGGCAAGATTCCGCGTTTGTGCTTGCCGACGCCAACATGAACAAGGCGGCCAAATCTATTTGGATGGCGTGCACCATGAACGCTGGGCAAACCTGCATGGCTCCGCGGCGCGTGTTTGTGTTGCGAAGTTGCTATCGTAAATTTCTTGAGGCGCTGGCCCCGCATGCGGCGGGCGCGCGACCAGTGCAATTGATCGACCACACTGCGGCACTGCGTTGTGAGGATCTTTCCCGCCAAGCCGTGGCCAATGGCGCGCGCAGTCTTTCCGGTGTGATCGATGGCGCGCGCGCGGGTTGGTTGCGGCCGCTTGCGATTGTGGATTGTCCAGCGCACGCATCCTTGTTTGAGGGAAATTATTTTGGTCCAGTGCTGTCCGTTGTGCCCGTTGATCATTTTGAACAGGCGCTTGAATTGCATGGCCAAGGCGCGCACAATTTGGCGGCCAGTATTTTCACCAGCGACACGCGCCGCATTGTGAATGACGATGAATTGAAATTTCGCCTGGGTGTGAGCGTGATCACGTTGAACGACTGCGTGTTGCCAACTGGACATCCGGCGCTTGCCATTTCTGGATTTGGTCAAAGCGGTTGGGGCGCAAGCCGAGGCGTGGAAGGCTTGACGCATCTCACGCGCGCCGTCGCAACCACGACCACAGCGCGGTGGCTTCCAGTGGCGGACATGCCAAGCGCGGACGTGTTGCGGGGGCTTTGCAAGGCCATCAAATGGATCAGTGGCGCCAAGCCCGTGGCGTGGAAAAAAAATTCCGGCGTGTTGATCAATCAACAGGTGTTGAAGCCGCATGACAAGTCGGCGCCACCCACAAAGGCGTATTCCAAATGATAAGCAACGCATCCAAACCAACGGCCATTATTATTGGCGGCGGACTTGCGGGACTTGCCTCCGCTGTGGAGTTAACCACCGCGGGCTTCGCCGTGACGGTGGTTGAAAAGAACGCGCACATGGGCGGCAAAATGAATGTGCTTGAAGAGCAGGGTTTCAAGTTTGACATGGGGCCCACCATTCTCACCATGCCTGATGTGGTGCGCGGAATTATTCTGCGTAGTGGTCGGCGCGTGCAGGATTATTTGCAATTGGTGCGCCTGGATCCGCAGTGGCGATGTTTCTACGAGGACGGAACACAAATTGATTTGTTGTCGGATGTCGCGGCCATGAAGAGCGCCATGAATAGGCAATTTCCTGGCGCGGCTGTGGGCGAAGGTTGGGAAAAGTTTGTGGCGTGGAGTCGCCGCATGTACAGCCTGAGCGAGAAGGTTTTCTTTTACAAGGACCTCGAAGGCATTTCAGATTTAATCCGCAAGCCGCCGCCGCGTGGCGGGGGCTTGATGGGCGACGTGTTAGCCATGCGTATGCACAGCACGGTTGCCGCGACGGCGCATCGATGGATTCATGAGCCGCATTTGCGCCAACTCAGCGAGCACTTTCTGCAATATGTGGGGTCAAGTCCATTTCTTGCCCCGGCCATTCTTGGCCTGATCGCGGCGGCGCAAGTGGATCACGGTTGTTGGTACAGCATGGGGGGCACGCGCCAAGTGGCGAAAAGTTTGGAGCGCATTTTGCGCGAGGAGAACGGCACGCTACTCAACGGCGTGGGCGTGAAAAAAATTCTAGAGCAGGGCGGTCAAGCCACTGGTGTTGCGCTGGATGATGGCCGCGAATTGTTGGCTGATGTGGTGGTGAGCAACTGCGATGTTCAGCGCACGTACCGCGATTTGGTTTCTTCGGTTGGCGGCGCGCGCGAGCAGAAGCGCATCGCCAAAAAATATACGCCAGCGTGCAGTGGCGTTGTGTTGTATCTGGGATTGAACCGCCAATACGACCACATGTTGCATCACAACTTCATGTTCAGCGGCGACTCCATCCAGGAGTTTGATGATATTTACGCCAAGGGAATTCCCGCGCGCGATCCATCGTTGTATGTGTGCGTTCCAAGCCGCAGTGACGCCAATCAAGCGCCCGCGGGTTGCGAGTCGCTTTATATTTTGGTGCACACGCCGTATTTGCGAGCGCACCAAGTGTGGGATGGTCCTGGTGGATTGCTCGAGCAATATCGACCA
>CALFOZ010000120.1 GCA_937919205.1 uncultured Planctomycetia bacterium
GCATGCACGCTGGCGAACACGCCCAAGTGCGGCATCATAAAAATGCTGTCCTTGGCGAGCTCGGTGAAACCTTCGGGCTCGAAACTATCAAGCAACATTGCGGCGGTTTGTTCAAGACGCGGCGCGTGACTGAGTACGCCGCCAGAAGCCACCAGCAAATCCATGCGCATGCGGTCAACAAGGCTGGCACCCGCGTCTTGCTGGGTAAAGACATCGCCCACGGTACGCTGTTGTTGCACGCCTTTTAAATTTGTGGCGAACGATCGATGTTGCACAAACGCAAGTCGAAGCGCCTCGCGCGCAACGGCTTGCTCAAAGATGAGCGCCTCGAGCGTTTGCGGAATCGTGGTTGGCCGCACCATTTTATTTTTCACGCGGTTGCGTAGTTCACGCTCATCCATGTCCACGTGCACCCAACGCAACACGTTGTCCATGCCGGCCTCGGCGCACACATTTGAAATGGAATAACTCATTCCCAAATTCGCGCTGACCGTGCGATTGAACACGCCGTCGTACACGCTGAACACATCCGTGGTTGCGCCGCCAATGTCAACGCACACCGCGTTGATGCCGCGGCGTTTGGCAATGTCCTGCAGAATGTCGCCCACGGCGCCAGGCGTTGGCATGATGGGCGCGTCAGACCAACTGATCAGGCGGTCGTAACCGGGCGCGTGCGCCATCACGTGCTCCAGAAACACGTCGTGAATTTTCTCGCGCGCTGGACCAAGATTTTCGCGCTCTAGCGTTGGGCGCAAATTTTCCACAACTGACAAATCAAAGCCAGGCGCGTCAAACACTTTGCGAATGGCGGCCACGGCTTCGCGATTTCCAGCATAAATAAGCGGCAATTGATACTCGCCGCCAAAGCGCGGGCGCGGCTTGGCGGGCGCGATCAGTTCCGCGATTTCAACAACCTTGCGCTGATCGCCGCCGTCGGTGCCGCCGGAAATCAACACCATGTCGGGGCGCAATTCGCGGATGCGTTGAATTTGCTCATGCGGTTTGCGCCGATCATTGCCCGCGATGGTGTCCATCACAATCGCGCCCGCGCCTAACGCCGCGCGCTTGGCGCTTTCGGCGGTCATTTCTTTCACCACGCCAGCCACCATCATTTGCAAACCGCCACCCGCGCTTGAAGTGCTGACATACGCGTCGCAACCAATTGGGTCACTGCGCGAAGTGCGGCGAATTATTTTTCCATCGTCATCGATCAGTCTGCGGCCAGAAAGTTCTTGCAACTCCATCACGGCGTTGGTGACGCCCATGGTCACGTCGGCCAATGGTTCTTCCACCGTGGTCGGGGCCTCACCGCGAAAAGTTTGGCGCCAGTGTCCGTCTTTTTTTTCCAACATGATGGCCTTGGTGGTTGTGCTACCGCAATCGGTGGCCACCACAATTTCAAGAGCGTCTTTATTTAATGTGTTTGCGGCGCTCGTCATATTGATGCGGCAAGCCTACACGCACGAAGGTGGCGCTTGCATCTGCGATCGAGCGTTG
>CALFOZ010000121.1 GCA_937919205.1 uncultured Planctomycetia bacterium
ACAATCGCCGCGATCTTCTTGGGATCCATGCGTGAGATATTGGTGTCGCCTCCTGGACCAGCGATGGACAAGTAATAGGTTTTACCATCAATCAAAGTTTGCTTGTTCAACTCGTCGCGCAACGCACGTAGGAGCAGTAAATAATTGTCGCCGTCGGTGGCTGGGTCGCTAATTCCATTTTGATCAATTCCGCCGCCGCCTGGATATTCCCAGTCAACATCAATGCCATCAAAGCCGTAGCGCTTCACCACATATACCGCGCTCTTGGCAAAGTCCGCGCGCTTCTGCGCGTCGCGCGCAATACTGAAGAACGGCGTAGACAATGTCCAACCACCAATGGAAATCATTGTGCGAAGTTTGCTGTTGGCCGCCTTTAATGTTTGCAGTTGACCAAAGTTGCTGGTGGATTTATACGCGGGCGACATGGTTAAAGCCGCGGGCGCAGTGTCCGCGCCAGCATCGGCCCATTCATCAAACAACCCAACACCAGCGCTTAGCGTTGTGCCCGCGGGTTGCTGTAAGTACGCCGCGTAGTTGGTGTACGTCCAGCCGCGATAGCTCGACACAATTCTGTTCCACGCCGAAGGCATAGTGCGATCAAGCGGAATTAAGAACGCATAATTAATCACATTCACTCTGTCACCGCGCACCTTGGTCACGGGGAAATTCTTTTGATAGATGCCCCAGTTTGGGTAGTAGCCAACAATCTTGCGTTGCTCCACCGTTGGCATTTTGTCGTAGCCCACTGGATCAATCACGGGTGTGCATGAACCCCACACTCCAAGTAGCACTCCAATGTCGGCGCTGTCAGTCACGCCGTCGCTATTTAAATCATTGGTAGAACCCAGGCCAATCGAACCCAACAAATCACCCATATCAGAACTGTCCACCGTACCGTCGCCGTTCAAGTCGCCAAGGCATTGCGATGACTGCGTAACCGTGAGCGCAAGAACAGCCGTGGCCGTGCCTGCGGAATTTGTGGCGGTTATAGAAATGTTGGTCACTGCGGCGGTGGTCGGCGTTCCAGAAATCAAACCCGTTGTGGTGTTCACAGCAAGACCCGCGGGCAAACTTGTTGCGCCAAACGAAGTTGGCGTTCCACTTGCATTGATTTGATAAGAAAATAAATTCCCCACGCTGGCATTGGCGCTGGTTGCGCTTGTAATCACGGGCGCGGAAATTGTTCCGCCACCGCCAGTACCACCGCCAGTACCACCGCCAGTTCCGCCGCTGTTTCCCGCGCTAAAAACCAAATTGGTGGGGGGCACGCCCGGCGCACTGGTGTTGAACACGCAACCAACTTCCGTGGACGCGCCCGCGGCAAGCGCGCCGTTCCAACTGGTGTTCACCACAACATAATGATTGCCCACTTTGCTTTGAATACTGCCATTCCAAATGCTGGTGATGTTCGCGCCCCAATCAAACTCAAGCGTCCAACTGGTCACGGCGGCGCCGGTGTCGTTGCTGGCGCGCAACACGCCTTGACCGCCGCTGGTCCATTGATCGGTGTAGGAAAATGTAGTGGCGGCGCGCGCGGAACTCGCCATCAAAACAACGCACGCAATCTTTACCATCAGGTTTTTCCACGATACGTCTTTGCTATTCAATTTCATTATTCAACTTTCTCAATAGGGGTCTTCGGGCGAAACGCAACCGCAACCAACCATGTTCAGTAGATAGAACCCACTACGGCGTGCGCTATGCAAATGTTGCTTGCGCACCAAGTGATTTGCGAAAATGCAAATACACATTCATTGCCCGCTTATTGCACATGTTTGACAAGGGTTGGTAACTCGCCCGTGCTCCGCACAATTTCAACATTGCATGCAAAGTTGCAAGTTACGCCACACAATGTGCGCAGACCCAATACGCAAGTTTGCAAGGCGTTCCATTTGTGCACTTGGCACAACCTGAAACGCTCTCCTTACGCCACGCGTTTGCTGTGCTTGCTCACCGTAAAGCGAACACGCATATCGCAGGCGTGAAAAAGCTCAATCAGTGAATCCACGCTGAAGCGATCGATTCGCCCGCGCACCAAGTCGCTGATGCGCGGTTGAGTGACCCGCATCGTTTTTGCGGCACGTTCTTGCGTCCAATCTTGGTGGCGTATGTGTTCGCGAAGGGCAATCATCATGCCAGAGCGAATTGCCAAGCTTGCGGACTCCGCCGCGCTGAAGCCAAGATCTTGAAATACATTGCCGCTTGATTTTGTCATGTGCTTGCTCATATTTCATCCTTGCGATTCATGTGCCGCTGAAGTGCCAACCGATATCTCACTCGCCCCAATTCAAGGTCACGCGCCGAGGTGCGCCGCGACTTCTTTTGAAATACGTGAAGCACGTGTACTGCATCCGCAAATCGTGTCACATACAAAACCCGATGTTCGCCGCCAATATGAACCCGCACTTCACACACGCCAAGTCCAACCGTGGACATGGGTTTCCAATCTTCGGGATCAACGCCGCGTTGCAAAGCATCCAGTTCAAAGCCAATGGCTCTTCGAACATCCGCTGAACATGCGCGAAGATCGTTCAGGGAAGATCCCATCCAACGAAGACTGCGCCGCGGTTCCTTAGACCAATTTGGATTATATACCAACTTATATGTCATGCAACTCCCTCCATGGTCATTGCACGCTATTGGCTGCGCGGACTACTTTAGAAATCACGGCCGAAATTCTGAAGTTTTTATGACTGGCGGCGCCAAACAGGTTGCATGCAAAGTTGCAAGGTGTGCCACACAATTTCCACAAAGACGTTTCCAAAAAAAAGCCCCCCGCACCTTGTGAGTGCGAGGGGCTGGGAACTCGCGGGCCGCGTGCGTTTACACGGCCAACGAGTAACCAAGTTTGTGTGAGTTAGTTGCGTCGACGGCGGCTTGCCACCATGCCTGCAAGTCCGATCAAAGCCGCCGCGCCAGGCGCGGGGATGGACGTGAACACATGCGAGGAGAATCCTGGCGCAAATCGGGTGCTCTCGTCTCCGTTGCGCCAAACGCCTAAGGCATCATTTGGTTCGCCTGGAAAATTGTTGTAGTAGTACGCGTTGTATTGCATGCCCGTTGCGCCAGTGAGAAGCGAGCCGGAATACATTGAGTCGAACACTGAGTACGACTGCGTGTCGAACGAGAAGGCAAAGCGAATGTCGGACAAACTGCGAGCGATCCCGCCGATGGCGTTCACGTTAGAGCCTGTGATGACTTGGTCGGTGTAAAGATT
>CALFOZ010000122.1 GCA_937919205.1 uncultured Planctomycetia bacterium
TTGGGTTTCCAATTCACAATAATCAAGTTGCGCGCTCCATGAGTAGTTGTTGAGCAATACCTAGCAATACTTCAAACGGAAACATCTCCAACCGCGATTATTTAAACAGCAACACTTCCAACTGCGATACTTTCAACCGCGACACTTAAAACAACGTATAAATAAATGGCGCGGCTTTTGTTCCGCCCAAAATAATCAACGCGCCCACCAAAAGCAGAACCACAATGATTGGAATTAACAAGTAGGTCTTGTGAGAAATCACAAAGCTGAAGAGTTCAGAAAGAAATGATCGTCGTCGCATGGGTAAATTCCTGCATCAAGTGTTGCGTGAGTGGGTCAAGCATACATGTGTTCATGCATCAATCTGGTTTGAAAGATCGCTTGTATGCCTCGGCGCCTGGCATGGAAGGTTGGGCTTGTTTGCGCAAGAGTTGGTTGCCCACCACCAACACATCCATGTCGGTGAACATGAAACAGCGATAGGCGTCGCCAGGATCGTGAACAATGGGTTCGCCACGAATATTGAAACTGGTGTTCACCAACACCGGACAACCTGTGCGCCGCTCAAATGCCTGCAAAATGGCGTGAAATCGCGGTGATGTGTGGGCGTGCACGGTTTGCACGCGCGCCGAAAAATCCACGTGGGTAATAGCCGGAACAACACTACGAATTTGCTTGAGCGAATCAATGCCAGCAACCTTAGGCGCGTTGGGCTCGGGCGCAAGCACATGTTGCTTTGCAACGGGCGCGACCAACAACATGTATGGACTATCGGTTTGCAAATCAAACCACTCGCTTTGTTTTTCCGCCAACACCGCGGGCGCGAATGGCCGAAACGATTCACGAAACTTAATCGCCACATTCATGCGCCGCTGCATTGTGGCGTCGCGCGGATCACCCAGAATGGAGCGATGCCCAAGCGCGCGCGGACCATATTCAGCGCGACCAAAAAAGTGCCCCACTATTTTTCCATCCGCAAGATCCGCCGCGATGGCTTGGACCAACTCATCCTCATGTAGTTTTTCATACACGGCGCCAAGCGCGTCAAGCGCGCCACAAATGTTGGCGTCGCTGTGCGCTGGCCCCAAATAGGAGCCGCGCTGTGAGTCCGTGGGTTGCGGGTGGCGCGCGTTGCCCAAATGTCCAGGTTGATCGCCGTGCCAATGCAAAAGTGCCGCGCCCAACGCTCCGCCAGAATCACCCGCCGCCGGCTGAATCCACAACTTTTCAAATGGTCCCTCGCGAAGCACGCGCCCGTTGGCCACGCAATTCAGCGCCACGCCACCGGCCAAGCACAAATTACGCTGGCCTGTTTTTGCATGCACATATCTTGCCATGCGTAGCACAATCTCCTCGGTCACGGCCTGAATACTGGCCGCCAAATCCATGTCGCGTTGCGTGAGACGGCTTTCAGGATTGCGCGGCGGACCGCCAAACAAATTATGAAAGGCGCGGCTAGTCATGGTCAAGCCGGCGCAGTAATTAAAATAGCGTTGATCAAGCCAGAATGAACCGTCATCATTCAAGCGCATAATTTTTTCAAGAATCATATTGGCGTAGCGCGGCTGACCAAACGGCGCCAGTCCCATTAATTTGTATTCACCACTATTCACGCGAAAGCCGCAATAAAAAGTGAACGCGCTGTAGAGCAAACCTAGCGAGTGTGGAAATCGCAACTCCTCGTGCAACGTGATGGTGTTGCCGTTGCCCACGCCCCAACTTGCGGTGGTCCATTCACCAACGCCATCCAGCGTAAGAATGGCGGCGCTTGAAAATGGACTTGGATAGAACGCGCTTGCGGCATGCGACTCATGGTGCGTGGTGAACACAATGGGACCGGTGTAGTTGCCGCCCAAACCCGCGTCGATTTCCCGCGGAAGATGAAGTTTTTTTTGCAGCCACTGTGGCATGCTGCGCAGGAAAGAACCAAACCCGCGCGGCGCGAACGCCAGCGATGTCTCCAAGATGCGCTCAAATTTCAGCAGTGGCTTTTCATAGAACACCACCGCGTCAAGTTGGCTGGCGTCAATGCCGGCTTCGCTTAGGCAATAGCGCGCGGCGTGCGTTGGAAATCGCTCGTCATGTTTGCGGCGACTGAAGCGCTCCTCTTGCGCAGCCGCCACAATTTCTCCATCACGCACCAGGGCGGCGGCGCTGTCATGAAAGAATGCTGATAGGCCAAGAATATTCATGGGAAACAAGTCGCCAAAGAATAACCCCGATGCGAGGGATGCTCGCACCGGGGTTTGAAGTCACATGAAAGTGAAAACCGAAATGAATTAAGCCTTGCGTCGACGAGCCACTAAACCAGCCAACCCAACAAGCGCAATGGCCCCTGGAGCAGGAATGGCAGTGAGTGTGTATGAAAAACTAGTCG
>CALFOZ010000123.1 GCA_937919205.1 uncultured Planctomycetia bacterium
ATGCGACTTCTTTATGAACGCAGCCATGTCCTCGCCAGGCTGGGGCATGTAGAACATGGTGCCTGGACCAGATTTATTTTTGCTCCACTCGGAGTTGCTTTGCAGTAAATCATTGGCTAGCGAATCCCACACGGCGCGCTGAGCGTCTGGTACTGCAAGACGCAGACGAAGTTGTTCTATGTCTTGGCGATTCAGCGCGCGGAATTGGCGCATGCCACCAAACATGTCTTGCGGCATTTGATTATTCATGATCTCCGGTGCGCCATTACCAGCATCGCGTGCGCCGCCAGATTGATTCATGGACTGCGCGATTGCCGCGCCAACTTGCGAATCAATTTGGGCATCAATTTGGTCCCCAACATTGGCGTCCACTTGCGCCCCAACATGTTCGCCCACTTTCTCTCTCACAAGCTCGGCAATTTTTTCAGCAAGTTCTGGCGTCATTTCGCCATCGCCGCCATCGCCAATTTGAATGTTCATGCTCACATTCGCGCTCACGCCCATGTTCGCCGCGCCATCATCACCTGTTGATGTAATCACCATCATTGTCTTGGCGCCCTGCATTACGCCTTCGGGCATGGCGTTTCCATTGGTCGCAATAAGAGTTCCGCCCATTCCACTACTCATGCCGCCAATGACTTGCGTGTTACTCGCACTCGTAACCATCATCGCGCCACCTTGGTTGCCCAACTCACTCAAATCAATTGCGCCGTCGCCATCGCCGCCTTCAAATGTGAAGGGCATGGCTTCATTCGCGGAACCCAACTCGGGCATGTTCGCGGCCTGGGCGATATCGGAAATGCTGGCCGCGTTCATCTGCGCGAACTTTGCATTCATGTCCTGCATGGCTTCAGAGGAAAAATTTTCCGCGGTCAGCGCGTCAAGCGCGGCGTCATCAAGTTGATCGCGTTGCTGTTGCCACTGATCAATCTTGGCAAGGGCGGATGTATTTTCTTGCGCCGCGCGATTGGCGTCGGCAAGTTGCTTGCGAAGCGCGTCTGGCGAAGTGAACGCAAACGGACTCCAACTGGATAAACCAGCCAATGCCTTGCGCGCAAATTGCGCTTTATATTTTCGCGCGGTCTCTGGCGGCAACTGCGCCGCAATGTCGCGCACCGCGGCGCGTTCGCTGGTGATCAGTTTGCGCTTCAATTCCTCTATTCGGTCCGCGGATTTATTGTCCAAGCTTGCGGAGGCAATGCGCTCAATCAATGGCGTGGCGGAAACTTCCCACTCTCGCGAACGCTTATCTATAGCCGCAAGGTTTTCCTCGGCAAGATTGGGAACCTTGGGAACACTGGGCAAATTTAATGGCACACCACGCACCACGGCGTTCGCGCGTTTGCGTGCGCGCGCCGCCGCAAATCGATCCACTTTGGCTTGTTGCGATTCATTTGTTTGCGACTCGCGCATGGCGCTAAACATGGCGCGCTCCATGTTTCCAATGGTGTCGTAGGCACTTGCGACCGTGCGGCTCCACGCAACTTCGCTTGGATTTTTCTGGCGCACTTCAACCGCTTCTTCAACTGCTTGGTGCGCGCTAAGAGCCGCGTCATGTTTAGCTTGCGCGGGGCGAATGGTTTGGTCGCGCAACAGTTGCCACTGATCCACATACGCGTCGAACGCTTGCTCGCATTTCACGCGCTCCGTATCCGATGGGGCCGCGTCCTTCATCCAATTTTTCAGGTCCTTGGACTTCAGTGGCTTTGGAATTTCGGGCGCGCTGAATGAATCGGCAATCGCGCTGAAAGAAATACAGTGCGCCAGTATTGCACAACATAAATAAGACCTACGCCAATTCGAGGCAGAATCAGTGGTTGACTTTGTATTCATGGCGGGATGCATCTTAAGTGCATTCTCAAAAAATTATATTTCTCTTACACCTGATTGCTCATGCACGCAATCTGCCAACACCTACC
>CALFOZ010000124.1 GCA_937919205.1 uncultured Planctomycetia bacterium
AAGTCGTAACAAGGTAGCCGTAGGGGAACCTGCGGCTGGATCACCTCCTTTCTATAGGATTTTATAGACGTCTGTCTGAGAGCGATCTCAGCTGATGCGATCCGTTCACACATTTCTCGCCCGTCAAAGTGGGGTAACCCATGGCGACGGATATCTCTAAGGCAACTTAGAACCAAGGCGTCCAAACGTTCATTTCAAAAGAAATTCATCCGGTATTCAGCAATGAATACCGGTTGTTTGAACACCCCGATCTCGAGTCGGGGTGTTCTTTTTTTATTTTGGATTTTTGTTTTGTATTTTTAGCGCGTGTTTGTTTCTTTGTTTGTTCGCGTATCCAATCTGTCGCGCATTGCAATCAATTGCAAATTTGTTGTACAACTCTGTCGTGACCAAATCCGCGAATAGTTTTTCAGTTGTTCAAAATGGCGCGCGGGCAACGCCTTGGTTGGCTGTCACGGTTGCCGCGCTTGGCTACTTCGTGGACCTTTATGACCTGGTGATATTTAGTGTTGTGCGCGTTGCCAGTTTGGGTCCGGGTGGATTGGGATTACTGCCAGCGGATCCAAGCACTTCGATCACGGGCTGGGAGCGCATAGGGCATTTATTTCAAGTAACATTTGGATTTGCAACTGGTGACATCACCAGCGCTGGGGTTGCCATTTTCAATGCGCAACTTGTGGGCATGGTGTTGGGCGGATTTGCTTGGGGAATGTTGGGCGATCGTCGCGGCCGATTGACGACTTTGTTTGGTTCGATCGCGCTGTATTCCACGGCCAATCTGTTGACCGGCTTTGTGGGCAGTGTTCCCATGTATGCGGCGCTGAGATTTGTGGCGGGCTTTGGATTGGCGGGCGAGTTGGGAGCGGGCGTGACTTTGGTGAGCGAATTGCTAGGCAAAAAACATCGGGGCTGGGGCACAATGATCATCGCATTCGCGGGAATGTTTGGTCCGATTGTGGCGAGCGTGGTTGGCGCGAATTTTGCGTGGCGCCACGCGTACATCATTGGTGGAGTGATGGGCTTCGCGCTTTTGGCGTTGCGTTTGGGTGTGGTGGAAAGCGGAATATATTCGCGCACCGCGCAGAGAAACAAGAAACGCGGCGATCCGCGCATGTTGTTCTTTCCACTGGAGCGCTTGCGCCGCTTTGCGTGCGTGGTGTTGCTAGGCACGCCCATTTGGTTTGTGGGCGGAATTATTTTTGTGTTCGCGCCTGAATTGGCGCGTGGTCTTGGACTAAGTGAGCCAGTGCGTCCACCCACGGTGATCATGTGCGGATATGCCGGCGCGGCGATTGGTGATTTGCTCAGTAGTTCATTGAGTCAATGGTTGCAAAGCCGCAGAGCCGCGGTGTCGATTTTTATAATCGTGCTGGCAATTGCAATCGCGGGGCTTTTGACTTTTGGTGGTGGTAGCGCATTCGCATTTTATTCATGGACATTCGCCGCCGGAATCGCCACAGGATATTGGGCGGTGTTTGTCACCATCGCGGGCGAATCGTTTGGTACAAACTTGCGCGCCACGGCCGCCACCGTGGCGCCTAATTTAGTGCGCGGCGCCGCCGTGATCATGGTGACGGCGTGGGAATTTCTTACGCCTGGAGCCGGAATGATTGGGGCGGCCGCCTGGGTTGCGTCAGTGGTTGTGGCGCTTGGTTTGATTGCGGTGTGGCGACTTCCAGAGCCATTTGCGCATGATTTGGATTTTGAGGAAGTGTGATCCCTTATTGCAACTTCTTCTACAACGCAATTGACACGCTTGAATGATTTGCTTTGACGGATGCCAACAACGCGGCGCCATTGAACTGATTTTGAATGCAATGTTGCATTGCATTACATCGCATTTCTGATCGCATTTGGAAAATGGATTTCATTTGCATTGTCAAGCAATGCGGTCGATACTGTTATTATGAGTCACGAATTGCAACCGCCGACGCAACCAAGCCACAAGACTGTTCGCAATCGGACGAACAAATTCGAGGACGTTCTCAATCCCATGCGTTGGCTTCGAAATCGTTGTCTTCCTTTGTTTATTGCATTGGGGGTACTGCTTTGGGTATATCCATTTATGGTGACCCAAGACACGCACGCCACGATTTGGGGTCTTGCTGTGTTCACACTTCTGCCGGCGATCGGGGTTGTTTCATTGGCGGGAGTGACTGGAATTATTATTACCTTTGCGGCATTAAGTGTCTTTATCTATGGCGCCTATTCAGTCAATCACTTGGAAATATCCAACGCTTTAATTGGATGGCCCGGTTTCTTCGTGGTGATTTATTACTCATATTCCACAATTCTGGTCGCATTCGCGGTTTTTCGAAAAGAGGCAGCGCAACCCGATCGAATCTATGGGGGCATTTCTGTTTACCTGCTGATTGGAATTGTGTTTAGTGTCATTCACCATCGCATCAGTGAACAAACCTCAGGGGCGTACCAATCAAATGTGAATGGCGCGTTGCCCGGGCAAGTATTCGCTTGGCATGACTTTCTTTACTTTAGTTTTTCAACGCTCACAACGATTGGATACGGTGATTTAGTTCCAGTGTCCGCGCGCGCGCGCAGTACGTCGATTATCGAGGGAATTATTGGAGTTTTGTATCCCGCAATTCTAATTGCGAAGTTGGTGAATTGGCCCACGGGCGCATCCAATAAATTTTCCAATTCACATTCGGGATCTGAAGAACCTCATTCAGGTTGAAATCGGAGTTTGAGAATTAGTCGTTGAATCCTTCAACGCCGCCGGCTCCACCATATGTGAGCATGCCGGCTCCGTTATTTAAATAAGGGTTCCAAGTGGCATTCACGCCAGTCCCGCCACCATTTCCGCCTGGGCCCACACGTGAATTTGGATTCCAGTTGTTGGTTTGGTATTGGTACATGCCGCCTTCATCATTATTGAGGGCATAGTTGTACTCACTATTTTCATGTCCGGATGAATTGTTATTACCCCGAGCGGATTGATCGAGCTTGTCGGGATTTACGTATGTTGCTGGCGCGTATCCTGCTGGAGCATTTGCAATCGGCTGTCCTGCGCTGTTGTAATGATAGTGATAGTGCACTGTTTGAAGTGCATCGGATTGCAGTGTATTTGAATTTACAATTCCACCTTTGTTGTTGTAGCCCACTCCCGCAGGAACGGTGTCTGATTCACTCGTTTGTGTATTTTGCGCTTGGCTTGTTGGAATCGATTCATTATAGTTCAGGGGATTGCTTCCCACTTGGCCGTTGATGGGTTGGGATGTGGAAGCTTGAGTATTGGGATTGATTCTGGTTGGAACAGATTGGTTGGTGTCGAGGGGATTGTTTCCCACTTGGCCATTCATGGGTTGTTGTGCGGGAGCGATGCGGACCGGCGCATTGGAATTTTGCTTTGTAGCGGCGGGTTTGGCGGGGGTTTGTACCGGCGCGGTTGCTGGCTTGGCCGGAGTAACCGGGGGTTGAGCGCTGGGCGAGGTTTGCGCCAACACGGAGAGCGTGGTGCATCCAAACAAAATAAATGAAGCGACAATGGTTTGATGAAACGTGCGTGGGAATGGTGTATTCATAATGATTCCTTGAGTGCGTAGATGATAGCCGCCTCATTGAGATTTGATGTGCGTGAGCCAAAAATATAGATCAAAGATGAAAAAAAATGACTTCGTCGCTACTCTTGAAAGTCCTCAAACTTTATAAGGAATTTATTCATGACCATCGCCTCCACGCCATCCACATCAGCCACAACTTTTGCCGGAACTCCTGGCGATGTGCCAATAATTGACGCGCTTGCCATTAACACGATTCGCACTTTGTCCATGGACGCGGTGCAAGCCGCCAACAGTGGCCACCCTGGAACACCCATGGCTTTGGCGCCTGTTGGATATGCGCTGTGGCAAAATGTTTTAAAGTTTGATCCCGCCGATCCGCTGTGGCCAAATCGCGATCGATTTGTGTTGAGCAATGGACACGCGTGCATGTTGATTTACAGTTTGTTGCATTTGTCGCGCACGCAAGAAGTGGACAAGAGCGGCAAGCTGACGGGCAAGCCCGCGGTTCCTATTGAGGCCATCAAGGCGTTTCGACAACTCGATAGTTTGTGCCCGGGACACCCGGAGCATGGTTGGACAAGTGGTTTGGAAACAACCACGGGTCCGCTTGGGCAAGGCTTGGCGAATTCTGTTGGAATGGCGATGGCGGAGAAATGGTTGGCCGCGACATTCAATCGACCAGGCTTTGAGATTTTTAATTTTCGCACCTACGCGATTTGTGGCGACGGTTGCATGATGGAAGGCATAAGTGGCGAGGCTGGAAGTATCGCGGGCCATTTGCAATTGGACAATTTGGTTTGGATTTACGACAACAACCACATCACCATTGAAGGCAAGACGGATCTTGCGTACAGCGATGATCCAAGCACTCGCTATTTGGGGTATGGATGGAATGTGTTGCGTGTTGGCGACGCCAATGATCTGGACGCGATCGTGCGCACGCTTGGCGTGGCCGGCGAGACAAAGGGTCGACCAACTTTGATTGTTGTTGACAGCCATATTGGTTTTGGAAGCGAGCGGCAAGACACCAGCGCCGCGCACGGCGAGCCGCTTGGCGAGGATTTAATTCGCAAGGCGAAAAAGTTGTATGGCTGGCCAGAGGACGCGAAATTTTTGGTGCCCGATGGCGTGCTGCAACGCTTTAGCGATGGCGTGGGTAAGCACGGAAAAGACGCGAATGCCGCGTGGAAGACCATGTTTGCCAATTACACCAAGCAATTTCCAGAGTTGGCCGCGCAGTTACAGCAAATGTGGAAACATGAGTTGCCCGTTGGATGGGATTCGGAAATTCCGGTTTTTCCCGCCGACGCAAAAGGCATGGCCAGCCGAATTTCTGGTGGCAAAGTTCTGAATGCCATCGCCAAGAAAGTTCCTTGGATGATTGGCGGCTCCGCGGATTTAACGCCGAGCACTAAGACTGGCATTGATGGCAACGCGGGAAGTTTTCAGCCGGGAAGTTACGGTGGGCGCAATTTACATTTTGGAATTCGCGAGCACGCCATGGGCGGGATTTGCAACGGCCTGGCATTGAGTGGTCTGCGACCGTTCGGTAGTGGCTTTATGATCTTCACCGATTACATGCGTGGATCCATGCGCTTGAGCGCGTTCATGGACATGCCGGTGACCTATGTGTTCACGCATGATTCGATTGGCGTTGGCGAAGATGGACCAACGCATCAACCGATTGAGCAGTTGCCTGGTTTGCGCGCGGTGCCTGGTTTGCTTGTGTTCCGACCAGCAGACGCCAATGAAACTGCGGAATGTTGGCGCACGGCCATGAGCCACGGCCACGCCACCAGTGTGTTGTCATTGACGCGCCAAGATTTGCCAACGCTTGATCGCACTGTGTATGGCAAGGCCAGCGGTTGTGCCAAGGGCGCGTATGTGGTGAGCGAATCCAAGGGCGGCGACGCGCAGGCGATTTTGATCGGCACTGGAAGCGAAGTGAATTTGTGCATTCAAGTGCAGGATTTGCTTGCAAAAGAAGGTGTTCGCACCAGTGTGGTGAGCATGCCGTGTTGGCAATTGTTTGAGAAACAAGATCAGGCGTACAGGGATTCCGTGTTGCCGCCGAAGATGCGCGTTCGCATTGCGGTGGAAATGGCGAGCCCGCTTGGTTGGGAGCGCTGGGTTGGTCTTGATGGCGCGGTTGTTGGAATGAATTCATTTGGAGCCAGCGCGCCGTTGAAGAACCTGTTGAAGAAATTTGGATTTGAGCCTGAACCTGTTGCCGCTGTTGTGCGTGCGACCATCGCCAAAAATGCGGCGGGAGCAGGCCGATGAATATTGTGATGGCGTCGGACCACGCGGGCTTTGAGTTGAAGGAGTCGCTGAAGAAGTTGGTGGCTTCGCTTGGACACATTGTGAATGATGTTGGCGCGCACGCCTATGACGGCGAAGATGATTACCCGGACTTTGCATTGGCGCTGAGCAAAGTTATTTTGGCGGGCAAGGCGGACCGAGGAATTTTATTATGTGGCTCAGGCATTGGCGCCAGCGTGGCCGCTAACAAGATCAAGGGCATTCGCGCTGGCAACTGTGAGGATTATTATTCCGCGCATCAAGGCGTGGAACATGACGCCATGAATGTGCTGGTTCTTGGCGGACGTATTGTGGGTGCGGCACTTGCCGAGGACATGGTGCGCGGATATTTGGCGGCCAATTTCAGCGGCGAGCCGCGCCACATGCGTCGATTAAATAAAGTGAAAGCCATCGAACAAGGAACGCTTTAGCGGCGAACCAAAGCGCAGGCGGCTGATGCTTGGCGCGTGGATTGTGCGGGATTGTGTTGGGGCTGGAGCGCGCTTGTGTTTGGGCGTATTTGGGTATCTTTGATTAGCATTCTTGCGCGGCAATTGTCCGCTTAATCTGTCTACTTAACAGGAGATTCACATGCAGGTTCTTTCAAGGCGTTTGGTTGGAATGTTCGCGGCTGTCTGCGCGTGCTCATTTGTGTCGCTTGCCAATGATCAAGGTGGAACAGTGGCGCCAGTGGGTGATGTGGATTATTCCCAACTTCCACCCGATCCAAAAACACTTGAAGTGGAACTTGGAACATTTAAAATGGACGCCGCCAGCGCAATGAAAGCCGCGGCTGAAATCACGGGCGGCAAGGTGATGTCTTTGCGCATCCTGAAAGGCAAAGACAAAGTTGATTATGAAATTATTTGTGTGCACAATGGGTTGCCCGTGCGAGTGTTGATGAACGCAAAGACTGGTGACATGCAAATTGCCAAGCTTGACGCCCTGGATGCCGTTGCAGTCGCGTTGATTAAGGTGCCTGGAAAGGTTGGCAACGTGGACAATGACCTGCTTGCGGAGCCACCCATTTGGAAAATTTCAATCTTTCAAGGCGGAAAAAGTCATCTTGTAAGCGTGAACGCGATTGATGGAAGCGTTGTCTCCGATCAAGTGGCGGAGAAATTGCCAGGCGACGCCACCGAAGCTCCAATGCAAGGAGAATTTGGCGGCGTGCAATGGATTGTGATTAAAGAAGGAACTGGAGCCACGCCAAAGGGAATCGACTCCATGGTGAAGGTGAATTACAGCGGCTATTTAGTGGATGGAAAGAAATTTGACAGCAGTATTGATCGCGGCAAGCCAATT
The DNA here is from genome assembly GCA_937919205.1 of uncultured Planctomycetia bacterium. Taxonomy (GTDB): domain Bacteria; phylum Planctomycetota; class Phycisphaerae; order Phycisphaerales; family SM1A02; genus SYAC01. The sequence continues at coordinate 7,128 of CALFOZ010000124.1, forward strand.
GAATTTCGCCTTGACCGCGTGATTAAAGGTTGGACTCAAGGCGTGTTGCCAATGAAAATTGGCGAGAAGCGCAAGTTGATTATTCCATGGAGCATGGCGTATGGCGAGCAAGGTCGTCCACCCGTGATTCCGCCAAAGGCCACGCTGATTTTTGATGTTGAGTTGGTAGATGCCGACATGCCGCCTCCAGCGCCCAAGACAATCATGCCAACCGCGCCCGCGGATGCTCCTGCAACCGCCGCACCTGCGGGAGGATCAGTGCCGCCACCCAACGGTGGTGGATAAATACATGGCATTTCTTTTGCCTGTGCACACTGTGGGTTCATTGCGCGGCGTGGTTTCAACGGTGAGCATGTTGTCCGTTTGTGTTGTGGCAACGGTGTCGCTTGCGGCGTGCGGAAAAACACCGGATTCAAAACCGATCGTTGTTCCCAAAGCAGTGGGTCATCGCGAGAGCACCTACGGCAAAGCCATGGATCAAGCCGAGGAGTTGAAGGTGAAGATCAACGACTACAACGACAGCATTGAGCAAAGCATAGATCAGGGCACCGATGCAAAGCCGCCGCCGAAGAAAAAGCCAGTGGTTCCGCCGCCCGCGCCGCCAGAGTGACGCCAGAGTTACGCCAGAGTGACGCGGCGATTTACGCGAGACGATTTGGATTGAGGCCTTCAAGTTCTTTGACCACGAAGATTCCATCCTTGCGGATCACTTCGCCGTCAAAAGAAATTGTTCCGCCGCCATACTCGGGCCGCTGAATGCACACTAAATCCCAGTGAATGTCGCTCTTATTGCCGTTGTCGGTTTCCTCGTAGCAACGACCGGGCGTGAAGTGGAAACTGCCGGCGATCTTCTCGTCAAAGAGAATGTCTTTCATGGGCTCGAGAATGTGCGGATTAAAACCAATGGCGAACTCGCCCACATAGCGCGCGCCCTCGTCGGTGTTGAAGATGCTTTCAAGCAGAGCCTTGTCGCCAGAGGCGCAGTCGGTCTTGACGATTTTGCCTTTGGAAAATTCAAGGCGGATGCTTTCGAAACTATTTCCGTTGTGCAGGGTGGGCGTGTTGTATTGCAGAACGCCTTCAATGCTGTCGCGCACGGGCGCGGTGAAGACCTCGCCGTCTGGAATATTGCGGTCGCCGCAACAGGGGACAACGCCAATGTTCTTGATACTGAATCGCAGATCGGTGGCGCCGGGACCCTTGATGTGCACCTTGTCGGTGCGTTGCATGCGCTCCACCAACGGCGCGGCGGCGCGGTCCATTGCGGCGTAGTCCAGCGTGCACACGCGGAAATAAAAGTCCTCAAAGTCCTGCGTGTTGCTTTGCGCAAGTTGCGCCATGCTTGCAGTGGGCCAGCGCAGAACGCACCAGCGCGTGTGGTTGACGCGTTGCTCAAAGTGCACGGGCTTGGCGTACAAGCGTCCAAGTGATTTCATTTGCGCGTCGGGTATGCCACGCATTTCGCTGGCATTGTCGGCGCCGCGCACACCGATGTAGCACTGCATTTTTTTCATGCGCTCCAAGTCGTATTCGCCCCACACGCGCAGTGCATCGTCCGCGCCTTGGTTCAAAGCGCGCATGATTTGATTGCGGCGCACGGACACATGCGCGTGGCCCTTGGCAACTTTGGCCGCTTCGCACAACGCGACCGCGATCTCGTCGGGGCAATCGAATGTTTCAATGAGAACGTGTTCGCCAGGAGCGAGTTTGACGGAGTGATGGATGAGAAGATCAGCCAGACGACGAATGCGTGGATCGGTCAACATGAAGGTAAATGTAGCCGCACTTGCAGTGCGTGAAGTCTGGAACTTTCACCGCGCTTAAAGCAGACCGAGCCATACTCCTAGATCTGCCGAGTCGGTGTTGCCATCACCATTGAGATCGGAGTTTCCAGGTAGTCCAAATTGGCTCAACATGTCTCCTAAATCGGCGGAGTCAATCTGGCCATCGTGGTTGATGTCTCCGTAAGCAAATTCAAGATATCCCGTTGATTCAATGACAGCGTTTGTCGTGAATCCACTCTCGCCGCGCATGGAGGCAATCTTTGATGATCGTGCGTCCTTGGACGCGAAACCGCTTACCACATTGCGAACGGTGGCGAATTTTTGCCTGCTGGTATCCAACAACGTGAGCAGGCTAATCACACCTCCGCCGGTGGCGATTTGTGTTTGCGCGCCAACTGTGATTCCTCCGTTGGTGAATGTATTGATTTCAAGAACATCAACCGAGTCGTTCACGCCATCGGTGGAAGCCACGGCGAGGCTATATCCATCACTGCGCTGAACAAGCGTGATGGCTTTGCCTTGCACGGGTCGACCAACCGAAATTCCTGTTGGTGATGACATGGTGTACAAGCCACTTGAGGGCGAGATAGAGCCGCTTAAGAAACATGCAACTGGGCGTGTTGAAGCAGGAATAGCGGCTGGAATGTCTTTACATGCGGCGAAAATATCCTTTACGCCGTCATGATCGATGTCTCCGATAGCGATGGACACAGGCACGTAGTTCAGCCATTGCGGAGATTGCGATTGTGGTCCATTGGCCGTCATGGTGACTGGTTGAATGAAGCCACCAGTTGTTGGCGACAGTGCGGTGGTGGTGCTTGGTTCTCCAGTTGTGGTCGCGTCATCAAAGTCATCACCGTTTACATCGGTTCCACGCACGGTGCGTGGGACACCCGCGAGCGGCGTGTCGGTGGTTGTAGTGGCGGTCATCGTTTTCAGACTGCCCGAAGTTGTGGCGAATGAACTTTCTGTAGTGAATGCAGAAGTTTTTTCAATGCCCACGGCGACTTTGCCAGGCACGTTGTTGGCGATATTTGGAGACAACGTGCACACGCACGTTGGACGTTCACTATTGTCAAGTTGGCGCCTCCAAATCACTGTGCCCGTGGCGTTGTAGAGCGTGACAAAGCCCACGCCACTTACAGTTGAGGTGACAGCAATTTCCGGCATGGAGCTGTCTTGAACATTGCCTGCGGCGATCGCGTTTGGAATTTCGGCAATAGGCAACGCAAACGTGCGCAGTTGTGTGAATGTTCCGTCTCCAAAGTCCTTCATGATTTGCACGGAATTGCTTGAGCCAACAATCAGGTTCACCACATCGTCTCGGCCATCACTGGTGAAGTCGGCGCTGGCGGCGGCAATTGGAATGTTGGCAAGATTTGTGGTGTTGCTTGGGGCGGGCTCCACAATTGCCGCACGCTTGCACAACAGTTGCAATGCGTTTTGGGTTAAGACTTGTTCAAACGTGAGTCCGTTTGGCAGAGGTTGACCAACCCAACGAATGGATGTGAACTTGTTGTTGTTGGGATCGAAGGCACCTTGATAATTTGGATCCAAACTGATCAACGTGTACAGGTTGCCTTCGGCGGGAATGGAACCATCTGTGTTATAGATGAAGAGCGGACCGCCAATGCTGGCAAGACCATTGTAATTTCCATTGCTTAGTTGCAGAGTGATAAGCCCTTCGGCGGCGCATTGTGGGGGAGGGCATGTTGGTTGGTTGAAATTGTTGCCATAGACATTCATGAAAGCAAAGTCGCCAGCGCTTGAACCGGCGCCGTAATTAAACGACGGGCCTTGCACCGTTATTTTTGAGCGGCCATGATATTCGCTAGGAAATGCATGAAGATCTAGTTGGCCGCCGAAAGAAGCGGAACCTGAGAAGGAAAGATTTCCCCAGGCATCAAGGAATGAACCAGGTTGGAACACGGCGTTCGCCCTGATCAAGTTTTGCGCATAGTCGTACTCTCCATCCATCACGCTGCCAAGTGATAACCAAATGCCGTCCCCAAAAGTGAGACCAGTTTCGAAGTCTTCAATGGAACTATTGAGCAGTTCAATGTGACGTGAGCCACCAGTTGCGTCACCTTTGGAGATGGCACGTGTGTTTAGGATTGAGTTATTCAGCTTGACGTCGATTTGACTTGATCCAATGGTGGCAAGTTCAATGCGATTTGAATAAATGGATGTGTAATTGATATTCCATGTCGCGTGATCGGATTCAAAGATCAATGGCAGTGTGTCATTGGGCGCGCCATTATAAATGTTGGAGTACGGACCGGAAATGTTGACGCTGTATGGCTGGTACGAGCCAGCGCCAGGCGCAAACGCAATACGACCGCCGTAGACCGTGAGGCTGTGACTATTTAAATTAAGTGACATGCCTGGATACCAATTGCTGGAGCCAGTGCTGAGCTCCAAGGTTTTCACCGAGTTGTCGCAACCGAATTCGATTTGTGGATTGCCAGTAATTTTGGCAGTCGTGTTATAGCCAGGAATACCAGCGCTCCAGTTGGCTGGATTTTCAAATGTGCTGGTGATGTTTGGAAAGAGCCACGAAGTTGTGGATGGTCCAGGTTCGTCGGCGTTGGGTGTTCCGTTGCCATCGATGTCGCAGGGATCAATGATTTCAACCCCAACGGCCACAGTGTGGTATTCACCAGCACCGATGGCGGTAACGCCGCTTGTGGCAGAGGTAGGAATAGAGCATTGACCGTTAGTGTTAGTACCCCAAGCAAGAGCGACACCATTTTTTAGAGCTACAGTGTGATCGGTACCGCCCGCGATGGCGGTAACGCCAGTGAGTGTGACGCCATTGATTTTGACAGCAGTGCCATTTGCAGTTGTAGTGATTGGCGAACCCGGGGAGTTGGTTCCAAGACATTGACCGTAGGAGTTGTTACCCCAAGCAATCACATTGCCACTGCTGTTCAAAGCGATGGTGTGATCAGCACCGCAGGCGATAGCGGTTATGTTGAAAGTGGCTGTAGTTGGAATGGTGCGTTGGCCGTAAAAGTTGTCGCCCCAAGCAAGAACCGCGCTAGCTTTAAGCGCGGCGCTGTGGCCGTAACCGCCGGCGACGCTAGTAACTCCAGATCCCGTTCCAGTTCCTCCAAGGTTGCATTGACCGTAGGAGTTCCATCCGAAAGCAAAAACAGTACCATTTCTAACAATCAGGCTGTGGTAAGAGCCCGCCGCAATAGCACTAATACTTGAGTTTGGAGTTGAAGTAGGAAAGGTGCATTGACCTTGGGCGTTGTAACCCCAAGCAACAAGTGAACCACCTGTAAGAGCGAGAGAGTGGTACGCGCCCGCCGCGATTTTGGTAACGCCGGAACTGGCGGCACCTGGAACGTTAGTCTGACCGTAGGTGTTGTTGCCCCAAGCAAGCACGCCACTGTTTTTAATAACAGTGGTGTGCTCGTAACCACCGGTGATAGCGGTCACGTTGGAGTTGGCAG